>JAZRMT010000109.1:0-8070 GCA_045647805.1 Eubacteriales bacterium | reverse complement strand
CGCCATATCACCACGCAAAACAAAAAAGAGAGCCTCAATGGACTCTCTTTTCTGTTTGGTGCGGGTGACAGGACTTGAACCTGCACGGATAACCACCAGATCCTAAGTCTGGCGCGTCTGCCAGTTCCGCCACGCCCGCATAACGGTTAATATTTTATCATAACATAACGAAAAAGTCAATAGTCAAAAATTAAGATAATTACTTAAAATGTTATTTTGATTAAAAATTAAAAAAGTTTATCCACTTTTTAACAATAATTTTATTTGTTATGTTGACAAATGTATAATTTTTATGATAAAATAAAATGAAAACATTAACTTACACTAAAAATCGACAAAGGAAAACGCGACTTATGGAAAAGAAATTTGAAGAATTAGCAAAAATCTTTAATATTTCCGGAAAGATAGTTCGATACGAAACCATCTCTAACGGAAACATCAATCAAACCTTCGACGTATTTATTGATGATGAAGGTACTGAAAAGCGGTATGTTTTTCAAAAGCTGAATATTTTCGTATTTAAAAACCCTAAGCAGATAATGAAAAACATAGAGGCAATTACAACGCATATTGCCAACAAGCTTGAGGCAGAGCACAAAAGCCGTGACTGCGTTATGCACTTTGCTCATCGGGATAACGGCAAAAATTATTACACCGAGGATCAGGGATTCTGGAGAATTTCCGAATACGTACCGAATACGATTACCTACAATCAATGCGACGACCTTGATAAGCTTCGTTCGGCGGGCAAGGCATTCGGTAATTTCCAGACAAGTCTTGCCGATTTTGATGCAAGCTCCTTGTACGAGACTATTCCAAACTTCCACAACACTCGCAGTCGAATAGCCGTTTTGATGCGTCATGTAAGCGAGGATCCTTGTGGAAGAGTAGACGAGGTGCTTGACGAAATCGAAAGAATCAAGGCTCTTAAGCCTCTCGCAGTTCGCCTCAATGAGTTGATCGACTCACAGGAAATGCCTATACGAGTTACTCACAATGATACAAAGATCAATAACGTACTTTTCGATATAACAACAAAAGAAGCCAAGACAGTAATAGACCTTGATACGGTAATGCCCGGTCTTGTTGTTCACGACTTCGGTGATGCGGTAAGATTTGCCGCCAACTCCGCTGCCGAGGACGAGCCCGATCTGTCCAAGGTTTCGCTTGATATAGAGCGCTTCAAAGCATTTGCAGAGGGCTTCATTCCCGAGGTTTCCCATTCGCTTACGCCCATTGAAATAAAAACTATGGCGCTCGGTGCATTTACTATGACCTTAGAGCTGGCTGTTCGTTTCTTGGATGATTTTATAACCGGCGATCAGTACTTCAAAACGCTTTACAGAGGGCATAATCTTGTCAGAACACGCTGTCAGCTGAAATTAGCCGAGGAAATGCTTGACAGAATGGGAGAGATGAATAAGATCATATCCGAGATCTCCGGTCTTATTTTCTAAACTCCGACTTAAATAATAAAAAAGTAAAAGGGCTCGATCAAAGCTTTATCGTATGATCGAGTCCTTATATTATATATCTGACAAAATACCTAAACTTATTGTTTTACGGCTTTTAATTATTGCCTTCGCACTCCTCGTCGGTGCACTCGTCGCAATTGCCGTCGCAAATCTCGATCTCCTCAATCTTCTCACCGCAGGCGGGGCAAACAAGAGTGGTGGGATCAAGTGAGTCGTCAAAGCAGATCACTTCACCGCATGAGGGACACTCGAGCTCATAGTACTCGCAATCGTCCTCGCCCTCGTAATCCTCATCATCGTTGAGGTCGTCGTAATCGTCGTAGTCCTCGTCATCTTCGCCGTAGTAAAACTCCTCTTCAAGCTGACCGAGGTCGGAGTCAAGCTCCTCGCAATACTCATGAAGCTCGTTATTGTCTGCTTCAAGAGCCGCGATCTTATCAGCCATATCTGCAATAAGATCAAGCATTCCGGCAATTATCTTGCCCTCCTTGGATTCCTTGTCAAGCTCATAGCCGTCAAAAAGTCCCTTAAGATATGCTGCATTTTCTGTTATTCCCATTTTAATATTTCCTTTCTTTTGTCAAAATGCTCCCCGAAAATCGGAGAGCATTTATTTTTTAAATTAAACTCTTTCTACGTAATCGCCGGTTCTGGTATCGATCTTGAGAACCTCTCCCTCATTGATGAAGATCGGAACCTTAACTACTGCACCGGTCTCAAGAGTAGCTGCCTTGGTAACGTTAGTAGCAGTATCGCCGCGAACACCGGGCTCGGTCTCAACAACTGCAAGCTCTACGAATGTAGGAGGCTCAACCGAGAATACCTTACCCTTGAAGGAAGAGATCTTACACATCATTTCTTCCTTAACGAACTTGAAGTTATCGCCAACCATGTCACGGGAAATGAGAGTCTCCTCCCAAGTCTCGGTATCCATGAAGTGATAAAGATCACCGTCGTCGTAGGAATACTGAAGATCACGTCTCTCAATTACTGCATTCTCAAACTTTGCAGTGGGGTTGAAGGACTGCTCACGGATCGCACCGGTCATAACGTCCTTATACTTGGTTCTTACGAAGGCTGCTCCCTTACCGGGCTTTACGTGCTGGAACTCGATTACCTGATAAACCTTACCCTCCATCTCGAAGGTAACGCCGTTTTTGAAATCACCTGCTGTTAACATACTTTAATTTCCTTTTCTTGGCGATATTTTAAGTTTTTCGGGGCTATAAACGGTCCGCCAAAACCTTTAAAGAATCAAAAAAATCCTTCGCCCATAATTTACACCACTATTTTACTATAAATGCAATGATTTTTCAAGGGGTTTTATAATATTTTTTCTATTTTTATAACTTTTTTTAACAAAAATCGGTATTCTAGTATATTTCAATAAGCTCTTTGGTGGAATGAGTAAAGTTATATACACCATTCTCCTCTATCGCAACCATATCCTCTATTCTGCAACCGTATTTGCCAAACAGATAAATACCAGGCTCGACGGTAAGGATTTCAGACACACGAAGCTTTCTTCCGAACGCCCTCGGCGAAAGGGCGGGCTGCTCATGGACAAAGAGTCCTACCGAATGACCAAGAGAGTGACCGAATGCATCCTTGTATTCCACATTAGCATCAATTATATCCCGGGCGACCTTGTCCGCTTCCCCTGCATCACAGCCTGCTTTGAGGAATTCAAGGGCAGCCTTCTGTGCCGAAAGAACGGTATTATAAATCTTCTTCATATCAGCATCGGCACGACCTATAACAATGGTTCTGGTCATATCAGAGCAATAACCGTCGATCTTTGCACCGTAGTCCATTGTAAGGAATCCGCTCTTGAGCTTGCAATTTCTCGGTGTGCCGTGAGGCAACGAGGATGCATCTCCGGACACGGCAATGGTTTCAAACGCGGGAGCCTCTGCACCATTTTTACGCATAATATATTCGATCTCGGCTGCAACGTCTATCTCGGTCATCTGCGGAGTTATGACTTTAACTATATGTGAAAAGGCAAGATCGGCAATATCCTGCGCCTTCTGCATTGCGGCTATCTCCTCGGGCAGCTTAAGCTGTCTTTGAATCTCGATCATATCCTCAATGTCAACAAGATCGATCTGAGGATAATTATTTTTATAGCTCATATAGGTTTCGTAGGAGAGGAATCCACCCTCGAAGCCCACGGTCTTTACACAGTTTTCTTCAATTTTCTCCTCGAGATACTTGCGACGTTCCTTAGTCATGGTAACCTCAAAAGAAGAGCCGACCTGCTTAAGTGCCATTTCATAATATCTGAAATCGGTAATAAGATATGCATTCTCAAGAGTTATGAAAAGATATCCGTCGCTAAAGGCAAATTCCGAAAGATATCTCTGGTTAAGCTCATCGAAAATGAGAACCGAATCAATTCCCTTTTCCTTCATTGAGCATCTAAGCTTATCAAGTCTAGTCATTTCAAATTCTCCATGTAATATTTCTTCATTGAAAGGGCGTCATCCGACTGACTTCCAGCAGATTCACAAATAATCGTGGGGGTAAGTCCGTGAGAAATTATAGTATCCACTAGGGGCTCAAAGCTCGGTCCGTAAAGCTCGTCCTCAAAGGTCAGATGTCTCTTCTCACCGCTACCACTCCACTCGATCTTCGAGAAGTGGCAGTGAAGATCCTTTGCAATCTCTGCACCAAGGCAACGGTCGATTCGGTCAAAAACGCGAAGATAATCATCGGCAGATTTAAAAACTCCACCTAGATCTCTTGCATTGAGATGCCCAAAGTCAACTACCGGAACGAATGCGGAGTCAATTCTGCAAAGCTCTAAAACCTCATCAAGAGTACCGAGCTGATTCACCTTTCCCATAGTTTCAAGACCAATCTTGATACCGTATGTATCGACCTCGGAAAGCGTTCTGACAAGTGTATCGGCGGCAAGTCGCATTGCTTCGTTACGGCTGATTTTAGCCGCCGAGCCGGAATGGACTACGATGGTTTTTGCACCTAGAAGCTTTGCTGCATCAAGGCTTTCTTTGATATATCTGATACTGTTAAGACGCTTTTCCTCTACAACGCCGGAAAGCGAAATAAAGTAAGGGGTATGGTAGGACATTTTTATTCCTGCTGTCTGTGCCTCCTTACCTATCGCGGCAAGCATGGCGGAGGATGCCGAAAGACCGTTGCCTGCCTCATACTCATATGCGTCAAGACCAATTGATTTTACCCATGCAGGGGCGTCTAGGGTGGACTTAAAGCCTGCAAGCTTAAATGCTTCGCTGTTTCCGCCCGGTCCAAAATATGCTTTCAATTTATTATTCTCCAAAAATTATATTTTTATATTTAATATAAGCTCCGAGGAGCCGTCCTTCGGCGTAAAATCGACAAGATATGCAGTCACAAATCTGCCCGTGTCGCTGACAGCAACCGAATAATGAGTTTCAAAGACCTGCTCGGTAACCGAAATCATGCAAGGACGGTCCGGAGTGATTACTGAATCACCGACCGTTATAAATCCATCTTTTATCTCCGGTTTTAACCTGAGCGAAATCCTCGAGGTAAGACTGTATTTCGCCGGTAATTCATCCTTGACAGTTACACTATCGGGATTACAACAAACACTTCTCTTGACATTACCCAGAGAAAGTCCGTATGCCTCTGATAAATCTAGGACGAATTCCCCATCAGAAGCCTTTAGTACTTTTGCGCACTTATCTTTTCCGTAGAGCTGAGCTGTGCCGTTTACAATAGGAACGCTGTGACCGAGAGAAGAAGCACAGATATAATCTTTGTATCTTCGGGAGTTATCAAAATAATATTTATCGTATTCCGGCCAGCCAAGGTCGTCAACGACGTATATTCCCTTTGCAAAAATAACAAACGAGCCGATGTCGTTATGATTATGTGGCTCATCGTTGTGCCCTCCCTTTGCCGCTAAGGTATAATTTTCCTTACGGTTATAATACCACTGGGCATCGGGAAAATATTTCTCAGTAGGTGCTTTATCACTATGTGCAAAGTCTCCCCTCCAGAAGAAATCACGGATCATGTCAGCAAAACGCCAACGAAGATCGTAGCCATATTTTATAGCAACAGCTTCAGAAATAGGGGTTGTACCGTATTCACGGTTCAAGAAGCCGATAAGACCGGGATGCAGATAAAGAATATGCCCCGCATCGGCAAAAGGAACGGTATATTCGTCACTAACGAATGTGTACTCGTAAAAATGTGCAATATTCTTTACTTTTTCACTCTTAAAGAAGTCGATCTCGCCACCTGTGTATTCACGGAGCATTGCCGCGCAGTGAACAAAATAGCCAAATCCGTATGACCAATAAAGAGGGCCTTCAAGACATATTCCGTCCTCGGGATAGCTATCAAGAAAGATGTTAAGGCCTTCGACAATTCTATCCTTGGACTTTTTAAATTCCGCATCAAGAGAAAGCTCCATAAGGCAGATTGCAACACATCCGTGGCAGACTGCCTGCCAGTTATTCTTAGGCCAGCCTTGCTCAACGTTTAAATACGGTTCAACAATTCTTTCTCTTAGATTTAACTTTACCATATCCACGATATGAGAAGGGAGTCTGTCGCCTAGGAGATAAAGCGTCTCGGATAGCTGCTGAGCCGTTTCTGCGGCAAAGAGGTCGATATGCTCTCTGATTCCCTTGTAGCTAAGGCTTTTATCAACATGGGCAGGAAAAGTCCAGAAAAATTCACCGCAAATTGCACATAAGGTGTCACAAATACCACTGATCCAGGTAGGAGCATCCTCGTAAAGTGCCATTGCCGCAAAATGCCAGAGCCTTTTCCTATGCTCCATATAAAGCTGCTCGTACTCTACCCTGCTGCCGGTTTCATAAAACCTTATAAATTCAGAATAAGGAAGACTATGTATAGGCTCACCAAGCATTTTTTCGGCTTCCGAACGAAGGGCGGCTATAAATTCATCTCCCCATTCGAAGCGTGGAATTTTTTTATCCAGATTACAAAGCATTTTATTTTTTCTTATCATATTTGATTAGGAAGGGCTTTTCTAAAAAGCGTTTGAATTTTGTAAACGGATCGGTCTTATCCTTAATGGGAGGAACAAGAATAGCCGGGATGCCGGCATTATGTGCCGCCCAAACGTCGGTAAAAACCTGATCGCCCATAAGAAGAGTGTTTTCAGAGGTGGTTCCCATATCCTTCATTGCTAAAAGAAGACTCTTTTTAAAGGGCTTTTTCCCCTTAGGATATGCAGGCATACCGATATTCTTATTGAACAGATCCACTCTTTCCTTATTATTATTTGACACAATGGCAGTCTTGATTCCTGCCTCTGCAAGAGCGTTCAGCCACAAAATAACGTGCTCACCCGGCTCGGGATGCTCGTATGGCTCAAGAGTATTGTCAATATCAAGAATTACGCCTTTAATTCCCAAAGACGTCAGAAAATCGACCGTAACGTCATTGAATTTATCGAATCTATAATCCGGTACAAAAGAAAATGACATAAAAATACATCCTTTTATTTATTTCATCAGTTTTTCAAGATAATCAAGGCAAGAAAGGTTATGCTTTGCAAAGCTAAACAGAAGATCTCTTTCGGGATAATTGCAATGTGTTTCGAGAGTTAGCGGGCCATTGTACCCGATCTCGGAAAAAGCTGCCATAACCTTATCCCACGGAATATTACCGATATCCGGAGTGGAGTGGTCGTCACGCCAGCCGTAGTTGTTATGTACGTGAGTACATCCAATACGTTTACCAAGGCATTTAATTGCTTCGGTCTGGTCATAATCAAGAAGATTGGCGTGACCGAAATCCCAACAAACCTTAAACCTTTGATCGCCAAAGGAATCCACCAATTCCGAAAGATCCTCGAAGCTGGAGGAATAGAAAGGCATTATTTTCTTCTGCGAGGGGAATATCGGAAGATTTTCGGCAGCAATAGAGGTGCCGTGATTTAATGCCAGCTCAAAATATTCCGTAAAATATTTTCTATTATCTTCAAGCGACTTTAACCTGCTGTAACCTGTGGAAATTGAGGATCTCGGATGAAATACGCAATACTCTGCCCCTACCGCACCGCTTGATATAATTGATTGCCTTATGCAAAACTCGAAATTTTCATCAATTATCTCGGAGGATATGAGAAGATCGTAATAATGAGGATGAGTCTGAACACACGCGAGGTTATTTTCATCTAAAATCCGTTGAATATCCTCTGTGATCTTCTGCCACTCATATTCTGTCTTGCCAAGTATCTCAGTGTAATTAACCGCAATATGCTTAAATCCTGCCTTGCTCGCAAGATTACACTTAAGTTCAAACAAATCATTATAGGCTATCTGTATGGCTTTTATCATCTTAAATCTCCCAAAGATTTTATTATAATAATTTTAACATAAATAGATTTTAAAAGCAATAATATAACTTAAAAAATAAATAATTATTATCTTACTTTTAAAAGAAAAACGGTTATCAAAAAAATTCATAAAAAAATTTATCTTTTTTATAAAAAAGGGTTGACAAATCCAAACTTTTATGATATTATATAATGGCGTTTAGGAAAGAATATGCGAGTGTAGTTCAATGGTAGAATTCCAGCCTTCCAAGCTGGTCGCGTGGGTTC
>JAZRMT010000108.1:0-3688 GCA_045647805.1 Eubacteriales bacterium | reverse complement strand
CATCAACCTTCCCGAGTCTGTTGAGATGTGCCGTCCCGGCGACAACGTTGACATGAACGTTGAGCTCATCACTCCTATCGCTTGCGAGAAGGGTCTTCGTTTCGCTATCCGTGAGGGTGGTAGAACCGTTGGTTCGGGCGTCGTTTCCGAGATCCTTGCATAATTAAAGCCTAAAGCTTTGATTTTGACTTCGGTCAAATGATAAATTCCCCGATGCCATAGGTGTCGGGGAATTTTAAAATATTAGATTTAAAAACGTTTTTAAAGCTAAAAAGTATTAAAAAATTAACCCTTAGTATTCGGTACGAATATGCTATTAAAAAAATTCTTTGGGGAATGGTGTAAATCCATACCGGCAGTAAAGTCTGCGAAATTCGGGTAAAAATCGGTAATAGCCTCGGAAATCAGATTAAAATATTTGCAACTGATTGAGGAAATTTGAGATTCCGACGACCTGAATCCGATAAGGTGAGATTCCTTAACCGACGGTAAAGTCCGGATGAGAAAGGAAAAATATGAGTAACAAATACGGTGTTCCCGGAAGGTCGGGAATCAGAAAAAACAATATCTACTTACAGAAGGTCGTTGGTATTTCTATCTTTTCGGCCCTCGCCTTTGTGGTTGCTCTCGTTTGCAACGTAATACCTCCCATAGCGGGATTTCTTTCGCTCGACGTTAAGGATGCGGTTATAACAATAGCTGCATTTATTTACGGCCCTGTGTCGGGCATTATTATTGCATTTATTGCTGCTTTTATAGAGCTTGTTACATTCAGTACTACTGCGTGGTACGGCTTTATAATGAATTTTGCATCTTCTGCGGTGTTTTCCATTGTCGCCGCTACAATATATAAGTACCGTCGAAGTTTAAACGGTGCGCTTATTGGATTTTTTGCAGCTATCACTGCAACTACCGGAGTAATGCTGCTCCTTAATAGCTTTGTAACTCCTGTATATCTGACAGAGTTCGTTGGAATGCCTAAGATGGCTGCCACGGAAATGGTGATCGATCTTTTACCGAAGGTTTTATTCCCCTTTAATCTTGCTAAGTCGATTTTAAATGCGTCCTTGGCAATGTTGCTCTACAAACCGGTGGTTACCGCTTTGAGAAAACAAAGAATTACTCATAATACCAAGAATGTGGACGAAGGATCAGCAAAAGCGGTAATGTCTTTTAATAAGAACTCTGTTATAATTATTGTTGTAGGAAGCATTTTGCTTGTTACCTCAATAATAATACTGCTGCTTATTTGGTAAAATGGGTTCTCGAATGAAAAGAAGAAAAATTGACGGTGACCTTTGTCACCTGACTCTGCTTGACAGTACAAGCCCGGCTCTTGCCTATGATCCGAAGACGGATCTTGATGTGTAATCGATAGGATGGGCTGGAATAACTAATCACTGTCATTGTTGAATTAAATGACAACTAGGATTTACATAATATGACAAAAACGTTAATTTAAGTTTCAAGAGTTACTAAGTCGTGCGTTCGCCGATAGGTGACGGAATGGAGGACAATATGAAATTTCAGTTTATAAACGCTAAGGTCGTTACCACCGAGGGAATAATTGAAAACGGTGTTGTGGTAGTATCCGACGGCAAAATTGAGTACGTCGGAGAAATGGCTCTCCCGTGTGTTGATACTATTGATGCAAAGGGCAAGTATCTTCTTCCCGGATTTATAGATATCCACTGTCACGGCGGAGGCGGTAACGATTTTATGGACGCTACTCCGGAGCAGATGATAGAGATCTCGAAGTATCACCTTGCTCACGGTACTACAACTCTGGTTGCTACCACTATGACGGATACCGACGAGGCGATATTTGCCGCGCTGGACAGATTTGCACTTCTGGGTGAGGATAGACTTACCCTTCATGGAGTGCATCTTGAAGGACCTTGGCTCAGTGCGGCACAGTGCGGAGCTCAGGACGTTTCTAAGATGTCCAAACCTTCTCGTGAAAATCTGGAGAAGATTCTTGCAAAATATCCCTTCGTTGAGCGTATCAGTGCTGCTCCCGAGGTTGATCCGAATTACGAGGTCGGTCTTTGCGGAAAGGAACACGGTATAGTCGTTGCGGCGGCACACACTGACTGCGACTTCGATACTATGCTTGAGGCGGTGGATAAGGGATACACTCTTGTAACTCACCTTTACTCGGGTATGCGAGGCGTTGTAAGAATCAATGCCTACCGTGTTGCGGGATGTATTGAGGCGGGGCTTTATGATGATAGGCTTACGGTCGAGGTTATATGTGACGGAAAACACCTTCCTCACAGCCTTCTTAAGCTTATCTATAAGTGCAAGGGTGCTGACAGAATATGTCTTATCACCGATGGAATAAGAGGTGCGGGCCTTCCCGACGGAACCGAGTTCGTTTCCGGCAGACGAGAGGACGGTGTTCCTGCGATCATCGAGGACGGAGTTGGTAAGATGATGGACCGCCAGGCATTTGTCGGCAGTGTTGCCACCACCGACAGACTTCTTAAGAATATGGTGACACTTGGCGGAGCTCCCATTGAGGAGGTATCTAAGATGATGTCTACCACACCCGCAAGAGTGATGGGCTATACCGATAGAGGAGCAATCGAAGCAGGGAAGAGAGCAGACCTCGTCCTTGTTGACGGTGAGCTTAACGTTACCGACGTTTACCTCGGCGGAGAAAAGATTTAAGCTTTTTAAAATATTATAAATAAAATAACGACGGCTCTCTGTAAAAAGCCGTCGTTATTTTATTTGCTTTGTGCAATATTGATACGGTTGATCGCTCTTTGGAGCTTTGCTTTTGCAAGAGTTATCTCGCGGTCGGAGATAGCACGTTCGATTGCACGCTCTGCGTTCTCTTTTGCTGCTTTTGCACGGTTTATGTCGATCTCATCGGCAAATTCAAAGGTGCTTGTAACCAGCTTCGTGCCGGATTTCGTTACCGAAATGAATCCGCCCGAGCAGGATGCGAGCCTCGATTTGCCGTCCTTGATTATTCTTGCTCTTCCGGTGGCTACCGAGGCGAGAAAGTCGGCGTGTCCCGCAAGGATCTCGACGTCACCGTCATCGGTGTGGACAAGAAGGCTCTCCACTTCCTCGGAGTAGAAGTTACCGTATATGGTTACGATATCAAGGTGGAAGCTATTCATAGGGATTGCTCCTCCTTATCCTTCGGCCTTGATCTTCTTAGCCTTTTCGATAGCCTCCTCGATAGTACCTACGAAGAGGAATGCTGACTCGGGAAGGTCGTCGTGCTTGCCTTCAAGTATCTCCTTGAAGCCTCTGACTGTTTCCTTAAGAGGGACGTACTTGCCCTCCATGCCGGTAAACTGCTCTGCAACCGAGAAGGGCTGGGAGAGGAATCTCTGTATTTTCCTTGCACGTCCGACAATGATTTTGTCTTCCTCGGAAAGCTCCTCCATACCCATAATTGCAATAATGTCCTGGAGCTCCTTGTATCTCTGGAGTATTTTCTTGACACCCGAAGCAACCTCGTAATGTTCGATTCCTACAACCTCGGGTGCAAGGATTCTCGATGTGGAATCAAGAGGATCAACCGCGGGGTAGATACCGAGGGAAGCAATACCTCTCGAAAGAACCGTCGTTGCGTCAAGGTGGGCAAAGGTGGTTGCGGGAGCCGGGTCGGTAAGGTCGTCCGCAGGAACGTAAACTGCCTGAACCGATGTGATAGAACCGCTCTTGG
>JAZRMT010000107.1:0-1832 GCA_045647805.1 Eubacteriales bacterium | reverse complement strand
CGGCTGTCCCCGCGAGCTCGTCTGTGAATGCTGCGGTATGAAGCTTTCGGACACCGACATCAGCCGCGAGAAAGACGGCTCGTTCAATGAGCATTACTGCGGATGGTGCTACGCCGACGGCGATTTTACCATGGACTTTTGGAAGCAGTATATCAACCTCGGCGGCAAGGAAAAATTCGAGGAATTTAAACAGCAGATCATCTCCGAATTCAACACCTTGCTTCACATCGAGGGACTGCCAAAGGTCGAAAGCCTTAACGTGCTGTCGGGAAGCTTTATCAATCTGGAATATGCGCTGCCAAACGGACAAAAGGTAAAATTCCTTGACGACAACGCAACCTACCTCGGCAGTCAGCTTGAATGTGAATTTGGCGGAGACCGTTGCTTCGGTATTGCCGCCAATATGGACTTCCTCTTGGTCTGCACCTACGAGGAAAACGGCGAGAATCCCGAGCTTGTTATTTATAAGAAAAGATAAAATCAGCCGATGAGGAATCAATCGAAACCTCATCGGCTTTTCTATATAAATATCAACAATTGCCCCGCAGTAAACAAAGGAAAGGCAACGTGACGGATAGTGTCGTGACTTAAAAGAGATAATATGTTATAATGGGCTGATAAAATCAAGGAGGCAAAAAAGTGACTTTTGGTGAAAAATTAAAAAAGTTAAGAACCGACAACGGATTAACGCAAGACGAGCTTGCGGAAAAGCTTTACGTCACACGCACGGCGATCTCAAAATGGGAATCAAACAGAGGGTACCCCAACATAGATTCATTAAAAGCAATTTCGAAATTCTTTTCGGTATCGATTGATGAGCTTCTTTCATCTGACGAAGTACTCACGATAGCCGAGGAAGATAATAAGCAAAAGGAAACACGATTTAAAGATTTGGTTTACGCCTTGCTCGATTTGAGTGTTGCAATGCTTTTTTTTCTGCCCTTCTTTGCCGAGAATACCGACGGCGTGATCCGAAGCGTTTCACTTATCATGCTTGGCGGTGTTCAAACCTATTTGAAGTCGGCGTATTTCGCTGTTGTGATAGGTATGTTTTTCACGGGCGTTCTTACCCTTATCCTGCAAAGCTGTGAAAAAGCATTTTGGCTGAAATACAAAACGAATATTTCATTGATGCTCGGCACGGTATCGGTACTGCTCTTTGTAATAAGCTCTCAACCCTATGCCGCCGTTTTTGCGTTCGTGTTGCTGTTGGTCAAGGCTTTTATCCTCATAAAACACCGATGACACGAATCGTACTGCCCTTGTGACGAGCCGTTTCTTGCTTCTCTTTCTGACTTCCTCTAAACTGTATTCGGGCGAAAGCCAATACAAAAAAGGAAGGTAAGAAGATTATGAAAAAAACAAAGATGTTTTGGGTCGGGTCGGGCTTTATTGCAGTATTCGTATTGTGGACGGTTCTTGTAAGTCTTGTTGATGTTCGTGCAATCGGTCCAAACGAGTCAAGTGTAGGCTTTGCTACGCTGAACGGATACGTTCACAAGCTCACGGGAGTGAATATGTGTTTGTACTCCATCACCGATTGGCTCGGTCTTGTACCCATCGGCGTTGCCTTTGGGTTTGCCGTTCTCGGACTTGTACAATGGATAAAAAGAAAAAAACTATTCAAGGTAGACAGAAGCATTCTCGCACTCGGTGGCTTTTACATAGTAGTGATGGCGGTTTATGTTCTCTTTGAATTTGTTGTCATCAATTACAGACCGACGCTCATTGACGGATATTTGGAAGCCTCTTATCCGTCGTCAACAACTATGCTCGTTATGTGCGTGATGCCGACAGCAATAATGCAGCTACGTGCTCGTATAAAGAACAAT
>JAZRMT010000106.1:0-4913 GCA_045647805.1 Eubacteriales bacterium | reverse complement strand
TCTCTTGATGATCTTGATCTTCTTAGGTCCGGAGGACTCTGCAAGCTTCTCACGAAGCTCCTTGGAAAGAGCATCCAGATCGATCTCGGCAAGAAGCTCACGAATAGCCTCAGCGCCCATTCCGGCTCTGAAATCGTCCTCGTACTTTTCTCTTGCACTGTTATACTCGGTGTCTGTAAGGAGCTGCTTCTTCTCAAGAGGAGTGTTACCGGGATCGATAACAACGTATCTTGCAAAGTAAAGAACTCTCTCAAGAAGTCTTGTGGACATATCAAGAACCGCACCCATTCTGGAGGGCAGAGCCTTGAAATACCAGATATGAGAAACAGGAGCTGCAAGCTCGATGTTGCCCATACGCTCACGGCGAACCTTCTTGGTGGTTACCTCAACACCGCACTTCTCACATACCTTACCCTTGAAGCGGACTCTCTTATACTTACCGCAAAGGCACTCCCAATCCTTGGTAGGGCCAAAGATGCGTTCGCAGAAAAGACCGTCACGCTCGGGCTTAAGAGTACGGTAATTTATTGTTTCTGCCTTGGTTACCTCTCCGTGAGACCACGAACGGATCATATCGGGGGACGCAAGACCAATTTTTATAGAATCAAATGTATTTTTTTCCATACCTTGATAAACCTTTCCTTAAAATCCGGCAGGCCTGACGCCCTGCCCCACTGTCGGGGCAGGCTGCCACCGTCTCACAAATTATTCCTCGTCTTCTTCGTCGTAGTCCTCGGAATCAAAGGAGTACTCCTCATCCTCATCGAAGATCTCGTCGCTCTCGGAGTCGAACTCCTCGTCGTCGGCGTAATCCTCATCATCGGAAGTGCCCTCGTTCTCGGCATCAACCGAGCGCTCGACCTCCTCGATATTGTTGAATACAGGGGTATCATCCTCGCAAAGACCGGAAATATCTATATCCTCGCCTGCCTCGTCAAGAACACGAACGTCAAGACAAAGTGCCTGAAGCTCCTTAACGAGAACCTTGAAGGATTCGGGAATGCCGGGTGTGGGAATATTCTGACCCTTAACGATCGCCTCGTAGGTCTTGGTTCTTCCGGCGATATCGTCGGACTTGACCGTAAGGATCTCCTGAAGTGTATAAGCTGCGCCGTATGCCTCGAGAGCCCATACCTCCATCTCTCCGAAACGCTGACCTCCGAACTGAGCCTTACCTCCGAGAGGCTGCTGAGTTACGAGAGAGTAGGAACCGATCGAACGAGCGTGGATCTTATCGTCTACGAGGTGGTGAAGCTTGAGATAATACATTATACCGACTGTAACGGGGTTATCGAAGGGATCTCCGGTACGTCCGTCATAAAGAGTAACCTTACCGTCAATGACCTTAAGGTTCTGAGTCTTCATAAGGCTTCTGAGCTTCTCATCGTCGTCAACAATAGATTGATCGACACGCTGAAGATCCATCTTGCCGTCCTCACGAACGACCTCCATGAACACAGCCTTACCTCTTACCGACTCGTCAGGACGGATATCACGAGTATACTTAGCCTGGCGAAGAAGCTCGAGAATGTCGGTCTCCTTAGCACCGTCGAATACAGGCGTCATGATCTTGATGCCAAGCTTTCTGCACGCGATACCAAGGTGTACCTCAAGCACCTGTCCGATGTTCATACGTGAAGGAACACCGAGAGGGTTAAGAACGATATCAAGAGGAGTACCGTCTGCAAGGAAGGGCATATCCTCGGGAGGAAGAATTCTGGAAACGACACCCTTGTTACCGTGACGGCCCGCCATCTTATCTCCGACAGAGATCTTTCTCTTCTGTGCAACGTAAACGTGAACTACCTTGTTTACACCGGGAGCAAGCTCATCGGAATTGGTTCTGTCATAAATCTTAACGTCAACAACTACACCATATTCGCCGTGACGCATCTTAAGCGAGGAGTCCTTAACCTCACGTGCCTTTTCACCGAAGATTGCACGAAGAAGTCTTTCCTCGGGAGTAAGCTCGGTCTCACCCTTGGGAGTTACCATACCTACCAGAATGTCGCCGGGGCGAACCTCGGTACCGATTCTTACAATACCGTCCTGATCAAGATTCTTGAGAGCGTCCTCACCAACGTTGGGAACCTCTCTGGTGATCTCCTGAGCACCAAGCTTGGTGTCACGGGCTTCCTTGGTGAACTTCTCAATATGAATAGAGGTATACATATCCTCGCGGACAAGTCTCTCATTAAGAAGAACTGCGTCCTCGTAGTTGTAGCCCTCCTATGTCATAAATCCGATAAGAGCATTCTTACCGAGGGATATTTCACCGTTATAGGTTGCGGGGCCGTCTGCAATGACCTGACCTGCCTCTACCCTATCGCCTGCCTCAACGAGGGGACGCTGGTTTACGCAGGTGCCCTGGTTGGAGCGCTTGAATTTAATGAGATAATAAACATCCTTTTTACCGGAGTCGGTATGAACCACGATCTCGGAGCCGGTAGCTCTTTCAACCATACCGCCCTCCTTAGCTACGACCACCGCACCCGAATCAACGGCTGCCTTGTACTCCATACCGGTAGCAACGATAGGAGAATCAGTGATCATAAGCGGAACTGCCTGCTTCTGCATGTTAGATCCCATGAGCGCACGGGTGTTGTCGTCGTTCTCAAGGAAGGGAATACAGCCGGCGGCAACAGAAACTGCCATCTGGGGGCAGGCGTCCATAAGGTCAACGTCGGTGGGCTCAACCTCGATGAACTCGGTGTTAAGTCTGGCAATAACCTTCTTGTTAAGGAAGTAGCCGTTCTCGTCAAGTGCCTCGTTTGCCTGAGCAACTACGTTGTTGTCCTCTTCGTCTGCGGTGAGATAAACTACCTCGTCGGTAACTCTTCCGGTTGCCTTATCAACCTTTCTGTAAGGAGCCTTAAGGAAACCGTAATCGCTGATCTTAGCATAGGACGCAAGGTACGAGATAAGACCGATGTTCGGTCCCTCGGGCGTCTCTACGGGACAGATTCTACCGTAGTGTGTATAGTGAACGTCACGGACCTCGAAGGATGCCCTGTCTCTGGAAAGACCGCCGGGGCCGAGAGCAGAGAGACGGCGCTTGTGAGTAAGCTCCGCAAGGGGGTTGTTCTGGTCCATGAACTGAGAAAGAGGCGAGGAGCCGAAGAACTCGCGGATAGCGGTTGCTACGGGACGGGTGTTGATGAGAGCCTCGGGACGAAGGTCATCATTGTCGTGTGTAGCCATTCTTTCCTTGATGTTCTTGTCCATTCTGGACATACCTATTCTGAGTTGGTTCTGAAGAAGCTCGCCTACGCAACGAAGACGTCTGTTACCGAGATGGTCGATATCATCGGTAGAACCGATGCCGTGAGTAAGGCAAAGAAGATAGTTAATAGAAGCAAAGATATCCTCTTTGGTTATATGCTTAGGACAAAGGAGATGAAGCTTCTCTGCAACCTGCTTTTTGATGAATGCAGACTTAGCATCACCGGAAAGGCCCTCCGCATCAGCATCGGCAACTATCTCGGAAAGTACGGAATATCTGACCTTCTCGCCTGCCTTAACGCCTGCATCGGAAAGATCGTATCCGAGAACAAGCTCGGGACGTACGGTGTTATTGGAAAATACCTTAACCACTCTCTCGGTCTCGGTCTTAACGAGAACCTCGTTTACAAGGCTATCCTCTATTGCAATTGCAATCTCACGGGTAATAGCGGCACCCGCTTCTGCAACGATCTCTCCGGTAACGGGATTGACAACAGTCTCTGCAAGAGTCTTGCCCTCGATTCTGTTAGCAAGAGCGACCTTCTTATTATATTTGTATCTTCCGACGGGAGCAAGATCGTATCTCTTGGGGTCGAAGAACATATTATTTACAAGAATTTCGGCGGACTCAACGTGGGGGGGCTCGCCGGGACGGAGCTTCTTATAGATCTCCTTAAGTGCCTCCTCGCGGAAGGTGGTACCGTTCTCAAGGGCAAGGTTTACACACTCGTCCTTCATCATGGTAGCCTCAAGCGCCTCCTCGTTACCAAACATAGCGATAATAGCCTCATCGCTGTCCTCACCGGGTGCGCAAAGTGCGCGGATAAGTACGCTGATGGGAAGCTTACGGTTCTTGTCTATCTTAACGTAGAACAAACCTGCCGCATCGCTCTCATATTCAAGCCAAGCACCTCTGTAAGGGATAACGGTAGCGGTAAAGTTGTGCTTACCCTGCTTGTCAACCTCGTCTGCATAGTACATACCGGGGGAGCGCACAAGCTGAGAAACGATAACTCTCTCTGCACCGTTAATAACGAAGGTTCCGTTGTCGGTCATAAGCGGGAAGTCGCCAAGGAAAATCTGGGCGGTCTTAAGCTCGCCGGTAGCCTTATTAACAAGGCGCACGCCTACCTTCATATGGGCGTCGTAGGTCACCGATCTGTCCTTGCACTCCTCAACGGGATATCTGGGAGTAGGATCGATAGTGTAGTCGGTAAACTCGATGGACAGATTACCGGTGTAATCCACGATGGGAGATACATCGCGGAGAACCTCGTTAAGTCCCTCTCTCAGGAACCACTCGTACGAGTCCTTCTGCACCTCGATAAGATTAGGCATTTCGGTTGCTGCCTCGATCTTGGAAAAGCTCATTCTCACGTTGGTGCCAAGTTTACGGGGTTTAAGCATCATAAAAAGAATCACTCCATTCTTCAAAATTTTACTAATTAGGGTCGCAAAAGCGAATTTTCAGCCGATTTGGCTATTATGTTGTTTTTTATGGGGAAATTTTGGTTATTTTGACTATGTTTTCCTGAAAAAAGCGCAGAATATCCCCATAGAAAAATAATCTTATTACGCATTTTAATATTATAGCATAAAATTCTGTTTTGTCAAGCATTTTTTTGAAATTTTTTCGAATATTTTTTCTTTTTCCCAAAAAACGAATGCAGACCCCACCTGGCAAAGTGAGG
>JAZRMT010000105.1:0-5793 GCA_045647805.1 Eubacteriales bacterium | reverse complement strand
ACGGCATCACGGGGTATGCGAACCAGCGCACTTGCTGAGCAAGTGCCTGCTCGAAAGCAGAGCTTTCACCACCAAATAAAAAACCGACCACAAAGGTCGTGAAGAAGCTGGGTATTTGCAGAGCAAAGATACCCACGTTTGCCTTATGTGAGCAAGCTCCCAACGGCATCACGGGGTATGCGAACCAGCGCACTTGCTGAGCAAGTGCCTGCTCGAAAGCAGAGCTTTCACCACCAAATAAAAAACCGACCACAAAGGTCGGTTTTTATTTGGTGGGGGAAGCTGGATTCGGACCAGCGAAGTCAGTGACAACAGATTTACAGTCTGTCCCCTTTGGCCGCTCGGGAATTCCCCCAAATAATTCAATATGGAGCTGGTGAACGGAGTCGAACCATCAACCTGCTGATTACAAATCAGCTGCTCTGCCATTGAGCCACACCAGCGTGGTGACGCATTATATTATAGCAGAAGATTCTGGGTTTGTCAAGGGGTTTTTTGAAGAAAATTATATTTTTTTTTATTTTTTTAAAAAAACTTCGTTTCGCATCCTCGAATACGTCGATTTGAAAACGCCTTTAGTCCGACGTCCGAGCTGTTAATTTCATCTCTTATGAATTTTTTTACCTAAATATACATGAAAAATTTAGCCCCCGAAGATTGTATCTCTATCATCTTATCCTCAAACATAAAATGGATGAGGAAGAGGTGAAACCTCTTTAACTCGGCAAATAAGAGCTATAAATAAAAACGAGAGCGACTCAAATCGCTCTCGTTTTTATTTTCTCAAAGAAGATTACTTAGCTGCGTCAGCCTTAGCAACGATCTCCTCACCCTTGTAGTAACCGCAAGCCTTGCAAACACGGTATGCGAGGATATCCTCACCGCACTGAGGGCACTTTACGATGTTGGTGGGGGTAGCGAGCTTCCAAACGTTGGAACGTCTCTTCATCTTTCTTGCATGAGAAGTTTTTCTCTTCGGTACTGCCATCTTTTACCTCCTGATTGAGTATGCGTTCTCCGCATTCTCTTTATGTTATTTTTTTATTTTTCTTCTTTTTTCATCTGCTCAAGAATTTTTCTCAAGGGTTCGAGTCGGGGATCTATCTCATCCTTTCCGCAATTGCAGGAGCCCTCATTCAGATTCTTTCCGCAGCGCTGACACAATCCGAGACAGTCATCCTTGCAAAGGAATCTTATAGGGAATTCCATTTCAAGCTGTTCTATCAGAGTTGAGTCGATATCAAGGAAACCGTCGTCGATAATAGCGTAATCGTCGAGCTTATCCTCATCGAGGTTGTCCAGCAGATTTCTGGGTGCAACGGTTTTCTCAAGGTCAAGAGTGAACTGACCGGATACCGGAGCAAGACATCTTGCACACTGTGCCGTATAATCGACAGACATGCAGAGCGTCATTCTCATGTATCCCGCCGTGTTGGTAATATCACCCTTCACCTTCATGGGAGAAGGAAAACCGACACCGAAAAGAAAACTTCCGGCATCCTCCGAAGCATTATCGAGCGATATTTCATAATCGAAACTAAGCAATCTATCCCCCGCAAGCAGCGGTCTCAAATCAAGCTTCACTCAGAAAATACCTCCGAAATTTCGACATTTGGGCGTAGTTTAGGCTACAACCTCCAAAGTCGTACATCATATTATAAAACATCCCCGATAAAAAGTCAAGAGTTTTTTCGAAGTTTTTTAAAAAGTTTTCACACGAACGCATTTCTAAGCTTCAGCAGCAGAGAACCGAGAAGGTTGAGGATGCTGTTTCTGTTGGTGACGTTGTAAGAGTTAAGTATCTCGGCACCGACGAGAAGGGCAGACAGAATCTTTCTATGAAGGATGCAACTCCCAAGGCTGAGTAATTAATAATCAAAGGGGCTTCGCATTAAGAATCCAGCAACTTTTGCTTGTTTTTGTCTCAAAAGCATTGATTTTGCCGAATTCTTAATGACTCAGCCTTTTTTCTATAAAAATGGACATAGTACATTGAAAAACAGCAAAAAACTATTGATTTTATTATTTCGTAATTATATAATATAGAAAAAGGATTTTTCTATGGAACAGTATCTTTCACCTAATGAAAAAAGATTTTTTGTCGAAAGCGATTCAAAAACTATTCAGAATGCAGTAAACTAGGCGGCAAGGGGCGAGATCCGTACCGTAAGAATACCACGCAAGTGCGCTCGCACGGGAAAATGTGAATGGATGATCGACGATCCCATTCTTCTTCCATCGGATATTACAATAATTCTGGACGATTGCCACCTTACTCTCGTCAAGGACGTTTATTCGAACATTTTCCGTAACAAGAATATGTATTGATATACGATCATTATTCGAAAAAATTTTTTGCCTTTTAGGTTGACAAAAAAAGCTTCCTGGGTTTATAATTATTACACGTATTACACGCATATCCGCGTAATTGGAGGAAGAAAGTAAAATGACAAATCTCTTAAAAAAGAAAAACGTTGATGCAACCGAGGGCCCCATTTTTTCCAAGATGGCCACCTTTGTTATTCCCCTTATGCTGACTAACCTGATTCAGCAGCTTTACAGTATGGCTGACTCTATTGTAGTCGGGCAATTTTCGGGAGATCCCAACGCCCTTGCTGCGATAGGCTCAACATCTATGTTTATAGCACTGGTCACGGCACTGATGACAGGCTGTGCCGCAGGCACCGCCGCCGTTGTTTCCCGTAGCTTTGGTGCAAAGGATAATGATTCGCTTTCACGCAGTGTACATACCTCTGTTCTTTTTGGCTTGTGCGTAGGACTTGTTTTCGCTTTGTTGGCATTTGTGATTTCCGATCCTATGTTAAGACTTCTCGGAACGAAGTCTGAGCTTCACGATAAGGCCCGTATGTATATTTGGATCGTCTGCATAGGTATGCCTGCCCAGGCGGTGTATAGCTTCGGAGCCTCAACTCTTCGTTCTGTCGGAGATTCAAAAACGCCCTTCTACTCTCTTACCGCCAGCGGTATAACCAACGTTATCTTTAATCTTATATTCGTAATAGTCTTCAAACTATCCATTGTCGGAGTAGCAATAGCAACGGTTATGTCTCATTATCTTTCCGCAATCGTTGTAATCTCTACATTGATAAGAAGGAAAAATGAGCCTTACGCTCTTAACCTCAAGAAGATCGGCATAGATAAGGGCACTCTGACGAGAATACTCAGGCTTGGTGTGCCTGCCGCTATCCAGGGATCACTGTTCGGAATCACAAACCTTTTCCTTGTCGCCGCACTTAATAAGTTCCCCACACACGTTGTTTCTGCCAGAACCATTGCAACTAATATCGATGTTCTTCTTTCAACGGTGATCAATACATATCTTCACGTTACCATGACCTTCACAGGACAGAACTACGGAGCAAAAAAGCCCGACAGAATAAAGAAATCTCTCTTCTATGCCCTTGCTCAGGTCGTTACGATCGGAGTTGTAGTCGGTCAGATTATGCTCATTTTCTATGAGCCGCTTGTAAATATGTACCTTGCCCCGGATGATCCCAACAGAGCGGAGATCCTTGTTGCGGCTAAGGAAATAATGACGGTAATGCTTCCAAGCTATGTCATAGGTGCTATTAATGAAGCTCTTTCCGGTTTTCTTAGGGGGCTTGGTAAATCTATCCTTCCTATGATAGTATCTATCGGCGGAATATGCGTCTTCCGTCTTATATGGATCAACTTTATCTACCCCTCTATCGGTACGCTTACAGGGCTCTATCTCGTCTATCCCATCTCTTGGCTCATAACCGGACTCGGACTTGCCGCGATGTCATTCTACGCTTGGAGAAAAAAGATAACCCACAAACCCTCAGTAGTCAAAGAATAATCCTAAAAAACAGAGCTGCGTAAAAAAACTTGGCGACGGTTAAAACAACCGCTTAGCCAAGCTTTTTCTTTATACTCTTTTTATAAATTTAGCAGGACGTTTGCCTGTGTAGACCGCATCCTCACAAACTATCTCACCCCCAATAATAACGTAATTCAATCCTTCCGCCTTGAGGAATGGATTGACATAATCGGCTTTGTCGGTGAGTCTTTCGTAATCGAAGATACAAATATCGGCGTCATACCCCTCCTTTATAAGTCCCTTTTCTCGAAGGTTATATACGTGGGCGGGAAGAGAAGTCATTTTTCTAATCATTTCCGGCAGAGATACCACACCAAGCTCTCTTACAAAGCGGCGTATAGCCTTCGGGAAGGAAGCCCCGAGTCTTGGATGATATGGTGTATCGCCGGTTGCAACGCTTGAATCTGTGCAGATCATAGACCTTGGATGCTTAATAACCGTTGCAACGTCATCCTCGCACATAGAGAAGAAGCAAGCATTACAGGAACCTCCCGAAATCTCAATGAGATTAAGTGCCGCATCAATATCGGAGACTCCCATCATTTCGGCTATCTCACATACGTATTTTCCGTTGTATTCGGGATACCCCGCACAGCGAGTGATAAGCGCCCAGTCAATGTGAGAGACGTCGTAGTTTTTCTCGTTGTGCTCTATTATCTTCTTCCTTGATTCGGGATCTCTGATGTTTTCGACAGTTTTCCCGTCAGCCTGATAGATCTTGGGAATAAAGCGTGCGGTAACGCTCGTAGACGCTGCAGTGTAAGGATAAACGTCGCAGTAAACGTCAAAGCCTTCTTCATTGATTTTGTCAATCATTTGTAAAGTCTTGTTGACTTTTCCGTAGTTTCTTTCGTAACAAGACTTATGGTGTGAGATAATTCCTCTCGCCCCGGTTGCACGAATAATTGACAAAAATTCCTCGACTGCCTCAATGAGAGTGTCACTTTCGTTCCTTATGTGGGATGAGAGTAGACCGCCTTCCGATGCCGCCACCTTGGATAACTCTATCAGCTCGTCTGCTTTGGCAAACATACCGGGGTTGTATATAAGTCCCGTAGACATTCCGACAGCTCCGGATCGAACACTTTCACGAACCAGCTCCTTCATTCTTTCAAGCTCATCTGCACTAGGTTCACGGTTTTCATATCCCATTACCATACGTCTGATAGTGCCGTGACCGACAAATGAAGCAAGATTTGAGCCGAGAGCCGTTTCCTTAGCCTTTGTGAAAAAAGCTGACACATCCTCTGCCTTCTCACACCCCTCGCAAATTATAGACGTGCCGCACTGACCACCGATGGAGGTGGTGATGCCTTGCTCACATTTCTCCTTCATTTCGGGAAAATTGAATATTGCTTTGTCGGAGTGGCTGTGTGAATCAATGAAGCCTGGAGTAACCGTAAGTCCCGATGCATTGATTATTTCCTTGGCTTCTTCGCTTATAGCTCCGATCTTGACGATTCTTCCGTCTTTTATTCCTATGTCAGCGACGTAAGGCTCGCTTCCGCTTCCGTCGATTATCCTACCGTCTCGGATTATTCTGTCGAGCATTGTTGTCTTCTCCATTTTTTAAAAATTTTTATAATTATAACAATTTTTCTTTCCCGAGTCAATAGGTTTTCTTAAAATAGTAGATTTGGGTGAAGAAATCCCCATATCTTTTCCCGAAAAAACATTGACAACTCAAAAATAATAATATATAATTAATGTATTAACAATATTCAACAATGGAGGAATTTTATTATGATGACAGATATTGAAATAGCACAGTCGATCAAGCCTCGACACATTCTTGAAATAGCAAAGGAAGCAGGCGTAGACGAAAAATACGTTGAGCTTTACGGTAACGCTAAGGCGAAGCTCGATCTTTCGCTTCTTACTGATGCTAAGGACAAGTCCGACGGAAAGCTTATCCTTGTTACTGCTATAAC
>JAZRMT010000104.1:0-41527 GCA_045647805.1 Eubacteriales bacterium | reverse complement strand
CATCGGGATCATCGGGATCAACAGGTGGATCGTCGGGATCGTCTTCCTCATGCTCTACGCCAATACCGTAGATAGAGAAGTGTGATGCGTTGAAGCTGATCTTTCCATCTTCGATCACAGGCTCATCTGTTATAAGCTCGTGGAGATGTCCGTCATCATCGATATAGATAATATGGATGGTCTTATCACCAATTCCATCGGGAAGATTAAGGGTTACTACGAAGACATCGTCATCGGCAAATTCGGGAGACTTAAAGTCGGCATCCTGGAAGACGATATCGTATGCCGCGAGAATCTTATACTTTACCTCATCGATAGTTACGATATCAAAGCCGGTAGCCTTATTGACAGTCATCGTGTAGCCGAGAAGCTTACCCGTGGAGTCAACGACTTTTACGTAAACGTCGTCCTCGTCATGCTCGAACTCAACCTTTTCATCAATGATCGGAGGCTCCTCTACTGCCTTGATCTCCCAAGACAGAGTGGGGTTAAATTCGATCAGAGTTTCATCGAATTCATAGTAATCACCGAGATTGAAGAGTTCCTCACCGTCTTTAACCTTAAATCCAAGGAATACTGCGGTGTAGGTTCCTACCGCACTTGCTTCGTAGATGTATGCCTCATCCTCATCGTAAAGAACTACAATGTCACCGAATGATTCGTAGCCTACGATCTTAACACTGTGCGAATTTCCGTCATAGTCGAAGGGAGCGGTATAGTCCCACTTGATCTTAGACATATCAAACTGTGCCTTGGAAACGGTGAGCTCATAGGAAGGAACGTCTCCCTCTATGAGAACGTAATTCGCACTATCGGTAAGACTGAGTGTAACGGCAATGGTGTAGGTACCGGGCTTTTTGAATACTACGTTATTCTGAATGCCGTCGGTATCCTTATCATAATCAACAACAACAAGATCCTTGTACGCATCGGGAATGGTTACAACGGTGAAGCTATGCTCTGTGCCGTCGTAGGTGAAGCCCTCGGGAGCAGTCCAATCGAAGTCGTTGAAATTGATAACAGAAGGGTTAACGGTTACGTTGTAAATAACACTTCTTCTCTGAGCATAACCGTAAGCGGTAGCCTTAACTACGCACTTATACATTCCGCTATCCGAAACGTTGGTTACGGTATAGGTATCAGAGGTTGCGCCTACAATGAGCTCGGAATTATCGGGATCATCACCGATAACCTTGTACCACTGGTAGGTCAGTTCAAATGCGTCGTAGCCGTCAGGAATAACTACCTTAAGCTCGTGTGCCGAGCCGTCATAGATAAATTCCTCGGTATAGGTGTTGGGAATATTGAATCTATCAACGATGTACCAATCAAGAGTGGATACAACCGTTCCGTCCTCGAAGATATAATTCTCGGTATCGGTTATAGTTGCGACAGTCTGATACTGACCGTGAGCGGAAGCGGTAACGTCTCCGCTGAATTCTATGGGAAGCGTGGTTACTTTATTAACGGTATGATTATTTCCGTTCGCAACAATAACGTTGATGGATGCATAGGGATCAAATCCGGAATAATTCCAGATATCGGAAAGGTTGATCACCTGCTTCTCAATAATGATCTCTACATCATCGGTAACGGTTACGACCTGTCCGAGAACGGATATAACCGCCTCGACACGGTAGATACCGCTTGCATTTACACCGTAGACGTCGATAGAGCTATATCCTGCAAGATCGGTAAGCTCTGCAAGAGAATCCACGGAGCTACCGTAGTACCACTTAATTTCTGCGGTGTAGCCGGGAAGGTTACCCGTAATATCGGTGTTAATGGTATAAGAGAAGGTACCGGTCTTCTCCGCATCGGCAGAAATTACGAAATCAGCCGCGGGAGGATCAATGGTTACGAGAAGAGGCTCGCTTCTTACGGTCTCGGTCTCGCCTACCGCATTGACCACTACCTCACAGAGATAGTAACCGCTGGAGGTGTAATCGAAAATCTCTATTTCGGTCATGCCTGCATAAGCGGTAAGCTCGGTAAGAGAGTCTGCCGAAGCACCGTAGTACCACTTATAGGTCACGGAATCGGTGGGATAGTTGCCGGTAAGCTCGGTCTCGATCAAGTAGCTGAACTCACCGTTCTTCACAGCGTTAAGCTCAAGAGTAAAATCAAGAACGGGACGCTCGATGACTATCTCGATATCGTTACTCGATACGGTCTTTGTCTGACCTGCCGCATTAATAACGGCAACACAACGGTAGAAGCCGCTGGAGGTATATCCTGTAACCTCTATGCTGCTCTCATTTTCAAGCTCGGTAAGCTCGGTGGTAATGTCGTCAGCGGAGGTACCGTAATACCACTTATAGGTAACGGTATAGGGAGAGTAATTTCCTACGATAAGGGTATCGATAATATAGGAGAATTCATCCTTCTTGGTTGCAGTGGCAGTAATAGTAAAATCAAGCTCTATCCAATCGATAACGACCTCTATCGCATCACTCGAAACAACGAAGGTCTCGCCATCGAGAGTGAAGCTTGCTTTAACAGCGTAGAAGCCGCTCGCCGCATTGCCAATAACGGTATGAGAGGTACCGCTGACACCGTCAAGAGGTGCAAGAGAATCTACGGAGC
The DNA here is from genome assembly GCA_045647805.1 of Eubacteriales bacterium. Lineage (GTDB taxonomy): Bacteria > Bacillota > Clostridia > Oscillospirales > CAG-272 > UBA1740. The sequence continues at coordinate 38,941 of JAZRMT010000104.1, read as the reverse complement.
TTCCGTAATACCACGTATATACAACCTCACTCTCGGGAGCGAAATCATAGGTAAGATCGGCAGTAAGCTCATGCTCTTGATCTGTAACGGTGGTATCGGTCAATCCGAGAGTATACTCGGGAAGAGTTACGTCTACGGTAAACTCGAACTCAAAGCTGTCGGCAAAGGAGCCGTCCTCATAAGCGAGGATAGCAACAACCTTGTATACGCCGGCATCTGCTCTGCCCTTAACGGTGATAGCATCACCGACAAGGTAATCTGCACCGTCCTTCTGCCAGAGGTAGGTAACCGTTACGTTTTCACTCACATAGGAAGGATCAACGGATGCGGTAATAGTGTAATCATTACCGTCGTAAAGGTGGGTGTATCCGGTAGCAGTTGAGCCGAAGTCATCAGCCGAAATAAGTATCTCAACGTCGGCAAGAACGGCAACGAGAACGATATCCTTGGCAGGCATAGCAGCACATTCCGAGCCATCCTCGTAGGTCCAGCCGATAATTGCTCTGCCCTCATATGAGGTCATACCGCTTACATAGGCGGTGGGATCAGCACCCTCGGGAAGGAAGCCGTCCTTAACAACCTTATCACCTATCTTGTAAGTAACTCTTGCAATATCGGGAACGTCAACGTTTACATCAACGGCAAAATCAACGGTTTTATAACCAAGCTCAATAAGACCGAAGAGATAGATTATCTTGGACTCGTGGTCAGGCAATTTCTCCATAAGAGATACCTGAAGCTTGTCAAGCATATCCTGATCGATAGTAACGGTCTTCTCAAAATCGAAGTTTGCAATACCGTCTGTCGAGCCGTTATAAAGTCCGAGCTCGAGTATGGTCTTGCTCTTATACTCCGCGGGGATTCTGTTATATACTCTGTTTACGTAGCCGGTAAGCTTATTCTTGAGCTGGTTGTAACGATCCTCAAACTCACGAGCCTTTGCAACGATCTGATCGTTGGTAAGAGTATCAACGTCGATATATTTTCCGAGCAGACTCTTGATTCTATCATTATCAAGCTCGGAGATAACGCCTTCGAAATCTACGCTCTCGAGAAGCCTTATAAGCTCGTCGAAGGTCATATCGCCATAGAATGCGTAAGCATCCTCGATTCCACCGGAAAGTATGGTATATACCTTTTCCTTAAGGTCGGCGGGAATGGTGCCGGACTTAACAGCCTTAAGCAATGCGTCTGCAAATATCTCGGGAACATCGATGTCAACCGAGAGAGACGTGCCGTTAAGATCGATCTTTACATGGTCGTTAAACAGCTTAAGACCTGTCTTAAACTTTTCGTAAACCTCTGCGTTACAATCCTCGCAATCGGTTGCCATCTTAACAGTAAGATTGATCGATGCATCACCGAAGGTCGTGCTTACGTCAAGGGCATAGCTGAGGAACATATCCTCAGGATCCATCTCTGCGAGCTCCTCAATGGTAGGAAGCTCTCCAAAGAGTATCTTGAGATTTTCCTTATTGATCTCACCGTCAAAGATAAGGAGTGCACCCGTCTCATCAGAGCGGAGATCGTCCACCGTCAGACTGTCGAAAGCTGTAAGAAGCGTATCAAAGTCAAGCTCGGGGGGATTAAGGAACATTTCGTCACGTACATCGGTGTACGCAGGAAGAAGAATAGATATAATATAGGAAACTCTTTCGTCGAGAGTTGCGCCCGCATCATCTGCGGAGGTACCAACGCCTATTACATTATAAAGAGCATCGTTAATAACCGCATCGGTAAGATAGTTTTCAACGAGCACATTGATATCATCATCGGAAAGACTTCCGAGCACCTCGGCAAGAAGCTCATCAAGTCTTGCGGGGTCTTCAACTATTTCACCGAATATCTCCTTGACAAGCTCAAGGAAAGTTGAGTTATCAAGCTCGGACTTAATGGCATCCATTGCTTTCGCAACGGCAGCATCCTTCTGATCTTTACCGACGAGGGTAGCGAAATCAAACGCGGGGTCAGCGTTTGCAAATGCCTCGTCACGGAAATATGCGGGAAGCTCCTCCTCGGTCTTACCGAGATCAATTATATAATCGTTATAATATTCTTCAAATTCAACTCCGGAAAGTGCGGCGTACTGAGCATTGGTTTCAGCGTCTATTTCGGCAGAAACATCGGGATCGGTCACGTCAATGTCGGGATAATCCGTCTCGGCCTTAGCTACGATCTCTGCTCTTATAAGTGCTTTGACCTTTGCCGTGATAATTTCATCGATTATACCGTATATTTCACCGTCGGGAATCTCAGTCTCGTTTTTCTTAGCCTTTATGTAATCATTTACGCAGTTATAGATCTCTGCATCGATGTCTACGTTTTCATCGAAATATTTGTCGATCTGCTCGACGAGGAAATCCTTAATTATATCATCCTCGGTCTTAATCACACCGTCAGGGGTTACGGTGGAATACTCGGGGATAGGATAATCGGGATTCAGAGCATGATCCTTAATATTCTTAAGGTAATCGTCAATACATCCTCTGATGAATGCCTCTATCTTTTCGGCGTTGCCAAGGTAATTATCAACGTAATCGTTTATGTAACCGTCAATGTAACCGTCAAGGACAGTGCCGGGAGCATCCTCGCTCGGATCAAGCTTATGCGCGATATACTCATCCACAATTCCGGTGAAGTATTCGGGAAGCTTATCAATAATGAACTGACCGACCGCGCCTGCTCCGTGAGGAATATCATTGATTACCTCATTTATATACTGCTCGATGGCATCGGTGGCAAACTCATGCACCTTATCGTTAAGATACTTATCAAAGGCAGACTGAAGGTCATCCGTAAGCTTGATATCCGCCTCGGGAAGGCTCTCGGGATCAAGTCCCGCCATTACGGCAAGTCTTATTGCGTTACATACGTAAGCAACGAGCTCATCAACACTTTCGTCATTCGAAACGATATCTTTGAAGAACGCAATGTAATGCTCCTCCTTCACCTCGGTCTCACCGGGAGCAAGATATTCACTTTTTATGTAAGAAGTCATCGCGGTGGTCCAGATCGTATCCGCAGACGCACCCGCCCAATCATCGGGATTACCCTCGGGATCGGGAGAAGTATTGTTATCCATCCAGTTATCCTTGATCTGCTCGATAACCAAGCTCTGTATAGAGTCAAGAAGCTCCGAAAGAATGGTACTGAGCTGTTCACGGTTAACGTTAAGGAGAGCATCCTTTTCGGGATGAAGAGTAACGGTTATACCGTCAGCGGTAGTCTCAAGAACAAACCAGCCGGTGTCAACCGACGCAGAGTCGCCAGTTCCGCCGCTCTCACCGCTTCCTCCTCCTTCTTCAGCTCCTACGCCCGTACCGCCAACAGCAGCTCCGCCGTCAGCAACCGAACTCGCCAATACCGGCAAGGCGGTGCCAAGCAGCATGATCATCGCCAAGATCAAAGCGACGAGCGATTTGAAATGCCTGGAAAAAATCTTCATAACATACCCCTTTGCAAATTCATATAATGCGTACAAATTTTGCGTATTATTTTAATATATATGATTATATCATCTTTTCTTTATAAAATCAATAGATTTCCGCAAAAAAAAAGGTGAAATTCGGTTTTTTTTAATAAAACACAAATTTCACCCTGTTTTTTAAGCGGCATCAGCTCTGAAGCTTGATACCAATACCGATAATAGCAATTAAAACTAAGAACGCACCTGCCGCAATTGCAATGAACACCGCCCTTTGATAGATAGTGGGCCCTTTATCCGGAGCTTCGACGATCTCGATCGGTGATGCCTCGAACACCGCATAGTAGGTCTTGTTCCCCTCTGCGGCAGTCAATTCCTCAGACCAACCGACAAATGTATACTGATTCTCGTCATCGCTGAGCTTTTTAGGATCCTCGGGGGCAGTCGGCATCTGACCTCTGTTACAGTAGATAGAGCTGATTACGGTATCCTCGCTCACAAACGTTATTCTATAACGCACGTATTCGACATCGGCTATAAGAATAATATCCGAGTTGGGCATAGTAAATTTCATAGTCCTAAGATCTGTCTCTTTTCCGTCCGAGGTTTTGTAATAGAGCCTTATCAATTTTACGTCATAAGGCAACTCGAGAAGAAGCGAAACGCTATCACCAACCGTATAATAGTCCTTATCGACACCAAGAGAAGCAAAGCTACTGGTAGCCGTGGTCACCGTGTACTCATAGGAAAGCAAATATTCTCTACCAAGAATCGCAGAAAAGGTCATCTTTTTACCTTCAATTGCGTATTTTGTATACCTACGGTTGCCTTCTTCATCAAAGTAGAAGAGCTTAAGACGTTCATTTTCCTCAAGCGGAGCGGTTCTGTCAACCAGCTTCAATCCTATCCCTTTTTCAACGTTCTCGCCCTTTGAATTATACAGCGATACCCTGTATTTGCACAGGCTTCCCGCACTTTCCGTAACCTCAAAGGTTATTCTTGCCGCATCCGAATCGATAAGCTCGAGCACCTGCGAATAATTGAAATCCAACGTAAGATATGGCGAAACTATAACCAAGCCTCCCGCCTCTTCTGCTCTCTCAAGCACACGGGAGATATCAAGGCTTCTGTCAAAGGCGATTCCGTAATTAAGAACGAGACCGTTTTCATTTACCGACACGGAGGCTCCACCTTGACTCGACGGAGCGATATAATCCTGCTCAAAAAGTGCAAAATACTCGGCATCACCCACAACAGGGGTGATCTCTCTATCCCAGCCCACGAATTTATACATCACGGTTCCCTCATCGTCACGTTTGGGTTCCCCCTCCTCGAACACGGGTGTTTGTCCGTATGGCAGAATATACTCGTATTTTTTGCCGTCAACATCGAAAATAATTTTATATTCTTTTATCTGCTCTTCAAAATGGGGATACAAAATAAGATCGGTGCTTACCTCCGAAAGAGATACTACCTCTCCCTGAGCATTCTGCCATCCGGAAAATACGTAGACAGCACGGTCATCCTCTTGCTTAACCGGCACAGCTCCGTCATAATCGGCGGCAGTTCCCGCATCTATTGTGGTTTCATAAAGCAAAACATCACTGTTTTCGGAATAAAACTTTACATTTACTTCTTCTTGATTCAGAAATTTCTTGCTTACAGTCTTCTTAAACGTAAGAACGCATCCGCCGTCAAAGGACTTCTTTCTCACGGGGATACTATCCTTTGCAGAAATGAGATCGGTATATTCCTTCGGCGGAACATACTCCTTTGGAGGCTTGCCGGGGTCGGAAACCTCCTCGGGAGGCTCGCCGGGATCCGAGACCTCCGTGGGAGGCTCACCGGGATCGGAAACGGGAATGAGCTCATTTGGAGCGGCTACGTACTCGGGCTCTGTCGGTTTCTCAACAACAACCGGAGCCGTCGGCTCTGTCACTTCCGTGGGGAACGGTGAATTTATAGGAGTCGCAGAATTTCGGTCAACGAGAAGCTCTTCCTTATAGAGGATATCCGACACCGTGTATTTATACACGTCCATTGTATATTTTGATGTGTAAGTGAACTGCTTGTAGCCATCGGCATCCTTGCTACCCGCTACAAGATCCTTTGAAACGCTCTTTATCGGCTCGTCGGAGATAGCATGGGCGACAAGATAGAGCTGAGCGACGAGAATTCTGTATTTTTCATCTCTTTCGGTTTCATACAATGCCGCTCTTACCGAGGAATTCCTATACAGATAATCGAGAGATATAAAAAGATTTACGATATTGGTTTTCAGATCATCATAATTTTGAAGATAATAGCTGTATCTTCCCTGCTCTGTCGTATAGCTGAAATAGTCGTTTAGGAGTATTCTTAGATTATCGGTAGCCTCTCCTGCAAGATCTATAACACGAGGAGGAGCTCCGACCAGATTACTTTCCAAAGAATCACGCTCATCCAAAACCGAGGTAACCACGTTACCGTTGATAGCACCCAGCGCCGAGCGTTCAAGGGATGTCATTTTCACATTTAAGTAATCCAGAATTTCAAGACGGTTTCTGAAAGACTTTACGCTTTCGACGTATTTGTTATACTCGGCAAGATTTGTTTCGTAGGTCTTAGCCGCAGCCAGATAATCAACGTAAAGGGGATATTGAGTTTTATAAATTTCAAGCTCCTCTTCATACTTTTCTCTCAAAGCAAGCTCGGCATCGTATATTTCCTTATCAGCAAGATATTCGTTATACGCATCAAGCTTATCCTGATACTGTCTGTATTCCGAAACGTAATTTTTATAGCTCTCAAGATCGGAATAATACTGTTCTTTAGCCTCAATAAAGTCAAGATACTGCTCATTCAAGCGGTTATACTCCGCAAGAGCGTGCTCATACGCTGCCGTTCTTCTGCCGATCTCCTCTTCAAGGGCGGGGATATCCGACCTTGCCTTATTCAAAAGCGCAGTCGCATCCTCCTCGTCAATTATCACGTTCATTGTATAAAGCACGTCTACCTTTGCAACGCCCGATTCATCGGTAACACCATCAAACGTTGCGGTGAACCCGTCTGACGATGCGGTCAAAAGCTTGGTATCTTTTCCAAGAGTAACGCTCCTCGGAGTCCATTGAACGTTGATGCCAGACACGGAGGTATAAGAATAGCGGTATGCCGTTACAGATAGTTTGTCTTCGTTAAGAATCGCCGAGACCTTGGCGGTGGTGATACCCGAATCATATTTGACGGAAAGATCGCCGTAGGCAACAAGATATGAACGCTCGGCATCAGAAAGTCTCTCACCAAGTATATTCTCGAGAATATCAGCAGAGTTTGCAGTTTGAGTGCTCACTGCCCCCGCTTTTGACAGATCGTATACCCGACTCTCATCCATAGACTCGGCGGCAAAGACCTGAATGCCGAGAGTGATCAGAAGCGCAGCGGGCAAAATAACGGAGATAAGCTTTATCAAAAAACCTTTTTTCTTCATTTATCCGTTTCCGTTCCATTCATAATAATCTTCCGAGTATAATTATATCACTAAATTATTACAAAATCAAGATGCAATAAATTTAAAAGAAAAGTGCCTGCAAAAACAACACAGGCACTTTGATATGCGAATATTTAGAAAAAATTACTGCTGGTTATCGTACAGCTTATAGTAAAGAGTCATCTCCTCGCCGAGACCGATAACCCTTCTGGAAAGCTCTTTGGTATATATCTTACTGTCGGCGTGAGAGGGGCAGTACTCAGACCCTGATACACGGGGATCTTGGGAGGTTCCGCCTCTGGATTCAGCCCACAGACAGTTCTCGTTTTCACAAAAATAGTAGGTGGGGTTCATGGTACCGTATACGAAAGGAAGTGTCGTGACAGAGTTGTCGGCAACGTTGGTAAGCCTAAGATGCGTCTTACCGTCGATAGAAACCACCTCGTAAGTATAAACGTCGGTCTTAGTAACATTTCCGCCAATGAGATTTTCTTCCTCGTCAACCTCAACATCACCATCGGGAGAAGAGTATACAACAGTGAGCTTATTATTCTCAGAGAAGGTATACGTGGAGATACCTGCAGGCAACTCATAAATATAGGTTCCCTCGAAAACGTCCTCGGGAATATCGGGAGTCTCTTCGTCGGGATCGGGCTTCATACTGCCTACGACTATAATAATAATGGGTATCAATGCGGCAAGAAGAGCAACGCCAACCGCCGAAAGAATGATTATAAGTCTCTTCTTCTCCTTGGACATCGGAACCTTTGCCTTCGCCTCTTTTACATTAACTTTTTTCATTTCTTTTTCTTCCACTTTGGTAACCTCTCAAAAAACATTTGAATTAATTTTAACACATAAAAACGCTTTTGTCACTACTTTTTCAAAAAAACTCAAAAAAAATTACAATAAATGTCAGAATCCGTTCATTTATTTCTTATAAAATGTCATGGCTCTTCCGATTCTGATATATTCGCCCTTATCGTCCTCCCCCTCGGAAAGCGACAAAGTACCGTCCAAAAGCTTAAGAGGTGAGGGCGGACCATCGTTTTCAGCCCAGGTGAAGGCAATGAACTTGCGGTCATCCTCCTCGATTATCTCAAAGGAACAGCTTACCGGCTCGGAATTATCCGCATCCTTCAATTCCATAGTCACCGTTTCGCCCTTGAAGGTCAGGGTAGCAATATCATTTTCCCAGCTGCCGTTAATGCCGCAGGATGATAAAGAAATAACCGAGGTGCATAGCAGCAGGAGCGCGAGAAGCGTAACAAAAGTCTTTTTCATTTTAATCCCCATTCCGTCGCCTATCAGGCGACCGCACAAATATTTAACTAATTTTCGGTACCGCTGTTTCAGCGGCATTTTGGAATAAGGCTCCAAAATGCGAAAATTTGAGGCGTGAAACGCACTAAGTGACAAATCAGATGGTGCTAAACTTTCACGCTATTTTCCTTTCTGCTAAGTCAGAAAACCAAACATATTTTAGCAAAAATATTACGCTTTGTCAACCGTTCCTTCGTTATTTCTCTTATTTCGGTTCGTTATTTCACTTTTTTTGTTTGATATTTCTCGACTTTTCCAAAAATGCGTGACTATTTGCGGTTGACAAAACCGAATTTCGCATATATAATATTATTGAAAGGTTGGTGGAATAATTGAGCTTCGGAAAATACTGCAAAAATTTCTTCGGTCATCTAGCAGTTGTAACAAAACATAAATGGAGAGTATTTATCAACTGCTGTAAATGCGGAATACCCTTCAGAGGGATCATACACGATCTTTCTAAATTTACGCCTACCGAATTTTTTGAAAGTGTAAAGCATTTCCAAGGGAACAGATCTCCCATAGGAGCGTGCAGAAGAGCCACGGGAAAAAGCTATGCATGGCTGCATCACAAGGGCAGAAACAAGCATCACATCGAGTATTGGCTGGACGATGAATGTACGGAGCATCCGCTTATGCCTTACAAATACGCGGTAGAATGCGTTTGCGACAAGCTTGCCGCTACGAGAGTTTATGCGGGAAAGAACTATTCGACCGATCTGCCGCTTCTCCATTGGAACAGGTACGGTAACCGTGTAAACGGAAACCCCTTGACCATGAAGTTTGTCGAAGAGGTGTTTATCGACGTCAAGGACAACGGAGAAGAATACGTACTAAGCAAGAAGTATATGAAGGAAAAATACCAAAGCATCTGCATGATTGACAACAATTGTTGACATTTGTAGACAAAATCGGCTCTCCTGCACAAAAAAGAGTGCGGGAGAGCTTTTTGCGTTTATACCTTTTTTCTGTAATAATCTATTTTGTCCGAATAGAGCTTTGCGGTCTCTGCCATAAATCTGAGAACGTTGGGAAGATGCTCTGTCGGATATCCTTTGGCAAAGAGCTGTGACTCGAGTGTAAAATCACCGATATAGTTGATTTCTCCAAGAGCTTGACAGATATTCTCCCAATTAAGCTTGGAGAGGCCGGGAAGTGTGTGGAGGTCATTTACGTAATCAACGTCGTGAGCGTGTATCGAGCCAAGACGGTCGTGACCGATAATTCTTACCGCGTCCTCAGGCTCTCTTCCGCAGAGACCGACGTGACCGATATCAAGGCAAACGGTAAACGCCTCGGGATCGTTTAGGGTATCGTAATAACGGCAGAGCTCCCTCGGATCCGCTCCGATATCATCAACTATGTAATTATTGACCGGATGATTCTGCCACATATTCTCTATGGCAATCTTTACTCCCGAATTTTTGGCATGGACTCCGAGCTTCGAGTAAAACTCCATATTCAGCTCGAACATCTCCTCTTCTCTGCCGTAATATCTGATCTTCTGAAGCGGATGAATTACAATATTCTTTACTCCGATAAGCCCTGCAAACTCAATAACCCTGGGAAGATTTGCCGCCGTTACGGTGCTGTACTTGTCATATCCTCCGCCGAAGGGCGCATGAGCCTGATTAAATATAACACCCGCAAAATCTACTATATCCTTGAGCTCCTTCGCGGTTTCTTTATAATTATCCTCCATAACGAAATCGTAATTTATCATGGAAAGATCTATTGCGGGAAATCCCGAATCAATTACCATTCTTACAGCTTTTTTTAAATCGATTCCATCTCTCGATGTGAGAAAGCTGGTATTGGTTGAATAAAGCATACTTGTCACCTCGTCTATGATTTGTTTAATTATATCATAGCGGGTAATTTTAGTCAATTATTTTTTTTAAAAAACTATTGATTTTTTCGAAAACGGTGTTATACTACTTAAGGAAAAAATTTCAAGCAGAGGTGCATTATGATCAAGGTTAAAAATTTTGTCAAAGCCAATGCGGTCATGCTGATTGCCGCTGTTGCCGCTCTGATTACCTCTTTTATTGTCCCTCCCGACGAGGAATATCTCGGATATTTTGACTTCAAGACACTGACCTGTCTTTTCTGCGTGCTTGCGGTAGTCTGCGCTCTTCGAAATATCAGATTCTTTTACACTCTGGCCAAGGCGATAGTCAGAAAATTCAAAAACGCAAAGATAGCAATACTCGTTCTCGTTTACATAACCTTTATCGGCTCGATGCTTATTGCCAATGACATGGCACTTCTAACCTTCCTGCCCCTCGGTTATTTTATTCTGCATACCACCGGCAAGGAAAAATACATGGCTTTCACCTTTATTATGCAGAATATTGCGGCAAATCTCGGCGGAATGCTGACGCCATTCGGCAATCCTCAGAACCTCTACCTTTATTCAAAATTCAATATACCCGATCTTGAATTTATACAGATAATGCTTCTCCCGTTCATTATTTCGGTAGTTCTGATCACCGTTTGCTGTTTGATCTTCGTAAAATCCGAGCCTCTTATCATTGAGGAAAAGGCGGCTTCTCTTCCTATGGGCAGAGTTGTGATCTATTTACTGCTATTCGCTCTTTCCATCGCAATAGTGTTCAGAGGAATCCCCTATCAGATCGGTCTTATAGTAATTCCGATAGCCCTGCTTTTCCTTGACAGACTCGCTCTTCGTCAAGTGGACTACGGACTTCTGTTTACCTTCGTTTTCTTCTTTATTTTTTCCGGAAATATGGCAAGAATCGACGTTGTAAGAGATTTCTTCTCCTATCTTCTCAGCATTGATACTCTTGTATTTTCCGCCCTTTCCTGCCAATTTATAAGCAACGTTCCCTCGGCAATACTGCTTTCTCAGTTTACAGACAATTATAAGGAGCTATTGCTTGGTGTCAATATCGGCGGTGCGGGAACACTTATCGCCTCTCTTGCAAGTCTTATCACCTTTAAGGAATACAGCAAGCAGGATCCCGGGCATACCGCAAGATACATACTCAAATTCACGGCATTTAATTTCGCATTTCTTTTCATTCTTATCGGCGTTTGTGCGATTTTCAGATAATAATCAAAAAAACGAAGAAACGATACCTAATTATCAAGTATTTCAAGGAAAAGCGAGTTATTTTGGTATAGAATAGAATAAAATCAATAAAACGGAGGCAGATTATGAAATATACCGAAAACGGAGTTGAAGAGCTCAAGATAGCATACGTCGGCGGAGGCTCCAGAGGCTGGGCGTGGGGACTTATGAGTGACCTTGCAGCAGCAGAGGACATCAGCGGTGAGGTAAATCTTTACGATATCGATCTTGAGGCGGCGAAGCACAATGAGATAATCGGTAACAAGTTCAATGACGCGGAGGGTGCAAAGTCGAAGTGGACCTATTACGCAAAAGAGACTATCGGAGAGGCTCTTGCCGGTGCCGATTTCGTTGTTATCTCAATTCTACCCGGAACCTTCGATGAAATGAACAGCGACGTACATACTCCCGAGAAGTACGGCATTTATCAATCGGTTGGCGACACCGCAGGCCCCGGAGGTATCATTCGTGCACTTCGTACCCTTCCCATGATAGAATATATTGCGAAGAGCATTGAAAAGTATTGCCCTAACGCATGGGTTATCAACTACACCAATCCCATGACCGTTATTACCGGTATGCTTTATAAGGCGTTCCCCGGCATCAAGGCGTTTGGCTGCTGTCACGAGGTATTCGGTACGCAGAAGCTGCTTGCTCAGATGCTCATGGAGGAGCACGGACTTGAGAAGGTTAAGCGTGAGGACATTAAGGTAAACGTTATTGGCGTTAACCACTTCACTTGGCTTACCTCTGCAAAATACAGAAACATTGACGTTCTGGAGCTTTATCGCGGCTTTGCAAGAGAATATGCCGAGACCGGCTATACCAAAGGCAAGGACGACAACTGGATGAACGACGTTTTCGCCTGCAACCAGAGAGTGAAGTTCGACCTCTTCAACAGATACGGTGTTATTGCAGCGGCAGGTGACAGACATCTTGCCGAGTTCTGCGAGGGCAAATGGTATCTCGAAAATCCCAGCAAGGTCAGAGAGTGGGGCTTCGGTCTTACTCCAGTAAGCTACAGAAAAGAGGATCTCGGGAAGAGACTTGCAAGAAGCGAAAGACTTCGCAGCGGCGAGGAGCCCGTGGTACTTAAGGAAACCGGTGAGGACGGAGTTAAGCAGATGAGAGCTCTTCTCGGTCTTGATGATCTTGTTACTAACGTAAACATTCCCAACGTCGGTCAGATCCCCAACCTTCCTCTCGGCGCGATAGTAGAGACAAATGCGGTATTCACCAGCGACAGTGTTACTCCCGTAAACGCAGGAGAGATCCCCATGGGTATTTATCCTCTCATCTCAAGAGCCGTTGCAGAGCAGGAGCTTGTCCTTAAGGCTTGCTGTGACAGAGACCTTGAGCTTGCCTTCACCGCATTCATCAACGATCCCCTTGTCACGATCAACAAAGAGGATGCAAGAGCACTCTTCAACGAAATGGTCGAAAATACCAAGGATTACCTCACTGAATATTTTAAGTAAATCATAGTTTACATTTCAGCTCTATTTTGACATATAATATTTAAGTTTTTTCAACCGAGACTGCAAAAAAACGCTTTGCAGTCTCGGTTTTTTCTTTATTTTGGGGGATTTCGATAAAAATTTACATTATTTACTTGAAAAAAAATTAAAAATCTGTTATTGTATTATTTAAATAATAAAAGCCCCACTAAGGCATAAGGAGAAAAAGTATGATCAGGTATCGCGCCGGTATAGATATTGGCTCAACCACGGTAAAGCTCGTTATTCTTAACGAATCGGGCGAAATTGTATTCGGTGAATACCGACGCCATCAAGCGAATACGCAAAAAACTTTATACGATCTGTTAGCCGAAGCAAAAGAGATTCTCGGGGAATGCGAGCTTATTGTTTCAATTACGGGTTCGGGCTCAATAAATCTCGGTAACGCTCTGGGAATTCCCTTCGTTCAGGAGGTAGTTGCGGTAGCAAAGGCACTTAAGGACGCCGCTCCCGAAACAGACGTTGCAATCGAGCTTGGCGGTGAGGATGCAAAGATCATCTATTTCACCGGTGGTCTCGAAGAGCGAATGAACGGTGTTTGTGCAGGCGGCACCGGCTCATTCATTGATCAGATGGCATCTCTTCTTCAGACCGATGCGGCAGGACTCAATGAAGCCGCTAAGAATTACAAGCATATTTATCAAATTGCCGCAAGGTGCGGTGTTTTTGCAAAAACCGACATTCAACCGCTTATTAATGAGGGCGCGACAAAGGAGGACCTTGCCGCCTCGATATTCCAGGCAGTCGTAAACCAAACGATTTCCGGTCTTGCCTGCGGTAAGCCAATCAGAGGAAACGTTGCCTTTCTTGGCGGTCCTCTGCACTTCTTGACAGAGCTCAAGGCGGCGTTCAAAAGAACTCTCGGTCTTACCGAAAAAACCGCCATAGATCCCGATAATTCACATCTTTTCGCCGCTATGGGTGCGGCCATGAACACCGAGTGCGAGGCCGTGTTCTCTATTGAGGCACTTTTAGAAAGACTTGGCGAGGGTGTTGCGGTTTCCTTTGAGATGCCGAGAGTTGCCCCCCTCTTTGACGGCGAGGAGGAGTTTGAAGAATTCAACAAAAGGCATGCAAAGGCCTCGGTCGAAAAGGGTGATCTCTCGATATATAAGGGCAATCTGTTCTTAGGCATCGATGCAGGCTCTACTACGACAAAGCTTGCTCTTATAGGTGAGCAAGGGGAGCTGCTTTATTCCTTTTACAGAAACAACAACGGAAATCCTATCGAAACTGCAAAGACCGCTGTTTCCGCACTTATCGAGCTTATTCCCGATGGTGCGAGGATAGTCCGCTCCTGCTCTACCGGATACGGAGAGGCTCTTCTTAAGTCTGCCTTTTCGCTGGACGAGGGTGAGGTTGAGACCATAGCTCACTGCACTGCCGCCGCCTTCTTTGACAGTAAGGTGGACTGTGTCCTTGACATTGGCGGTCAGGATATGAAATGCATCCGTCTGAAAAACGGTGTGGTTGACAACGTTATGCTTAACGAGGCCTGTTCCTCCGGCTGCGGATCCTTCATTGAGAATTTTGCGACCTCACTCGGCTACACTGCCGAGGAATTTGCAAAGGAAGCGATTTTTGCTAAAAATCCCGTAGATCTCGGTACTCGCTGTACCGTCTTTATGAACTCAAACGTCAAGCAGGCACAAAAGGAGGGAGCTTCGGTCTCCGATATCTCCGCAGGTCTTGCTTATTCGGTAATAAAAAATGCACTTTATAAGGTCATTAAGCTTTCGGATGCTTCCAGCCTTGGAGAACACATAGTCGTTCAGGGCGGAACCTTCCATAACAAGGCTATTTTAAGGGCCTTTGAAAAGGTTTCGGGCGTTGAGGCGGTTTGCCCCGATATTTCCGGAATTATGGGTGCTTTCGGCGCCGCTCTGCTTGCAAGACAGCATTACAACGGTGAGAAAAGCTCCATGCTATCCTTGGAGGAGATCAAAAATCTTACATACACTTCAAAAAGCACCAGGTGCGGTGGATGCTCCAATAACTGTATGCTGACCGTAAACAGCTTCCAGGGCAACAGACGTCATATTACGGGCAACCGTTGTGAAAAGGCATTGGGAAGCTCCGACGGAAAGCAGAGTGCCCCCAATATGATGGAATATAAGCACCAAAGGATATTCTCCTACAAGCCACTACCCGAGAGTAAGGCTCCCCGAGGCGTTATCGGTCTGCCAAGAGTTCTTAATATGTACGAGAATTACCCCTTCTGGGCAACATTCTTCAAGTGTCTTGGATTCAGAGCGGTGCTTTCGCCCAAAACCGACAGACATATTTATGAATTGGGTATGGAATCCATACCCTCGGAATCCGAGTGCTATCCCGCAAAGCTGTCACACGGTCATATCGAATGGCTGATAAACGAGGGTGTCAAGACTATATTCTATCCCTGTGTATTCTACGAAAAGCAGGAAAACGAGTTTGCAAAGAACCACTTCAACTGCCCTATCGTGGTATCATATTCCGAAAACATAAAGAACAACGTTGAGGCACTTTCCGAGAAAAACATTAATTATCTGCGTCCGTTCATCGCCTTTACCAGCGAAGAAACCGCAAGAGAAAGGCTTGTAGTATTCTGTAAAAAGGAATGGGGCATTTCCGAAAAGGAGGTTGCCACCGCGGTAAAGAGTGCATGGCGTGAGCAGCAAAGGGCGAAGGCTGATATAAAGAAAAAGGGTGCCGAGCTGCTTTCCGAAATGGAGCGAAACAATAAGCGAGGCATTGTGCTTGCAGGCAGGCCCTATCACGTTGACTCTGAGATCAATCACGGTATTCCGGAGCTTATTGCCTCGTACGGTCTGTACGTTTTCACCGAGGACAGTGTTCCTATGACGACATCTACCGTGCCTTTAAGAGTAGTAGACCAATGGGTATATCATTCAAGACTGTACTCCGCAGCACATTTTGTCGGAAAGAGAAAAGACCTTGAGCTTATTCAGCTTAACTCCTTCGGTTGCGGTCTGGACGCCGTAACGAGTGACCAGATGAATGAGATACTTGACGGCTACGGCAAGCTCTATACTCTTCTTAAGATCGACGAGGTAAACAATCTCGGTGCCGCAAGAATTCGTATTCGCAGTCTGATTGCGGCTATGAAAACCCGTGAAAAGATGGGTATCTGCCCTTATGAAAACAACGAGGGCTTTGAGCGTGCGGAATTTACCAAGGAAATGAAGGATTCGGGCTACACTATTATCGCACCGCAAATGAGCCCGATACACTTCGACCTTCTTGCATTTGCCTTCAAGAAATACGGCTACAACACAGTCATTCTTGATAACGATAACCGTACTGCCATTGATACAGGATTAAAATACGTCAACAACGACGCTTGCTTCCCCTCCATAACCGTAGTAGGTCAGATAATGGAGGCGGTGCTTTCGGGCAGATATGACACAAACAAGCTTGCTATTTTCATGTCACAGACCGGAGGCTGCTGCCGTGCAAGTAATTACGTAGCCTTTATAAGGAGAGCTCTTGCAAAGGCCGGGCTGTCTCACATTCCGGTTATTTCACTTAACGCAAACGGTATGGAAAAGAATTCCGGATTTGCCTTCACTCCAAGGCTTCTTATTGATGCCGGAAGAGCACTTATTTACGGTGACGTATTTATGCGCTGTCTTTACAAGACACGTCCTTATGAAAGAATTCCCGGAAGTGCAAACGCACTTCACGAAAGGCTTAAGGAGCTGTGTAAACGATCCTTCACCGAAAAGGGCAAGGAACTTAAGTTCTCTAGGGTTTGCAAGAAGATAGTTGAGGAATTCGATGCCCTGCCCATTGATGAGAGCCTGAAAAAGCCCAGGGTAGGAATCGTAGGCGAGATACTTGTAAAATACATGCCTCTCGCCAACAACCACTTAGTTGAGCTGCTTGAAAAGGAGGGTGCGGAGGCTGTCGTTCCCGATTTTATGGACTTCCTCAATTACAGCCTTTTCGGTTCTCAGTACAAGGCTAAGTACCTCGGGGCGAAAAAGAAAGCTTCGATAATATCAAAGCTTGGCATTTTCGCCGTGGACTTCCTCAGAAAACCTGCGAAAAAGGCTCTTAGAGAGAGCAAGAGATTCAGCTCGTCCATGTCTATTTACGAGGTGGCAAAGCTCACCAAACCCTTCCTGTCCATAGGAAATCAGTACGGCGAGGGATGGTTCCTCACCGGAGAGATGGCAGAGCTTCTTTCGGAAGGAATCAACAACATTGTTTGTATTCAGCCCTTCGCCTGCCTCCCCAACCACGTTGTCGGCAAGGGTGTTATCAAGGTTCTGAAAAAGGCATATCCTAACGCCAATATCGTCGCAGTAGACTACGACCCGGGTGCCAGCGAGGTAAACCAGCTTAACCGTATCAAGCTCATGCTTTCCTCTGCTAAGGATGTCATCAAGGAACAAACCGAGGAAATTTCCAAGGATAATTCCGAAGAAAAATCCGAAGAAAAATCCGAAGAAAAGATTCTTTCACACGTATAAAAAATGCGCTTTTGCAGGGCAAAATTCCTGCAAAAGCGCTCTTTTCTTATAAATTTATCAGAAATTGTCGGGGTAGATGCCCTTAGCCTTAAGCTCCTTGAAGGCATTGACAACGTTCACCTTATCCTCCTTGTAGGTAACGCCATACCACTTATCGGAATTGTCGATTACCTTAACGTCGCAAACACCCTCCTTGATAAGGTCTGACGCAACGGTAGGAAGAAGGAACTCGCACTTCTCGGGATTCTTCGGAACATTCTCGTCAAGGAATGCGGGGAATCTCTTCTTACATTCCTCAAGATATGCGGGAGTAAGTCCCCAAAGGTTCATGGAAACGAGAGAATCGGGATCGAGATCGTAATCAACACCGTCCTCGGTGAAGTAGATCTTTCCGCCATCCTTGATTCCGATCTTGGTGCGCTCGGTGATCTCGGTAAGCATACCGTTCTCATCGGCTACGCATACGCCTCTGGAAACTGTTCCCTGCTCGGTAACGGTATTTTTGATGCGATAGCCAACCATAGCAAAATGATTCTTACCGTCCTCGGGAATATTCTTAAGGAAGTTATAGATCTTCTCAAATGCATGCTCTCCGTAATAGTCGTCTGCGTTGATTACAGCAAAGGGAGCATCTACTGTGCCAAGACAGCAAAGAAGCGCGTGAGCGGTACCCCAAGGCTTCTTTCTGCCCTCGGGAATAGTGTAGCCCTCGGGAAGCTTATCAAGCTCCTGATAGACGTACTTAACGTTTATATTCTTACCTGCAAGATGAGCGTCCATTACCTCACGGAAATCCTTCTCGATCTCCTTCTTGATTATGAGAGTAACGTCACGGAAGCCTGCCTTGATAGCATCGTAGATAGAATAGTCGATAATGATATGACCTTCTGCATCTACCGAGTCGATCTGCTTAAGTCCGCCGTAACGGCTACCCATACCTGCCGCCATTATTACAAGCTCGGGATTTTTCATAGTTATTCTCCTTTGTTTCAAAGTATTTTTTTATATTATAACCTATGACAGGAAATTTTGCAATAGAAAAATGGATTATTGTTTTGTAAAATAGGACAGTTTTTACACATTTTTACAAATATAGTGTTTTTTTGAGCATTTGGGGTTGAAAAGGTCGAGGAAATAATGTATAATTAGTAAAAAGAAATTCAAGGAGAGTTTATGCGAGAGCTGAAAATAGGAAAAAACGACTCCGGACAAAGACTTGACAAGTTCCTGACCAAGGCACTTGATCTTCCGACAAGCCTTCTTTATAAATCTATCAGAACTAAAAAGATCAAGGTCAACAGAAAAAGAGCGGAAAATAACACGCTTCTTTGCGAGGGAGATACTATACAGTGCTTTTTAGCGGAGGAATTCTTCGAAAAGAAGGTAAACAAGGATTCATTTGAATCTATTACGCCGAGGCTGGATATTGTTTACGAGGACGAAAATATTATACTCCTCAACAAAAGACCGGGTATTTCGGTACACGAGGACGAAAAAGGATCAACAAATACTCTGATAACTCATATCCAAGCCTATCTTTATCAAAAGGGCGAGTACAGTCCTGCGGACGAGCAGAGCTTTGCTCCCGCATTATGCAACAGAATTGACAGAAACACCGGCGGTATTGTTATTGCGGCAAAAAATGCCGAGGCTCTGCGTGTAATGAACGAAAAGATCAAGAATCGTGAATTAGACAAGTTCTATCTTGCGGCAGTTCACGGTATTCCCTCCCCCGAGTCGGCAACGATCAAGGGTTATCTTCTTAAGGATGAAAAAAACAACACCGTCAAGGTATACGATAGGAATCCTCCAAGAGGAGCCAAGGAGATCATAACAAAATACAAGGTTATCGCAAAGGCAAAGGACACCTCACTTATCGAGGTAGAGCTTTTGACAGGAAGAACCCATCAGATAAGAGCTCATATGGCTCATATCGGGCATCCCTTGGTGGGAGACGGAAAATACGGCATTAACAAGGATGACAGAAGCCGGGGATACAAGTACCAGGCTCTTTACTCCTATCGACTGAGGTTCGCATTCAACAAAGGGAGCGAGACCGTTCTCGACTATCTCGACGGCAAGGAATTCAAAATCCCCAAGAATGATATTTACTTCACAGAAGAATATTTCAAATAAAAATCGTGCGTTTTGCCTATATTTGTTTGCAAAACGCACTTTTTTTACATTATTAACTGTTCGATGTATTTTTTTGTAAATTCAACGCCCTTTGAACCGAGCTCGCCCTGCCATACGCTCGAGTGAGGCTCAACGCTCAGATCTCCGTCGTAGCCACGATCGTAAAGAGCGGCAAATACCGAGCCCCAATTGATGTCATCCATTCCCGCAGGCGGATCTGCAATCTTTCTTTTACCGGCGTGAACCGTTCCTTTTACGTGGAAATGAGCTATTTTCCCCCCCCACTCGGATATTTCCTCAAGATAATCGGCATCACGGTTATAAGCATGCGACGGATCGTACTTTATGCAAAGCTCGGGCAGCTCGGGGAAAATTACCTCCCATTCTCTCGGTGAGAGAACGAAATTGTTCCAATGACAGTTCTGCACCGCAACCTTTATTCTTCCCGCTGCCCTTTCTATAAGTCCGCCAAAGAAGAGTATTGCGTTTGAGTAGTTTTTATAGAGAGTTACACTCTCATCGTAATTAATACCGCAAACAAAGCTCCTTGCTCCGAGGAAAATTGCGGTATCGAGAAGCTCATGATAAAGCTTCTCGTTTTCCTTATCAATTACACCGTCCGACTGAACGTGATGATTCCATCTGCCTACGCAGGAGATCGGAATTCCGGTTCTTTCAATCTCTGCTTTGACCGATTCTTTAGCGGCAATCAGCTTAGCGGCATCCTCGTCGTTATTGCAGCATATTTCAATAAAGGAGAGACCTTGCTCCTTGACAAGATCAAACCCCTCTGCCGTATAGTTATTCTGTATTCTTCCAAGTCTCATTTTAAAGCCTCCAATCAAAGTATAAGAAAATTATACCTCAGTACCCCGATTTATTCTATCATAAACTTGACTTAAACTTGAAATATCTTTACTTTTTGCCGGTTGAGCCAAATCCGCCAACACCTCTGACGGTTTCGGAAAGCTCATCAGTCTCCTCGAACTCCGCCTTGAGGAAAGGAACGATAGCAAGCTGCGCGATACGCTCGCCCCCCTCAACCGATGCGGGCAAATCTGTGTGATTATGAAGCGACACCATTATTTCACCTCGGTAATCGGCATCTATAACGCCTACCTTGTTAGCCGGAGCAAGACCTCTCTTGGTTGCAAGACCGCTTCTGGCAAAGATGAGTCCGCAATAGCCCTCGGGGATCTCCAAGGCAATTCCCGTCTTCACAAGAACCGTTTTATGAGGCTCTACCGTGATATCACAGTCCTTTAGGTTATAAAGATCTGCTCCTGCGGAAAATTCGGTTCCGTAGGTTGGAATCGTAGCTCTTTCGTCGAGCTTTTTTATTTTCAGTTTCATAATTGTCTCCTCTTTAATCGGTTGATCCGAGCTTTTCTCTGAGAAATGCTCCTGTATAAGACTCCTTGCACGCCGCAACCTGCTCCGGAGTTCCGGTAATCACTACCGTTCCTCCTCCGTCACCGCCCTCGGGACCGAGATCTATTATGTGGTCGGCGGTTTTGATGAGATCAAGATTGTGTTCGATAACTACCACGGTATTGCCGCCGTCAGCAAGTCTTTGCAAAATACCGATGAGCTTGGAAACGTCCTCGGTATGAAGTCCTGTGGTGGGCTCGTCAAGGATGTATATCGTCTTGCCTGTGGAACGCTTTGCAAGCTCGGTCGCAAGCTTTACTCTCTGTGCCTCTCCGCCCGAAAGCGTGGTGGAGGACTGACCGATTTTGATATAACCAAGACCAACGTCAAAGAGCGTCTGAAGCTTTCGCTGAAGTGCGGGAAGTCCGTCAAAGAAGCTTATTCCCTCCTCTACCGACATTTCCAAAACGTCATATATGCTCTTGCCCTTATATTTCACCTCGAGGGTGTCACGGTTGTAACGCTTCCCCTTACATACGTCGCATTTTACGTAAACATCGGGAAGGAAGTTCATCTCAATGCACTTTACGCCATCGCCCTCGCACGCCTCACATCTTCCGCCACGGATATTGAAGGAAAATCTGCCCGCATCATATCCCTTTGCCTTAGCGTCTCTGGTCTGGGAATAGAGATTTCTGATATCGGTAAACAGTCCTGTATAGGTTGCAGGATTCGACCTCGGCGTTCTGCCGATAGGGCTCTGGTCTATGGCGATAACCTTATCAAGATGCTCAAGTCCCGTAATCTTCTCCACCTTACCCGGGTAGGTTATGGCACGGTTGAGGTCGCGGGCAAGCGTTCTGTAAAGAATAGAGTTGATAAGCGAGGATTTACCGCTTCCCGATACGCCCGTAACGGCAGTAAATGTGCCGAGAGGAATATCTACGTTTATTTTTTTGAGATTGTTTTCCTCCGCACCGATTATATGAAGGAACTCTCCGTTTCCTTTTCTTCTTTCACGGGGCACCTCTATTCTACGCTTACCCGAAAGGTATTCGCCGGTGATGGATCCCGATACTTTCGAAACCTCCTCGGGAGAGCCGATGGCAACGATCTGTCCGCCGTGAATACCCGCACCGGGACCGACGTCAACTATAAAATCAGCCGCTCTCATAGTATCCTCATCGTGTTCGACTACAATTACGCTGTTGCCGAGGTCACGAAGATTTTTCAGGGTGTCTATTAGCTTGCCGTTATCACGTTGATGAAGTCCTATGCTGGGTTCGTCGAGAATATACAGAACTCCGGTAAGCGACGAGCCTATCTGAGTAGCAAGACGAATTCTCTGAGCCTCCCCGCCCGAAAGCGTACCTGCGGTTCTTGCAAGGTTCAGGTAATCAAGACCTACCCTGATCAGGAAATTGAGTCTTGCCTTGATTTCCTTAAGAATTTCCTTGGCTATCTTAGCTTCCGACTCGTTAAATTGCAGTTTTTCAACGAATGCAAGCATTTTTTCGACCGACAGGCGGCATATTTCGTCGATATTGAGTCCACCGACGGTTACACTGAGAACCATATCCGAAAGCCTTCTGCCACGGCAAGAGGGGCAGGCAACCTCCTCAACGAATTCCTGATAGCAATCACCGCCCTGCATTCTCATACGCTTCTCTATAATGCCGACAATTCCGTCGAAGGTTGTGTTCTGTTCCTTCGAGCTTCCTCCAAAATACCTTGTTACAAAATATTTTTTCGAGCCTGTTCCGTACATAAGAGCATGCATCGCATCATCGCTGAAATCCTTAAGGGGAGTATCAAGCGTAAATCCGTAATCCTTACCTACCGCCGCAACAAGAGGTCCTGTCCAGGAGTCCTCTGTCATTGTTTTAAAGCCGTTTGCGGCAATTCCACCGTCACGGAGCGACAATTCCATATGAGGTAACAGCTTTTTTATCGAAATACGCTGCATATTACCTATACCGGAGCATTCGGGGCAGGCGCCTATGGGATTGTTAAAGGAGAACATTCTCGGTTCAAGCTCGGGGAAGCTGATACCATGCTCCTCGCAGGCGTACTTCTGCGAAAATTCCAGCTCCTCACCGTCGGTTCCGTCACGGTTTACAACAAGGACGTTTGCTCTGCCGTCGGCAACCTTGAGCGCACTCTCTACCGAATCCGAGAGCCTGGAACGGACATCGGAACGAAGAACAAGTCGGTCAAGAACGATATCAATCGAGTGCTTGAGATTCTTGTCAAGTGTGATATCCTCCGAAAGGTCGTACATACTACCGTCTACTCTAACCCTTGCAAAGCCGGATTTTCTAGCATCGGCAAAAACCTTCTCGTGCATTCCCTTCTGAGCTCTGACAACGGGTGCCAAAACCATAAATCGGGTACCCTCTTCCAGCGAAAGGATCCTATCAACGATCTGATCGAGCGACTGCTGTGTTATTTCCTTGCCGCAGACGGGACAGTGAGGAATTCCGACTCTTGCGTATAAAAGCCTTAAGTAATCGTAGATTTCGGTTACAGTTCCTACGGTAGAACGGGGGTTCTTTGACGTCGTCTTCTGATCAATTGAGATAGAGGGCGAAAGACCTTCTATAAGATCGACCTCGGGCTTATCCATCTGACCGATAAACATTCTTGCATACGAGGAAAGCGATTCAACGAATCTTCTGTGTCCTTCAGCGTAGAGGGTATCGAATGCAAGAGATGACTTTCCGCTACCCGAAAGACCGGTAAGAACAACGAGCTTATCTCTCGGTATCGTTACGTCAACATTCTTTAAATTATTAACTTTTGCACCTTTAATGACAATATTTCTTGACATTTTACGTGTTTTTTCCTTTAATTTCGATTTTTGCCTTTCCGTGAATAGGGTAAGGCTTATTTTTTAAGCTCTTTGATCTGATCGCGGAGATATGCCGCCTTCTCGAATTCCAGAGTCCTTGCCGCCTCACGCATTTCTGCGGTCAGTTTCTCTATGAGGCGAGCCTTTTCAAGAGAAGAAAGCTTCTTCTTTTTCTCGGGGGCAACCTTTCTGCCTATTTCGATCACATCGGCAACCTTCTTATGAACACTCTCCGGAATAATTCCGTGCTTTTCATTATACTGACTCTGTATCCTTCTTCGTCTGTTGGTCTCGTTTATCGCACCCTGCATTGAGCCGGTGATTCTGTCAGCGTACATTATTACTCTGCCGTTGACATTTCGTGCAGCTCGACCGACGGTCTGTATAAGAGAGGTTTCGCTTCTAAGGAAGCCCTCTTTATCAGCATCAAGTATTGCAACGAGTGAAACCTCGGGAATATCAAGACCTTCTCTTAACAAATTGATACCCACAAGCACGTCAAATTCACCAAGTCTAAGATCTCTGATTATTTCCATTCTCTCTATTGTTTCTACCTGGTGGTGGATATACTTTACCTTTATTCCGTGAGTTTGCAGGTATTCGGTCAGATCCTCTGCCATATTCTTTGTCATGGTGGTGACGAGAACCTTTTCACCTCTCTCGGTGGTTTTTCTGATCTCACCGATCAGGTCATCCACCTGACCTTCTACCGGGCGAACGTCGATCTCGGGATCGATAAGTCCCGTGGGACGGATAAGCTGCTCGACGGTGCTTGAGCTTTCGTTATGCTCGTATTCACCCGGAGTTGCCGAGACGAAAATAACCTGCCCCATTTTGTCCTCGAATTCCTCAAAGAACAAGGGACGGTTGTCAAACGCCGAGGGAAGGCGGAAGCCGAATTCAACGAGATTCTTTTTTCTTGCGTAATCTCCGCCGGACATTCCTCTGACCTGCGGAAGAGTAACGTGGGATTCGTCCACGAACATTATATAATCGCTCGGGAAATAATCGAGAAGTGTGAAGGGGGTGGAGCCGGGAGCTCTGCCGGAAAGGACACGGGAATAGTTTTCAACACCCGAGCAGAAACCAACCTCTCTGAGCATTTCCAGATCGTACTTGGTTCTTTCCTCGATTCTTTGTGCTTCTATCAGCTTATTCTGCGACTTGAAAAATTCAACACGCTCCCGCATTTCCTCTTCTATTTCAAGAAGTGCCGCTTCTCTTTTCTCGTCCGAAACGGCGTAGTGGGTTGCCGGGAATATGACAACGTAGGAAAGATGCTCGGTGACCTCACCCGTCAAAGGATTTACCTTAGATATTCTATCAACCTCGTCACCAAAAAATTCGACACGGAAGGCAACGTCCTTTCTCGACGAGGGGAATATTTCCACCACGTCTCCTCTTACCCTGAACTTATTACGAACAAAGTTGACGTCGTTACGCTCATAGCTTATCGAAACAAGTCTGCGTATAAGGTCATCACGTGATAATTCCTGCCCTACTCGTATATCTACGAGAAGATTGTGGTATTCTAGGGGATCTCCGAGAGTATATATGCAAGAGACAGAGGCAACGATTATAACGTCACGGCGTTCAAAAAGCGAGGAGGTCGCTGAATGCCTGAGCATATCTATCTCATCGTTTATCATTGCGTCCTTCTCGATATACATATCCTTGCCGGGAATATATGCCTCGGGCTGATAGTAATCGTAATAGGAAACGAAATATTCCACCGCATTCTCGGGGAAGAAGGAGCGGAACTCGGTACAAAGCTGAGCAGCGAGGGTTTTATTATGAGCAAGAACAAGTGCGGGACGGTTCAAATTGGCAATAACGTTAGCCATGGTAAAGGTTTTACCCGAGCCTGTAACTCCGAGGAGCGTTTGAGCTCTCTCTCCGGCAAGGATACCTTCGGTAAGAGCTCTTATTGCCTCGGGCTGATCTCCCGTGGGAAGATAATCGCTTTTTAACTTAAATATTCCTTCTTCCATAATAAACCTCCTTTGCCGTATAACTTCCTATTATATATTTTACCACAAAATATTTTTAATGTAAAGTGAAAATATAAAATTGTTATATGCTAATAAATAAAAAGCCGTTCTGACCGGCTTCCCATTTTTTAATCTTCCTTCTCTTTTATTAAATCAATAATGAATTTTATCCCTTCTTTAAATCCCAAAACAAATGAGGAAGCGTTCGATAATTCGTTACAAATATCCGAATATTTGCAATATTCCATCAATATAATCTTATTTCTCTCTTTAATTATACCTTCAAGCTTTTCATACGTTTTTTTCATCAAATTATAATGTTCTTCAAAAATATTATCTTCCAACATTTTTTCCAACTCTTTGAGTTTTAATTCGATTTCTTTTTTCATACAATTCCTCTTATAATCAATTATTCGAATACATTATAGTGGAATTATCCACTAATGTCAATAGTGAAAATCTCCACTGTGATATACTTTGAAAAAAGATGGGGAGAATATGTATGAACTATTACCAAAGACTGAGAGATATCAGAGAGGACAGAGATCTGTCGCAAAGTGATATCGCCAAAGAACTCGAAATATCTCAATCCGATTACAGTAAATATGAACTTGGCAAGCATATGATGGGGATTGATAAATATATTAAACTTGCCAGATTCTATAATATAAGCCTCGATTATTTGACAGGAATAATCGATGTTCCAAAGGAAATTGAATAAGAAAGCTCCCGAGCTGCCTAATTTGGCAAAGCTCGGGAGTATTTATTTATCTTTTTCCTCGGAAGCCGCCGCCTCCGCCTCCCGAGCCGCCTCTTGAACCATCGGAAGAGCCGCCAACCCTGGTTCGGGTAACGGCAGAGCCGAGAAAGTTATCGCTTGAATGCTCAAGATCCATATTGGCGTATTTGGATAAAGGGTATACGGGAGATTTAAGCTTCTTTTTATACTTATAGATAATTATTCCGATTGTAGCACCACCCGAGCAAAGAGCGATTACCGACGAGATGATGATAACGGTTATAAGAGCACTTCTATCAGAGCTTGCTTTCTCCTCGGCAAGGACTTCCGCGAATGCTACGATCCCCTCTGCAAGATTACCGGACTTGATGTTACGATAAACATCGGTTTCATCGAGAATTCTATCAACCGAGCTGTCACTAAGCTTCGCCGCACTGCCGTAGGTATACAGCATATACTCGTAATAGCTGTCCGAGTACTTGACTATATGAAGTATGACGGCATCATCGTATTCCCCGATTCCAAATATTCTAAGCAGAGCATCCGAGGCTCCGATGATACTATCACTGACATATACGTACACGTCATAGCCCGTTTCCTCCTCCGCTTTGTCCAAAGCCGAGCGAACTACTGTTTTTTCCTCCTCGGACAAAAGATTTCCGTAAAGCTCTTTTTCAGAGCTATCGGCAAACGACACGAGCAAATTGCCGAAAACAAGTGCTATTGCAATAATTAAAATAGCTACCGCTTTTTTCATAAGAACATCCCCCATCCGATAAGAAATGAAAGAAGTCCCGCGACAAGTGCCGCCAAAATACCCGCTCCGATCAGCTTAAAGAGGCTTACGGGAAGCTCACCGTATATTTTACCCGTTGAGCCGTTCATGGCATAGGTATAATTTTTCCCTTTTCGTTTATAGGTGAGGATCCATATAGGCATCAAGGTATAATCCCAATGACTCTTCGTTATGTTAAGATCGACCTGCTCACCGTGTAGAGTTGTATAACCGCCGGCAGTCTGACCGAGAAGAGTGCTTGCATACCCTTCCATCTTCTGTCTTACCTCGAGTGAAAGAAGCTCTCTGTCAATATCTCTTTTCTTGGCGGTAAATCCTTGAAGATAAGGGATACTGAAATCAATATGCTCGTTGAGAGAATAAGGAAGAATTCCCTCTAACATACTTTTATCCTCATCGGAAATTGCGGAGGTGGTGATATCCTCAAAATGGATTTTTCCGGTACGTCTCAGCAAAAAGCGTGAGGTTTCGGTATAACGGTAATCACCCATACGCCAGGTACGAACCTTATGACCTATTCCCTCATAATTACAGTAGGAATCGGCATCGGTAACCCAGAAGGGGTAATAAATCCCCTTGATCTTATCCGAATGCTCCTTAGAAAAATAATCGTTAGGAACAAACCATTTTTTCTTGGCATAACGAAGAAAGCAGTTCCTTGCCTCTTCCTTATCAAATCGGAAGGGTACGATCTTTGTCGGACGAAGCTCTCCGCTCGCCTTTCCTACAAGGACGATAGGGTTATGACAGTAGTAACAGAAATCGGCAAGAGTGGAGCTGTCAACCATGACTGTGGCACCGCAGCTTTGGCATATATACTCATTTATCTCCTCGGAGAATTCGTCGTCAGCCTGCTTGCTTTCCTCCTCTTTCTTACCTGTCTTTGTGCCAAGGAGTTCTGCTTCAGTAAAGGAAGAAATGCAGAATTCGCAAACAAAACTTTGCTTTTCGGCATCGAATATCAGTCCCGCATCACAATTCGGACATTTATATGTTACGGTAGAACCCATAACGATCTACCTCCAAAAGTTTATTTTTTCTTACCGCACTCCGAGCAGAATTTTGCAGAAGAGGGGTTCTTTGCTCCGCACTCAGAGCAGAACCAATCCCCCTCGGGACGGCGAGCTCCGCACTCGGAGCAGAATTTACCCGCAGCGGTGTTGCCACAGGAGCATTTCCATGAATCAACGGCTTGAGGCTTGGGCGATCCGCACTCGGAGCAGAATTTACCCGTAGCGGTATTGCCGCAGGAGCATTTCCATGAATCGGCGGGGGCAGCCTTTGCACGCTCCTCGCGCTCTGCCTCCATCTGACGTCTGTTGGTCTCGGATGCGGCTCCCATAAACGAACCGCCTGCACCCATGCCCATACCCATGCCCATAAAGGCTTGTGCCGAGCCTGCACTGTTAGAGCCGGCAGCCTCGAAGCCTCTGGCAATAGAGCCCTGAACAAAGCCCTCACGAATATTTGCGTCACCGAGCATTGCACCCTTGTTACGCATATTTATAAGCTCCTTGGACTCGTCGTCGTAGGAAACGCTTGCGATACCTACCGACTGAACCTCAAATCCTCTGCCCTCATTCCACTCGGCATCAAGCTCGGTCTGCATATAGTCCGAAAGCTCACGGGACTTGGAGGCAACGTGGGATATTCTTATTCCGTCAACGCTCATCTTGTTGATAGCGGCGGTAAGCGCCTCAAGGAACTCGGAGAGATACTGCTCGTTGATCTCCTGTATTTCTACTCTGTCGGCATTCTTTGCAACGACCTCGGTATAGAATTTAATAGGATCGGTGATCTTTATCGAATAATTTCCGTGGGCTCTCAAAAACAGCTCGGCATTGTAGAAGCTATCAAAGTAATTGACCGGAGTTCTGGTTCCGAACTTTATACCCTTTATCTCCTGAAGATTGATAAAGTAAGCCTTCTGAGCAAAGGAGGGGGTACCGCCAAACTTTATACGGCTGAAAGCCTCCTTGATCGAAGCTCCGAACTGCCCTGCGAAAAGAGAGGGTGCCGCACTGTTATCTACCTTATAATATCCTTCCTCAGCGGTGAAATCGACCACCTTACCGCCCTCGACGAGCATCATAAACTGCCCGGGGTAAACGTGAATGACCGAGCCGTTGGAGATAGTATCCTCAGTGCCTCGTCTGTTACTGCTTCTTTTATCGTTCTTTCTGACCTTGACACCCTTGGTAAATACCGTGGTGTCGCTCATCTCGTTCGCTTCAATGACCTCAAGCCAGGAGTCGGCAAGAGAGCCGCCTATTGCGGAAAATGTTGCTCTGATAATTCCCATAATCTATATTCTCCTTTAATTATTTTTTTAATTATACTATGGCCGTCTTATCTTGTCAAGTTACTTTTCTTATATTTATAGGGAGTATAGCCGTATTTTTCCTTGAAAAGTCTCACGAAATAGCTCGTGTCCTCAAAGCCCGATTCAAAAGCGATTTCGGTAACCGACATCTCTGTCGTTCTGAGAAGCTTTTCCGCTGAAAAAAGCTTCAGTTCGTTGCAATAGGCTCTTATTGATCTGCCGGTAAGCTTTTTGAACAAATGGCTGATGTACGAACGGCTTCTGCCAAAATGAACGGCAAGCTCCTCGAGAGTGACGGCGGCGTGATTTTCCGACACGTAAGCAAGAATTCTGTTATGCTCGGTCTGTCCGCTCTTACCAGCAACCGCCAGCAGTGATTCGATCATGATGCAAAGTGGTGGCAGAAGTGCCTCGGTTATTCCGAGCGGAATATCATCGTCGGAAAGAGCCCCGCGCCAAAGCACCTCGTCTACAAAATAATCGCCTTCGCCCTTGTATCCGCTTACAGTGGCAAATCCAACTACACACCCATCGTTTTTTATCGGATATGCTATCTCCTTTGCCGATGCGTAGCAGGAATGTATCAGATGATCTTTCCCTTCAAGCTTGCCGATAATTAGCTTTTGATTCAGCATACAGCATTTATGTCTTTCAGGATCACTTCTAACAAAGCGGCAATAGAGATTATTGTGTGCTATATACGGTGAAAGTGCGTCGATAACTCTTCCGTCAAGAACGTCGAACGCCGACGGAGCAAAATGAACAGAGAGATAAAGGCGGTTATTTTCCGTTATGTAATCAATATAATTTGTTATACTTTTAATTAATTTTTCCATTTTGCACTTTCTTCTTATTTTTCTGCATTTTTTTAATAGAAAATATCAGTTTTTTGCAATATAATTATAATTGAATCTAACATTTTTGTCAAGAGGAGAATACTATGCTTAACAGAAAAGAGATAAAATGCGATCTTTGTGTTATTGGCGGAGGTCTTGCAGGTATGTGTGCCGCAATTTCGGCGGCAAGAGAGGGTTCATCCGTCGTTCTTATGCACGAGCGACCTGTTCTCGGTGGAAACGCATCATCGGAAATAAGAATGTGGGTGTGCGGTGCCGCCGGTCAAAACAACCGTGAGACCGGAATCGTTGAAGAAATATTACTTGAGAACGCTTACAGAAATCCGACAAAAAGCTATGCTGTGTGGGATACCGTTCTTTACGAGATAGTAAAGAAAGAAAAGAATATCACACTTCTTCTTAACTGCACCTGTATGGATGCAGAAACGGAGGAAGGAAATTTTGCTCACGGAAGAAGCATTAAGATAAAAAAGATAAGCGGCTATCAGATGACAACGCAGACATTTTTCGACGTTGATGCAAAATTCTATGCCGACTGCTCGGGCGACAGTATTCTTGCACCTCTTACGGGAGCGGAATTCCGAATGGGAAGAGAAAGTCGTGACGAGTTCGGAGAAAACACTCATGTAGAAAAGGCAGATTCCATGACTATGGGTATGTCCTGTCTGCTTGGAGTAAGAGAGACGACTAAGGATATTAAATATATTCCCCCGTCCTTTTCTGCAAAGCTTGATGCCGAGAATTTCATCGGACGAGACCCCGATATTTACAAGGATATCGAGAATTTCTGGTATCTTGAGCTTGGAGGAGACCGAGATTGCATAAAGGATACCGAAGAAATACGTGACGAGCTTGTCGGTCTTGCGGCGGGAACCTGGGATTACATAAAAAACAGCGGTAATTTCAATTCTTCAAAATGGGAGCTGGATTTCCTTGGCTTCCTACCCGGAAAAAGAGAGTCTCGCCGTATGGTCGGAGAATACATCATAACGGAAAGAGATATTACGGGCGGAGTCGTGTTTGATGACGAGATAGCCTATGGCGGCTGGGCGCTTGACGATCATTTCCCCGGAGGATTTTTCACAAAGGGTGCTTATTGGTCAAGCCTTGCAGTAAATCCCCCCTACTCTATTCCCTACCGTGCGCTCTATTCAAAAAACGTGGACAATCTCTTCTTTGCGGGACGAAACATCAGCATGACACATACTGCAATGAGCAGTATAAGAGTTATGCCAACCTGCGCACTTCTCGGTGAGGCTGTTGGACGTGCGGCAACAATAGCGGCAAGATACGGTATAGCACCTCACGACGTTTACCTTGATAGAATCGAGGAGCTTCAGGACTCGCTTATGCAGGGCGATTGCTTCCTCCCCTCAAAGAGAAGAAAGATCTCCGATGCCTGCAAGAGGGCTATGCTTAATGCTCCGGAGCTTTTGAGAAACGGTGAGGACAGAGCACACAGGCTTTACGGCACAAGCGACGATACTGCACAGTACCCCGTAAAGCTCGGCGAGCCTATCAGCTACCGCTTTGAAAGAAAAAATATCGAGTCTGTTCATCTTGTATTCTCAAGCGATCTTGGCAAAAAGAAGCTTGCCACAAGGGCGTGCACTCGTCTTGATTCACCCGATCTTTATCTTCCCGAAACTCTGTGTGAGAGCTTTGAAATTTACGGAGAGCTCGACGGAGAGCGAGTGGATATTATATCGGTTGAAAACAACAGAAAAAGAGCATACGACATCAAGGTCGGAAAAGAGCTCGACACTCTCACCCTCGTTGCGAAGAACGGTAGAGACGAAAGCGGATTTGTTCCCGTCATTTCCTTTGATTTTAACTAATTTAGCCGAGTTTTTACAACAATTATTTACATTTTAGCAAAGAAGGGTTATATAATGCTGAAAATAAACAAGGTTTCAAAAGGCTCTGCAATAGATTTTGCGGCAGAAGAATTAAGAAAATATTTAAGAATGATGATGCCGAATTTGTCGGGGATCGAGGTGGATTACAACCCACTTGCAACCGACGGATTTCGCCTCGGTCTTTTCTCGGCTTTCGGAATAGAAGAGACTGTTGAGGACGAAAAATTCGACGACGCACTTTTTGCTGCGTGTTCAGAGAACGGCGGAATCATTGCAGGTATCAACACACGCTCGGTACTTCTTGCGGTGTATGAATATTTAAGAAGGAACGGACTCAGGTGGCTCTATCCCGGCCCCGACGGAGAGTATATTCCGAGAAAGGCAATCAATCCCGTCGAATTTATGATCAAACCCTCCTGCCGTTACAGAGGCTTTGCAAACACCACGGCTGCTTCCTATCAGACGAATCTTGAGCTTATTGATTTTCTGCCCAAGATTGGAATGAATACCTTTATGGTTGAATTCCGTGTTCCTGTTTTCTATACCAAAAGCTATTACGATCACAGGAGAAACACCAAGAACCGTCCTCCCGAAAAGGTCACTAACGAAACCATTCTTCAATGGAAGAGAGGAACAGAGTGCGAGGCGGAAAAGAGAGGTCTTGTATTCCACGACGTTGGTCACGGCTTCTGCATCGACTCCTTCGGTATTGATTCCTGCCATTCTTGGAATCATACCGACGAATCGGCTATCCCCGAGGAGTCGAGAAAGTATCTTGCCGAGGTCGATGGCAAGAGAGGCTTCTTCCATGGCGTTCCGATCAACACCAACTTCTGTATGTCGAACAGCGTGGCAAGAGGGAAGGTTGCAAAATACGTTGCCGATTACGCCGAGGGACACAGGAACGTAGACGTTCTTCACGTTTGGCTCTCCGATGGAACGAACAATCATTGCGAGTGCAGTGAATGTCAGAAAAAGACTGCCTCCGACTGGTACGTTGATCTGCTCAACGATATCGACGAAGAGATGTCGGAAAGAAATATCGACACTAAGATCGTATTTCTATCCTACGTTGACACCTCTTGGGCTCCTACCGAGTCAAGGATAAGGAATCAGGACAGATTTATATTTATGCTCGCACCCTTCACAAGAGCTTACTATGACAGCATTCCCAAGGGTGAAATAGGAAAAACTACCTCAAAATACGAAAGAAACAAGGTTTATCTTGCAAGAACGCTTGAGGAATTCTTAGGCTTCTACAACGATTGGCGTGAGAACTTTAAGGGCCCCGCCTTTGCCTTCGAATATCATTTCTGCTGGAACGAATACGACGACCTTTCCCGTTTTAAGCACGCAAAAATTATTCATGACGAGATATGTCTTTACGAAAAAATGGGAATCAGCGGCGTTGTCGAGGACGGAGATATGAGAGCCTTCCTTCCCAACGGCTTACAGTTCTATACTCTCGGTAGAACACTCTTTGACACCTCGCTTTCCGCAGAGGAGATCGCCAAGGATTATTTCTTGCACGCTTATGGCAAGGATCACAAGGAATTTGCTGATTTCTTCAAAAAGCTTGAAGAGGTCATAAGTTTTGCCTATATGTCTAAAAAGGATTCTTCAAATCCCAACGTTTCGGTTTATTACAACCCCTCGGTCGCAGATAAAATCGAAGGTGAGCTTTCCTCTGTGCTAAAGGAAGGCGAGGCGCTTGTCAAGAGCCACTATGACAGCGACGTAAGAGTAGAAACGGTGTCGGTTAGACTTCTTGAGCACTATATCGAGCTTTGCAGATGGCTCGGTAAGCTCGTTATTAAAAAAGCCCGAGGTCTTGATGACGAGGCAAAGGCTATTTACGAGGAATTTGAGGAGTACTTCGGAAAACGTGAATGCGAGATCGAGCGTTACTTCAACCATTGCTTCTTCTTCAACTTCCTCCATTACATAGTGTTCGACAACTCAAGCAAGATGGAATTCGTGCTTTGATAAGGAGAAACTTGAATGAATGATTTTGACGTTAAGGGCTACGTAGCCTCACTTACCGACGAGGAGCTTGTCGGCGAGATATTGTCCTGGGAATTTCCTAAGGATATCAGCAACGAGGAGTTGCTTCTCGCAGTTAAGAAAAACAAATTATCCAGCTTCTACGCCAATAATCTCTCATTCGAGCAGAGAGATTTTCTGAAAAAAGCAATTAAGGAGAATTCAAAATCTCCCTGCTTTATTGTTGCCGACGTTGAGCGCGGGCCCGGATTTCATCCCTCGACAAGGGACTATTCGGCAAGCATGATGTCGCTTTGTGCAACGGCAGACGAGGAGCTTTGCTTCGAGGTAGGAAAATATACCGCAAGGCTTGCAAGGTCGCTCGGTTTTCATCTGCCATTATCTCCCGTTGTTGATCTTAATTTTAATCCAAACAATCCTGTTACCAACACCAGAGCCGCATCCGACGATCCCGAGCTTGTCATAAGATCGGCAGGTGCGTACGGCAAGGGAATGCAGAGTGAAGGAAATATGCTTATGGTACTTAAGCACTTCCCCGGCGACGGTGTTGACGACAGGAATCAGCACTTCTGTACCACGGTTAATTCGCTCTCCAAGGAAGAGTGGATGGCAACCTACGGCAAGGTCTATAAGGAGATGATAAAAGCAGGAGCAGAGGCTATAATGGTTGCTCACATTGCTCTTCCCTGGTATGATTCCACCCTTGACGAGTGCGGAAATATGCCTGCTACGCTTTCAAAGCCTCTTATGACCGATCTTTTAAAGGGAGAGCTTGGATTTGACGGCTGTATTGTATCGGATGCTATGAGCATGATAGGTACGGCGGCAAGAGTTCCTGTTGACAGACTCTCGGTTGAATTCTTAAGAGCAGGCGGCGACTTTGTACTCTTCCCCGAAAAGGATGACCATAGACGAATACTTGAAGCACTTCATTCGGGCTATCTTGAAAGAGAGAGACTTATTGATGCGGCAGAGAGAGTTGTCAGGATGAAGGCAAGGCTCGGGCTCTTCGAGGACAGAGAATACGTCCATGGCGAAAATGATGCCGAGACTGCAAAAAAGCTTATTGATTCGGTCGGGGAAAAGAGCGTTACTCTTGTGCGTAACGTTGCTAACGTTCTGCCCATGAATCTTAAAGAGAGATCAAAGATATTGGTCATTACCCTTTCGCCAAAGGAAAAGGACTCACCGGACGACGACTTCCCCGCACTTGCGGACGAGCTTGAAGCAAGGGGATTTGAGGTGATCAGAATGACCAATCCCTCCCATTACCGAGTTGACGAGATTATTGAGAAGGTTGATGCGGTATTTGTTTCATCAATTTTCGACACAACTAACGGTACGGGAAACAGCCTGAGGCTTGGTTGGAACAGCATGATGACCTTCTGGAGAGGATATATCTTCAAGAACAAAAATCTTGTGTTCGTCTCATTCGGTGATCCTTACAAGCTTACGGAGCTTCCCTTCCTTCAGACCTATATCAACGCCTACACGAAGTCAACATCTGCCGCAAGAGCGGTTGTTGACGCATCACTTGGCGTAAAGGAATTTGTTGGTAAAAGTCCCGTTAAGATTTAATATACAAAAAGGGCCCGATGAGTTTAGGCGTAACCAAAAATGACAAAAGAATAAAGAAAAACGTCAAAAAGCGATCAAAGCGGGTAGCTCAGTTTAAACCTGAGCTACCCGCTTTTTTCTTTTATATTTCCAGTCTTTTGTTAGGGGCAAGTGTCGTTTTTTCACCGTTTATTTTAAGGTAAAGAGTTTTGTCCGAGGAATTATATATCTCGTTGTCGGTAATAACGAGTGAATTTATTGCATCCTCATATTCAAAGATGTCACCCACAGTGGCGTAATAAAATTCCTCGGTGCGGCATCCGTATCTCTTTGCGAACTCTGCAAGTTCTCCCCATCTGCCGCTTCGCTCATAGTCGATAGAATGAACTCCGAATGAGAAGAATTTCAGCTTTCCGTCATCGGGCAGTGCTTCAAACTGCTCCATTTTCGCAAGAAGATCACTGTCACACGCAGAATATCTCCAATCCATTCTGTTTTCCGGAAGATTGAAGTTATCAAGCGGTCTACCGGCATTTCTCGCACCGTAGTAGCCCGCCTTTTCCACGTATTCGGTAATCTTTACGTGATCCTTCTGCTGACCGAAAGGCCATACGAAGCTCTTCACGCTTCCCTCTCCGAAAACAGCCTCCAGCTCCACCTTAGCCTCGTCGATAAGACGAATATAGGTGTCGCAGTCGGTAATACGGAACCATCTTTCGGAGCTTACACCGTAATAACTACCGTTTACGTACCACACGCCCTCTTTAGTTTCATGGGGGTAAAGAGTAGCTTTATCCGCAGTTTCCTTGCAAAAGGGTACACCGGAGAATTTATAATCAACTCCGGGAACGAAAAGCTCGGGATGAAGCTTCACATGGTTGGCTATTTCGTAGCCTGCATATAATCTGCGGTATTCCTCCGCGGTCATTTTGTCAACTCCGCAAATATTAAACGTTCCGAGAATACGAGCAGGACGGACAATGTCAAGAAATTTCTTATCATTTACAATGTCTCCGTCATCAATTGTAAAGGTTACCGCCTTTCTTACCCAGCCGGGGAAATAGCTTTTATCAATATTTTTTAACATATCATTACCTTCATTTAATTATTTACAAGGATATTTTACATCTTTTTACGCT
This sequence comes from Eubacteriales bacterium, assembly GCA_045647805.1. Lineage (GTDB taxonomy): Bacteria > Bacillota > Clostridia > Oscillospirales > CAG-272 > UBA1740. Next base: position 2,019 of record JAZRMT010000104.1, on the reverse strand, counting down.
TTATGTCAACAACAAAAATATTTTTCAGAATATGTAAATTTCAAATATTTACTATTGACATATTTTGATAGTTGTGCTATAATAATGTTGTATTTTGTGTTTTCTGTTATGTAAAATTCAAATATTTAATAAAGGAAGTCTAAAAGATGAAAAGCTGTGATATTTCTCCCGAATTTTATTCTGTCAGCTCATACAACTGCTTTTTCAGTGAAAAAAGCGCAAAGAATATGAGCCAATTAAAAACCCAATACGTTTACAGAGCTTTGTATTTTACAAACGGAGCCGTCGAAATAAATATAGGCGGAGAAACCGAAACCTGCCGTGCGGGAGACGTTCTGTTCCTTGTACCGGGTGAGGAATACAGCTTTAACGTTACGGAGGATTTCTCTCTCATCAATCTTTTCTTTGATCTTGAAAGCTCTAACTCAAACGCATCTGACCGTGTAAGCTCCTGCGTGTTCAAGGAGGATTTCATCCCCTCTCTCTGCTCTAAAAAGCCTTACATTTCCGACGGTGCGGCTTTGAGACACAACCGTGTGTTCAAGAATGCCGGTTGCGGTCATCTTTTCTCCGAACTGCTTTCCAGCAACAAGGACGGTATTTATTTCGAGCTTTTTGCCAAGATCGCAATTTCGCAGTTGATCTACAACCTTCTTGTCAGCGAGGAAAGGAAGAAAAATCAGGGAGCTGAGAAAATTATTTCATACATTAATATGAATGCAACCGAGAATTTGTCCGCAGAGCTTCTCGAAAAGAAATTCGGATATCACAGAAATTATATAAACAAGCTTCTCAAGGATGAGACCGGACGCACACTTACGCAGTGCATACGCCGCTCTAAGATCAATTATGCAAAGACTCTCCTCACCGAGGCGAAGATCCCTCAGTCGCAGATAGCTGCTGAGCTCGGATATTATGATTACAGCCATTTTTATAAGGCATTCGTAAGCGAGACCGGTATGTCTCCTGCCGATATTGCGTAAACAAATAAAAAATAAGCCCTATCCTTGCCTTACTTAGGCTTGGACAGGGCTTATTTTTTAAAATTATCAATTATCCCAGTTGTGGTACACAGCGTTTACGTCGTCGTCCTCGTTGAACTTGTCGAGCATCTTCTGCATATTCTCGACGTCTTCCTCAGAGGTAAGCTCCACGTAGGTAGAGGGAACCTTGGCAATATCTGCGGTCTCGATCTTATAGCCGAGAGCAATTATTGCATCACGAACTGCATCAAGGTCGTCGGGATCGGTGTAGATGGTATACTCGCCCTCGTCGGACTTAATATCCTCTGCTCCGCACTCAAGAGCATCCTCCATGATCTTGTCCTCGTCAATCTCATCATCCTCGTCCACGATAGTAATTACGCCCTTCGACTCGAAGAGATAGCCTACGCAGCCGTTCTGACCGAGGTTTCCGCCGTACTTGGAGAATGCGGCTCTTACGTTACCCGCAGTTCTGTTACGGTTGTCTGTCTGGGTTTCAACGATGATCGCAACGCCCGAGGGACCGTAGCCCTCGTAGGTGATCTCCTCAAAGTTGATGTCGGAGTTATCCGAGAACTTCTTGATGGTTCTCTGGATATTATCGTTGGGAACGTTGTTTGCCTTTGCCTTTGCGATAAGATCTCTTAGCTTCGAGTTGTTGTTAGGATCGGGGCCGCCCGCCTTGATTGCAACAGCCATCTCCTTACCTATCTTGGTAAAGATCTTCGCCTTAGCGGCATCTGCCTTTTCCTTCTTGTGCTTGATGTTATTCCATTTGGAATGTCCTGACATAGTTATTTATCTCCTAAAAATTATTAACAATTTGGTTTACCTCATCCACCGCTATGCGGTCCCTCTTCACCAAAGGGGAAGGCTGAATAATTATATTTTCTCGGGTGTCTGCATACAAATAAGACCGAGAGCGGTACGAAGCACCTGACTGGTCGCCTTGGTAAGAGCTATTCTCGAGGACTTGAGAGCCGCATCCTTGCAGTTTGCAATACTGCACTCGTGATAGAAGCGGTTAAAAGCGGCA
>JAZRMT010000103.1:0-8624 GCA_045647805.1 Eubacteriales bacterium | reverse complement strand
CAAGGAGAACAGCTTCAACCGAGGTGACCGCATCGTGGTCCTTTACCTCTCCAAACACGTTGAGCGGCTTGATCTCAATGTTTTTCTCGCCATTACCCTGACTGTCCTTGCCGAACAAAAGCCAAGTGAGGGCATCATATATGCTCGTCTTACCCGTGGCGTTATCGCCGTAGATTGAGGCATTGCCTCCCATAAAATTCAACGTGAGGTTCTTGTGAGACTTGAAATTCTCAAGTGTGAGTCTCTTAATTCTGATGCTTGTCATATTTTTTTCCTATCCTTTCAAGTTTTTTAATTGTTTTCTTTAGTATCCGCCACTCTCTCCAAAGCTTGGTATATGCAACGCTCCAAGCCATATCGTTATCTTCCATTTCAATCATGGCATACTCAATAGACCTTAATTCGGACTTCAGTTTCTCGATCATGAGTTTTTCTCCTTTTCTAATTCATTTTTAAGCCTTCGGTTCTCCTCTAAAATATCTCGAATTGCTTTGCAAATCCCGCCGTTGCTTTCTATATACGCATCCCACGTTGAAAGAACAAACTCAAGATATTCCTCGGGACTACTCGCATCTTTGTATTTCATTTCTTCTCCTTTTCTTTATTTTTTTAGTTCGGGATAGAGAAGCTTCGCCGCAGATTCCGCTATCCGCGCAAGCCTCTTTTCACGTTCTTCGGGAGTGATATCGGGTATGTAGACCCTTGCCGTTCCGCAGGAAAATTCTATAACCCTGACCTCTTTGTAAGTATCTTTTTGTTTCACGGTTGCCTCCCATTAAAATTCTTACCCTTTATGATATGCAGGGTTCCCCTACGGTGTCACACACTCTTATAAATCTCCGTGGCGAACCGCATAAGTCTGTACTCTTGAATCGTTCGTTAACTGAAAGGTAAACCAATATCCACCTTCGTCAACATGTTCAAAATGCAACATCGCTAAAAGATTTGGAAAAACAGCCTTCAACTGTTTTCTGCACTCCGCATAGGCTTGCGGAAGAAGTTCGTTCCAACGCTTTCTTTTCTCTCGATCTCTTTCCTCGATTGCCTTTTGATTGATGCGTTCAAGTTCTGCAATCTGATCATACAACTGCTGTTTTGTTGGTGCTTTCATTTCGTCCTCCTTTGACTTGTTTGGTTTTCCAAACTTATCGGGTAAAAAAATAATCTCCAATTTCATTATTGGAAATATCAAGCACCCTGCAAATGTCGTCAATCTCTTTTGTGGTAAATGCGAATTTGCCATTAAGCTTCGCACTTAGGGTGCTTCTGTCCTTGTCGATTGCCTTTGCAAGCAGGTCCTGAGTGAGTCCGCACTCTTTGATCCTGCCAAGCAGCTTTGAATAATTGTTCTTCATCTTTATGTCTCCTTTTGACACTTGTATTCAAGGTTTGGTTATCCAAACCTTGTGATCAGATTATAGCACCTTTGTCGAATCTTGTCAAGAGGTTTTTTGAAATTTTCCAAACTTTTTTGGATTTTTTTCGTCTAAAGTCTTGATTTTTCCAAACTTATATGGTATTATATAGAAAATAGATGAAGGAGGTGAAATGATGTATAAGGAAAGAGTTGAGCCTTGCAGTAAAAGAATTTCCGAGGCATTAAAAATAAAAGGAATGAAACAATCAGAGCTTTGCAAGCTCGCCAATGTACCCAAGAGTTCATTAAGCTTATATTTAAGTGGGGCATACGAACCTAAGCAAGATAGAGTATATGATATGGCAAGGGTCTTAAATGTCAACGAGGCTTGGCTTATGGGCTACGATGTGCCGATGGAGCGGCAAGTTAAAAAGGTCTCCCCCGAAGAACCGAAGCTCACCGAGGGAGAAATGGTATTACTCGACCTGTTCAGGCGAGTACCTAATGATAAACAACAGCTTGTACTTCAGATGATTCGTGCTGCTTTAGGAAGCCAAGAATAATGACAGCAGCTGTCATCAGAGCTTGTCCCGGGTTATCGTTTTCACGGATAAGTTTAATTAATTCCCTTTCGTTTTCTGTCATTATTATAATTCCCCCTTCACGATTGGCGATGCGAACGTATGTTCTATAATCCCATCATAATTTAATTATTCAGAAATGTCAACAGATTTCGACACTTGTTTTTCTGACTAAATTATACATTGACAGTGAACGAAAATCAATAAGCGAATTTGCGGTATTTATTGGCAAATTCACGGCAGAAATCCGCATATTTGCGGTGCGAATAGGCAAATTTGCCTATAGAAAGGACATTTATATTATGTATCGTTGCAGGCTTGAAGAGCTAAGAAAAGAAAAAGGGCTCTCCAACAAAAAATGGTCGGAGGAAAGCGGCGTTTCCGTTGACACGATCGACCGAATTGTTCATCCCGAAAATCCCGAAAAGGACTCCCCTCGCGTTAATACGTTAGAGGACCTGTGCGAGGTCCTTGGCGTAGAGCTTTGGGAAATCTTCTATATCGGAAGTACGAGCCTCGTTGCCCTTCAAGCAGAGATCAATCTGCTCAAAACCGAGCGAGACTCCCTGCTCGCAGAGAACGCCGTCATGAAAGATAAAATCGACTCCCTTAAGGACAAGATTGACACCCTCAAGGACGATCTCATCGCTACCCACAATTACTACATTAATCAAAAAACTAACAACTGAGGATTAAGCACATGAAAGAATTCACATTCACAGCTTACTGCACCTTCGGCAAAGGCGATTCAGGTGAGACTTGGATCGATGTGGAATTAACCGAAGAAGAGGCAGAGAGACTTATAAAATACGGCACACAAGCCGACGTATACTATAATGGCTTCTCCCGTTGCGAGGAGCTAAAGGACCTCTATCAAAGGATCTACGCTCTCGCTGTTAAGCAGATCACAGAAGAATTGCGAGATGGGGATCTGATAGACGAGAAAGACTCAAGCAACCCTCAGTGGGAAGCTGATGACACATATCCCTGCGGAGTCAATTTCCCCAAGGAGTTTGAGGATATGTTGGTGGAGCAAGAATAAGAGGTTTTTACAAATGAAAAAATGTTTTTTAATCATTTGTATTGCTGTCGTGTGTTCGTTATTACTTGCTGTTTTTGCATCCGCCCATCCCGGAAAAACGGACTCAAATGGAGGACATCACGATAAATCTACGGGTGACTACCACTATCACCATGGTTATTCAGCTCACGATCACTACGATATGGACGGAGATGGCGACTTAGACTGTCCGTATAACTTCGATGATAAAACAAATCACAATAGTTCAAGCAACAAGACAAATAATAACTCAAGCACTTCTGAAAAGAACACAGAAAACCCTGAAAAGAAGATTACTGTCGGCAAAGTTGTAATGGCTTTACTTTTGATGATTCCTTTTTCAATGATAACTCTATATTTACTGTACATAATTTTTAGTATTATCTGTATAACAATATGGTGGGTTTGCGAAAGATGCTTTAAGGTGCGCGTTGATGATTCAATTCAACAGAGTATATTATGCAAGCTGTTAGTAATTGGTATGATAATAGCTGTTCCGCTTGAATTTCTGTCTTGGTTAGGAATTTTATAAGCAAATATTGTAATATTTATGAAAGGAGGAGATAACATGTACCGCAATTACATAGAAGAGTTACACCTACAACCTGACGAACTCATCGCCTACCTGCGTAAGTCGAGAGCAGACGATCCTCTCTTAACCGTTGAGGAGGTCCTATCAAGACATGAAGCTATCCTTGACGAGTGGTGCGAGAAGAATCTCGGTGGAAAAATACCCGAAGAGAATAAGTACAGAGAGGTTGTATCAGGAGAAACCATAGCGGATAGACCTGATATGCAAACAATTCTGAAAAGAATTGAGTCCCCTAAGATTAAAGGTGTCATCGTCGTGGACGTTCAAAGACTTTCCCGCGGAGACCTCGAGGACTGCGGAAGGCTTATCAAAATATTCCGCTATACAAATACACTTGCCGTCACTCCTCATAAGATATATGATCTCCGAGACGAGTATGACCGAGATGCGTTTGAGCGAGAGCTAAAGCGAGGCAACGACTACCTTGAGTATATCAAAAAGATAATGAGCCGAGGCACATTACGCTCTGTCAGCGAAGGCAACTATGTCGGCTCTGTCCCTCCTTATGGATATAACAAGGCATGGGTAACAGAGGGAAAGAGAAAATGCCCGACTCTCGCCATCAATGAAGAGCAGGCAAACGTTGTACGTATGATATTCGATATGTATACCAAGCAAAACCTCGGTATGCCGACGATCTGCAACCGTCTTGATAGTATGGGAGTAACACCTCCAAAGGGAAACAGTTGGTCAAATCGCGCCCTCAAGGATATGCTCTCAAACGTTCATTATCTCGGCAAGGTAAAGTGGAATTGGCGAAAGACTATTACAGTAGTTGAGGACGGCGAAATTAAAAAGACACGACCAAAGTCCGAGATCGGAGAGTTTTTGATATACGAAGGAAGACACGAAGCAATCATCACAGAGGACCTTTTTAATGCCACTCAGGAAAAGCTCGGCAAGAACCCAAGAATAAGGCAGAATATGGGTATAAGAAACCCTTTTGCAGGTCTTATCTACTGTCAATGCGGACGAGCAATGTCACTTCGCACATATAAGAAGAAAGACGGAAGCGAAAGATGCACAGCAAGGCTCGCTTGTGATGACCAAGCTCATTGTGGCACAGGCTCCTGTCTCTATGATGAAATGCTTGAAATGGTAAAAGGCATCTTGACTCAATGTATTGAAGATTTTGAGCATAGGATCAAGACCAATTCAGGCGATGCTATGAAGCTCCACGAAAAGCTTTTGAAGAGCCTTGAGAAGAAAATGCAAGACCTTGAGGCAAAGGAAATAGCTCAGTGGGAGTCACAAACTCATCCTGATGAATCGCAAAGAATGCCACCACATATCTTTAAGATGCTGAACGAAAAGCTCCTTAAGGAGAAGGAAGAAGTCAAAGAGGCAATGTGCAACGCCCGTAAATCTATGCCCGATCCTATTGACTATCAAGAAAAGGTAGTACGATTTAGGAAAGCATTAGAAGCATTGGAAGATCCCGAAAAAGATGCAGAGTCCAAGAATAGACTTCTCAAGGATTGTATCGAAAGAATTGACTATAATAGAGAACGACCTGAAAGAATAAAGAACCCCGAAAAAAGAACAAAGAAAAATGGCAGACCCGATGGTAAGGGTAAAAGCCTCAAGCCAAATCCCCTTAAAACAGGCGGCAGTTGGACTACACCACCTATTGATATTGATGTGAAATTGAAGGTGTAATTTTTTGTTCCTATCAACTCCATCATTGATGAGCAGAAGAATCCGCTCATTAATGATGGATATAATAGGAGCTACATAAAAAACAGGGCATCCGCAATGGATGCCCTTTCTCTTATTCCTTCACTATAAACGCATCGAAGCCTACAGCCTTGATTTTCTTCTGCACAGCCTCCGCATTAGACTTAAGCAGATAAGCCCCGACCTGCACCCTGTATAGCCTCTCGCCTTGGATTTCTACACCGAGCGCCTTTAGTATACCTTTTGCGATTGCTCGTCCTACCTTCTGCCTGTCGCTCCCTGAGGCTAAAACTTTGAGGTCTGTGGCATTGTCAACAAAAGCGCATTCAACTATAACCGCAGGACAAGAAGTCTCCCGGATAAAGCCGTAATAATCCTTCCCTTGGCTGTTCTTCCTCACCTTCGCACCACGGGAATTTTGCCCAACCTTCACGATCTCGGATAGGATATTCTCTGCAAGATCTTTTGACTTACCACCCCCGTAATGATAGAAAGCCTCCGCGCCGTCACCTCCACCGGCATTATTATGGATATCCACCGCAAGATCGGGAGAAAAAGCATTGCACTCTGCGATTTCCTCACTTAATGTATCGTTTTCGTCTTTTGACCTGCTCATTTTCACCGTCACTCCATGCCTTTTAAGCTCGTCTCTGCAAGCAAGCGCAATAGATAGGTTTAAGTCCTTCTCTTTGGTATTGTTGGCTACTGCGCCCGGATCACTACCGCCGTGACCGACTCCTATAAACACCTTCATTTAACCGCACCCCCTCTGCACTTGTCGAGCATAGGCTGTACTACTCCGTTCCAAGATGCCGAGATACCTGCTGCCAAAGCACCTATCAAGAGTCCCCCGATAACATCACGCTCAAACAAATCCACACCCTGCGTACTCAGGATCGCCACAAGGTATGCAACGGCAGACTGCCAAAACGTCTTCAAGGCTCTGATAGCTATGTCCTTCATAAAACCACCTCCAATATGTAGTAGAAAAGGGCATCCCGCGCAGGATGTCCTTCTCATGTTATTTAATCATTGGTTGGTGTATTGGTTGGTGTATTCTCTTCCACAAGGTTATTCCTCTTGGCATATTCCATAAAGAGTCCTATAACGCTCGATTGGTCTTTTTTGAAATTCGTCTCGGTGACCGTTATGTTACAGAAGCCGCCGTCATCACCGCTTATGATAGCCATGATGATGGGGAGCATCCTTGCTATCCACTGAGCTATGGTCTGCAGCGAGAAATTGAAGATCATATCAAAGGCAATAGCTGCACCGAACAGCACATATACAGCGCGGGTAAGCGCCTGCTTCTTTTTGTCGGATCTCTCCCTCTGCCTGCCGCTTTTTCCGATGAGCTTTTCCCTGTCAAACTCGCCGCTCTCGTTGAGGATCATGCCGGGATATAGCTTTATAGCCTTTGCTCTGTTGCACTTCAAGATAACGTTCTTTGCCTCTAAGGACAACGGAAGATTAAGGATATCCCTTTTCCGCATTGTGATGTACTTTTCCTTGTACTCGTCATAGTCCATCTCAATATCGCACAAAAGGCTCTCCCGGTACTCTCTCAGCTCCTGCTTTTTGTAGTAGACACAGAAAGCGGGGACGTGGCTTGCAAGGTTCTTGTCCGAGATCTCAGCTCTCTTTTTCCGATACTCACTCAGCGACAGCTTGTACTCCTCGTCCTTTCTTCCTCGACTCATTCCCTTCGCATACCTGTTGCGATAGATAAACATCGTAATAACATATAGGAAGAGGGTAAGCGCCGTGAGATTCTTCCAATCTCCCGCTGAGAATGAAAAGTCAGTGAAGGAGAGAACCGCAGCTATAATCACCATCGCACCGAGCATCAGGTCATTAAGCTGAAAACGGTCAGGCTCGTTGGCAATTATGCCTCTTTCAAAGTCTCTTCGGTTATTCCTGCGGTTCTCGGCACTCGCCTTGTAGTCGAAGTTGTAATCAAAATTATATTCCGGTTCCATCGTCCTTGTTCTCCTTATTTCCAAAGAAGTTCTCGCCAATGTATGTAATAACAGTACCTATTGCACATCCGAGTGCGCCCATCCAAAGAACCGTGGTCAGATCCCTCATAAAGTTGCCTATAAATATTAATATGTAGGCAACGATAAGAAGAACGAGCCATATAAATATCGGAGGGGCATGATGGAGATTAAATTTGTCGGTAATATATTTGAATACCGCTTTTCTGAAAATGATTGCTACCACGAAAAGCACGAGTATCATTCCAACACTCAAAGACCGCCCCTCGCCGTAATGCTCCTTCCACAAAGGGAATCTTTCAAGGATAGCCCATATCGGGAAAAAGCAGGAGATAGCGACTCCCAAGACCTTGAGGATAACGTAAATAGTTTTACGCTTTCTTTCCGACTTCATCATTTATCACCTCCGTTTTATCGGCTTCGGCAATAGCATTTACCGCAGCGAGGTGGCGAGAGTACAGCTCCTCCTTCTTGGAGTTGGGGATGTTGGCAAGCACGAGCAGATCTGCAAGCTCGTTGGCAAACTCAACGTTGGCAAGCTTGGCATTCTTGATATAGTTCATAGCCTCACCGAGAGTCTGCGAGAGCTGCTTCTTCTCTTCCTCGCTCGCTCGATACTCCTCCATAAGCGTGGCAAATGCTTCCTTGTATCCTGCTACCTCGGCTGCAATATTCTCCATTCGACCAACGGCATCAGCTACGGCGCGGTCACTGTTCTCAGCTACCGTGATCGCATTGTTATTCGTGGCAGAAATAGACCTGTTGAGCAGCTTGTGCTTGCGGATATTGTAAAACGCCGAAGCAATGAGACCCACTATTACCGAGATTTCCTCAAAGTGTTCCTTGATATATCCCACGATAGCCTCGGTTGAAAAATCGGGCATGTTCCCCTCGCCTGAAATTTCGCCCCCTGAGGCACTTTCGGGGACGGCGGGCGAAGTCTCCACCACTGCCACGGTTGTCTCAACATAGGGGACGGTTTCTCCCTCAGCAAAAGCACAAAGGGACATTGCGCAGATAAGCAGGACTGCGCAGACAATAAAAGCAAAAATTTTCTTCATTTTGTTTCTCCTTATTTAATCAAAAAGTTTAATGAATTGGTGTCAAAAATGTTCTCAAGCTCCCGGATTCTATCTCTCATAGCATCCCGCTCTTTCTCTGCCGTCTCAGCCCTGCATCGAAGCTCCAAGATATCCAAAGCAGTAGGAGAGGGGGGTAATATCCGACCACCTCTCACGGCTACCTTCTCAAGCTGATATTCCTTGCCGAGACTGTCGGTAAAGGTCGCCTCATAGTCTCCCGTTGCTCCGTAGAAAAGCAAAGGCATTATAGAGTCGGATGATACCTCGATCTCGGCAGA
>JAZRMT010000102.1:0-8153 GCA_045647805.1 Eubacteriales bacterium | reverse complement strand
GGGCGTTTGTGTAGATGAAACGGTGAATTACAACCGGGAGATCTATGCAGAACTGATCTGTGACAGCAGAGGTATCCATGTTGACCCCTATATGCTTCGCTTGGTGCGTCGCATTAAAGGGGATGACCGGATCTTGCTGATATCCGATTCCTGTGTCTTTGACGGCCCTGTGCCGGAAGGTTATGACGGAGTAACCGATATCAACTTCGATTACGAAGGAGAAATTGCCGGCTCTAAACTGACCTTGGATGTGGCTTGCCGCAATATGATGAAGCACACAGGTGCATCTTTGGTGGACGTATTCAACTTTGCGTCCTACAATCCTGCAAAATGCTATGGTATGACCGACCGGGGTGAGATCGCCATCGGTAAACGGGCAGACCTGGTGTTTGTCGATCACAAAATGAATATTAAAAAAGTAATATTAAAAGGAGAGACCGTACAATGAAAGACTTTATTGTAGATCCCGCAACCAAGTTTGATTTCCTGCCCCACGACTTTGTTCCTTTCAAGGACAAGAAGGTCTGTGAGTATGTCCGCAGCCTGAGCGGCAAAGACCTGGAAAAGCGCGAGCCCTGGTGGCATCCTGAGTTCAACGTTAAGGTCATGATGAATCCCCATCCCGTGCTGATTGCTACCCTGTTCTCCCGCCTGAAGGCAGCATCCGAGGCAGGTAAGACCTCTACCATGATCCTGGGCAACCCCGAGCCCGACACCTACATTCCTCTGGCTCAGCTCATTAACTACTTCCAGGTTGACTGCTCCAAGGTTCACCTGTTTGCTGAGGACGAGTGGGCTGACGAGAACGGCAACATCGCTCCCATCACCTATGAGGCTGGCTTCGCTCACTCCATGATCAAGTACCTCTACTACCAGATCGACGAGAAGCTCCGCATGCCCATGGAGAACGTTCACTTCCCCACCAACGCTAACATCAAGGATTACTCCAAGATCATCGACGACATCACCGAGGGTACCGGCGCTGATATCGCGTCTACCTCTCCCGGATGGGCAGGCCACATGGCATTCGTTGATCCTATTCCCGAGTTCATCGGCTCCGGTGACATCGAGGAATGGCTCAATCAGCCCGCTCAGATCGTTAAGCTTCACCCCATGACCATTATGCAGAACTCCCTTAACGGTACGTTCGGTCAGTCCGGTGATATCGCTAACGTTCCTCCTTGCGCTGCAACCATCGGTCCTCTCGACGTTATGAGAGCTAAGGAAAGAATCGAGGTTCATGCACTTGCAACCTGCGGTACCTTCTCCTCCTGGCAGAGAATGACCAGCCGTCTTTGCACTCACGGTCCTGTAACTCCTTACCTCCCCTCTTCTATGCTCCAGACCAAGAAGACTCAGGTTTACATCTCCGAAGAGCTTGCTGCTCCCTTCGAGTGCTGGGAGAAGGTTGGATATTAATTCAAGCACAACCGAATATTTGTCTTCCGAATACAGATCGGAGATTGGCGGGACAATTGATTTGTCCCGCCTTTTATTATAGAAAAACAGCGCCGAATCATTTTGTTCGGCGCTGTAATATTTAAAATAACATTGTATTATTTAGCGGGAGCCTTAATATCGAGATTAACGAGAAGCGTGATCATCTCGGGAATCGTATAATCTCCGAAGCCATTTTCTATAAGACGGTTAGCAACAGTAGGATCTTCGAACGTAAGCGCACCCTTGCCGATGAAGTCTCCAAGAGTCTTAGTATTGAAGATATCGCCAACTGCGGAACCGATTTCGTTAATTCCGGTATCAGCGGGAACGAGAGCAATAAATCCTGTCTGACGGTCCTTCTCATCAATAAGGTCTGAAACCTTAAGGTCTTCGGTAAGAGTTCCGACATTGGCAAACTTGGTATTACCAACCTTCTGCATAAGTACGTGAACCTCGTTACCTTCCTTGTCAAACCACTTCATATCGTAGCGAATAAGGGTAACTCCGTCCTCTGCGTATACGGGAACGGGCTTTTTGGTAAAGCCGATGATTTCACCCATATCAGAGCTGTCGAGCTTTTCTTGAATACCGTTTACGGGAGTTCCTGCGATTACGCCCATAACACCGGTAACAGGCGCTCCGTCCTTAGTATAGCTATCGGTAGCCTCGTCATATTCGTAGCCGAGAACGTCAGCAACCGCGATAGTCTGAACCTTAGCGGAAAGAAGAGCTTCATCGGTCATCTCGTCAACGGTAAGATCCGAAAGTGCTGCAAGAATTCCCTTTGCCTCAACGTTTTCGGCAGATCCTTCTTCAACGAAGGTGGAATACCACACACCTTTATGGTTAGTGTAGCCTGCAACCTCACCGACGGTAATAAGACCGACGTTCGCACCGATCTCACCAACCTTATCGTCTGCAAGAACAGCCATGATACCGGTAACCTCTGCACCGTTTTCATCGTAGAACTTGCCGTTCTTACCGAGGGTATAACCAAGAACCTTATAAAGCTCGATATCCGAAACTTTGTCATCAAGGCCGCCGTCCGCAACCGCCTTAACAGTAAGGTCGGCAAACTCGGAGGTGATGCCCTCTTGCTTTGTAAGAGTTATGTAATCTCTGGTACCGTCATACTTTACATCATAGCTGTAATAGGAGCCGTCGTGGTAAACGTAGCCGATAACGTCTGCTATATAAAGAGACTCAAAGGTCTTACCAACGTCGCTAAAGGTCGAAGAAGCAACCGAGGAAATGATCTTATCGGTACGAGTGCCGTCGTTGTTATACCAAATAGTAATGGGAGCAACTCCCTCTGCTTTTTTAAGAACACCCTCTTCCTCAAAGAAGATCTCAAAATCATTTCTCGAGGAAAGGTCGAGAATAGAGGCAATTGTAAGCTCCTCGGAAAGTCCGGAGGTATCTATACCGTCGGAAAGAAGCTTATAAAGCGAATAATCGGCAAGAACTCCGTTAATTCCACCAACTTCCTCACCGTTTTCAAGCCAAAGGAACTCTTCCTTACCGTTGGTATCGGTGTAATCAGGGTTAGGAACCTTATCATAGCCGAGAACAGAGCCAACGGTCTGTGCCTTGAGTATCATGGTCATTCCCTCACTGCTCGTAAGCTTAAACACGGGAATTTTACGCATATCCTCGTTAAGAAGATCGTCAATCTCCTCGGAAAGGATAAGACCGTATCTTTCAACAAGAAGATCTATGGTAGCATCGTCTCCGAGATCCTTAAGGTCCTGGAACTCTGTCAGAAGCTCCTCAATAGTAAGCGAGGTAAGAAGCACCTCCGCCTCGTCAGGATCAATTACCTTGCTCGTATCAATATGTACAAGTCCCGTATCGTTAACTACGTCGATGGATACCTTTGAGTAAACCAGGAACGCAACGCCGACTATTGCGGCGATACAGGTTGCAAATCCGAGCAGGAAGGTAAGAAGCAATGCAAGTATCTTCAAAAATATTCTTGATATAGTACGCATTATATTTTTCCTTTCATGAATTCACAACGTGAATATTATTTTACTTATATAGTATAACATTTTTAAACGAGTATTTCAATACCTTTTTAAAATATTTTTTATTTTTACATATAAGAATTATTTAATTAAAAAAGGATGACAGAGGCACACATACAATGCACCTCTGTCAGATCTATATTCGGTTCTGCCTGAAAAAAACAGTCGTTTTTATATTTTTACTGATCCTTCTTACTCTCTTCAACTATCTTAGCGGTAAGCGATGCGGGAACCTCATCGTATCTGATATAGTTGAAATCGAAGCGTCCTCTGCCCTGAGTTGCGGCACGAAGAGAGATAACGTAATCGGTCATCTCGGAGAACGGAACCTCTGCAAGAACTACCTGAGTTCCCTCCTCTGCGGGATCGATACCCATTACTCTTCCTCGACGCTTGTTAATATCGCCCATAACGTCACCGACGTAATTATCGGGAACGTAAACCTTAAGCTCACCGACCGGCTCGAGAAGAACGGGATTAGCCTGAGGAAGACCGTCACGGTATGCTATGTTGGCCGCAAGCTTGAAGGAGATCTCGTTGGAGTCAACGTCGTGGTAGGAGCCGTCGTAAAGGTTAGCGGCAAGATGAACTACGGGATAGCCTGCAAGAACACCCTTCTGCATAGCATCTCTGAGTCCCTGCTCTACTGCGGGGAAGAAGTTCTTGGGAACCGCACCGCCGAATACCGACTCGGTGAAGGTAAGGCCCTCGTCCTCTCCATAGGAGAATGTGATCTTAACGTGACCGTACTGACCGGAGCCGCCCGACTGCTTCTTATGTTTACCTTCTACGTCAACCTTCTTCTTGATGGTCTCACGGTAAGCGATCTTGGGCTTGGTAAGCTCAACGTTGGCGCCAAAACGATTCTTAAGCTTGGAAACCACGATATCAAGGTGGATATCGCCAAGACCTGAAACAACAAGCTGCTTTGTTTCGGAGTTGTTCTTATATTTAACTGTAAGATCCTCCTCGAGAATTCTTGCCATACCGGAGGATATTCTGTCCTCATCGCCCTTAGCCATAGGTTTGATAGCCATGGAATAATAGGGATTAGGATATTTTACGGGAGCATACTTGATATCAGCCGAAAGAGTTGTAAGAGTATCGTTGGTATTAGTGTTTGCAAGCTTTGCTACAACACCTATATCACCGCAGCAAAGCTCGTCAACGTCAACCTGCTTCTTACCGCGGAGGAAGAAAATCTTATTAAACTTCTCCGACTGACCGTTAGTTGTGTTTCTGAGAACCATATCCTTCTTAAGAGTACCGTTCATAACCTTGAAGAAGGACATCTTACCTACGAAGGGATCGGCAACGGTCTTGAATACAAGAAGAGAGGTGTCGGCAGAATCGGGATTGATAGCAACGTCCTCGGTGCCATCGGCTGTAACAAGCTTCTCGGTCTTTTTAGCGGTAGGTCTGGGGAAGGATTCCGCAATGGTGTCAAGGAAGGTCTTGATACCCCAATTCTTAAGAGCCGCGCCGCAGAATACGGGAACGATGTCACCGGTGATGATTCCCTGGTGGATAGCCTCGAGAGCCTCTTCTCTGGAAATGGGCTCCTCGTTAAAGAACTTATCCATAAGATCGTCGCTGGTCTGTGCAATAGCCTCAAGAAGAATAGCGTGATACTCATTGCAAACCTCGGCAAACTTCTCGGGGATAGCACTTCTTACGTACTCACCGGTAGCCTTTTCAAAGGTGTAAACGCACATTTCAACAAGATTTGCAAATCCGATAACGGTGTCACCGTCAATAATGGGAATCTGAACAGGACAAACGTTTAGACCGTACTTTTCACGGATAGCACCGAACGCCTTGTGGAATCTTGCCTCACCGTCATCGAAACGGTTAATGAAGAACGCCTTGGGAATGCCTGCATCCGTAGCAAGCTTCCATGCAAGCTCTGTTCCTACCTCGATACCTGCCTTACCGTCAACAACGATAATAGCCGCATCTGCCGCTCTTACGCACTGTCTTGCTTCGCCCTCGAAATCAAAGAATCCGGGTGCGTCAAGAATATTTATCTTAGCACCGTTCCAAAGAAGGGGTGCCATTGCTGCTGAAATCGAGTATCCTCTCTTAACCTCCTCGGGATCATAGTCGCAAACAGTATTACCGTCAGCGGTATTTCCAAGTCGGTCGGTTAGTCTGGAGATATAAAGCATAGACTCTGCAAGAGAGGTCTTTCCGCCTCCGCTGTGTCCGAGCAGAACTACGTTACGAATACTTTTTGTGTAAACATTTTCCATGAGAAGAATACTCCTTGTATGATAAATTAAATGCAGATGTGAATAACTCACAAAAACAATCTACATTTATTATACAATAATCAAAATAATATTTCAAGATTAAAAAACCAACAATTTGCTCCACGAACGTAGAAAAACACGGCATAAGTTTGTGTATTTTTCACAAATTAGTCCGTGTTTTATATTTAAAATCCTATTATGCGATACTCATCCCTCGATAAGCTTTTCTTTAGTCCTCATATGCACGAGAACCTCATAAATATTCCCTACTCCGCAAAGCTCTACTCCCTCGGGAACCTTAAGAGCTCTTGTGAGGTTTTTCTTAGGCAGGATGATCTTGGTAAATCCAAGTCTCACCGCCTCCTTAACTCTGTAATCAATATGAGAGACCGCTCTGACCTCACCGGAAAGTCCGATCTCGCCAAAGGCGATAAGCTCATCGGGGATCACTCTGTCGGTAATACCGCTGATAAGCGCCATTGCTATCGAAAGATCGGCACTCGGCTCGTTAAGCACGATTCCGCCCGCAACGTTGACGTATACG
Source organism: Eubacteriales bacterium (assembly GCA_045647805.1). GTDB lineage: Bacteria > Bacillota > Clostridia > Oscillospirales > CAG-272 > UBA1740. Next base: position 1,890 of record JAZRMT010000102.1, on the reverse strand, counting down.
TCGTTTTCGTAGAACTTAAGTCCCATTCTCTTTTCCAGAACGGCAATAAGCAGACACATTCTGTTATAATCGAATCCGTCAGAGGTGCGTTTTCCCGTAGGATAAACCGATTTTGCAACCAAGGACTGAATTTCCGAGATAATAGGTCTTGTTCCTTGTATTACACAGCCCGCGCAAGAGCCGCTGGTGTTTTTCGGCCGCTCTGCCATAACAACCTCGCTGGGATTGGGAATTTCGATAAGTCCCTTGTCTCCCATTTCAAAAACGCCGATCTCGTTTGTTGAGCCAAAGCGGTTCTTTATAGCCCTGATTATACGGTATGAATTGGTTCTTTCGCCCTCGAAATACAGAACGGCATCAACCATATGCTCAAGTATTTTAGGACCAGATATGCCGCCCTCTTTGTTGACGTGACCGACGAGAAAAATTGCCGCGCCCGAGGACTTACCGTAATTTATAAACGACATAGCCCCCTCTCTAACCTGGGTAATGCTTCCTGGAGCAGATGTAAATCTCATACTCGACAAGGTCTGAACCGAGTCGATAATTATTACGTCCGGCTTAAGTGATTCACACTCGTCAAGAATTAAATCGGTGTCCGTCTCGGTAAGAAGATAAAGTGAGTCCCCTGTGATTCCAAGCCTTTCCGCACGAAGCTTAAGCTGTCCCTTTGATTCCTCACCCGAAACGTAAAGCACCTTTCTTGTCCTTGCAAGCTCGGAGCAGATCTGTAAAAGCAGAGTGGATTTACCAATACCAGGCTCGCCCGAAAGAAGTACTGCCGACCTATCGACAAGTCCGCCGCCAAGTACTCGGTCAAGCTCGCCCATTCCGGTAGAGGCACGCATATACTGCGGTAGCTCAAGCTCGGAAAGCTTTTCTGCTTTATTTAGACTTTTTGCATTTCTGCCTCTGTTTAAGCCACTGTTATTGCTTTTTTCTATTATTTCCTCCTCGTCAAAGCTATTCCAGCTTCCGCACTCGGGACACTTGCCGAGCCACTTCGGGCTATTGTGACCGCATTCACGGCAGACGAAGATGATTTTAGGTCCTTTCATTATTGCTCCTATTCTACTGCTTTTCTATATATTCTATAATACCACAAACAATTGAAAAACTCAAGTTCTTTTGATATTCTTTTTCGCTAAGCCTCTTTGCCTCGTCCTCGTTTGTCAAAAATCCGCACTCGATAAGCACTGCGGTATTAGTAAGGTTTTCCATGAGATACATATTTTTGCCTAGCTTCGTTTTACGGCGGTTGTCATTTTGGATATCCTCCCGAACTCTGTTCTGAATTGCTTCTGCAAGCTCACGAGAGCCGTTTTCCTTTGTTGAATAATAAACCTGAAGTCCGGAATACTCCGAGCAGCCAAAGGAATTCATATGTATACTTACAAAAATTGCTTCGGGGTTTTCTTCTCCGATTTTGCATCTGTTTTTCAGATCGGATATTTTTCTTATTCCCTTAACGTTCTCTTCCTCCTTGTAAAGAAGCTTATCATCGGTCCGTGTGTAAATAACCGCATAGCCCTTTTCAGAAAGAATTTCTCCGATCATAAGTGATATTTCCAGATTCAAGTCCTTTTCGAGTATTCCGCTTTTCGAGATCGCGCCGGGATCCTCCCCACCGTGTCCTGCATCAATTATAACCGTAGGAATACTTGGCTCGTTTGATGCATTTAACGCATCGTAGTTATATCTTTTAATAAACGAGCCGATATAAGAGCTTATTAAAACGGTAAGGATCAGCAAAAGCGATAAAACAAAATCTAAGAATTTTGTTTTTTTAAATTTAATGTAGGATATTTTCATAAAAAAGCCCCTCCAAAGCCTAATTGACTATATGGAGGAGCTATTTATAATATTACTTTTCGGACTTGTTATTTTTAC
>JAZRMT010000101.1:0-7825 GCA_045647805.1 Eubacteriales bacterium | reverse complement strand
ACGATCCGACTTGCACTACTACGCAGAGGGTTATACGGTTGACATAGCCGATAACAACTTCGGCGTGGAGTACGGAAGCTTCGACTTTATGACCGATACCATTCAGTCGCAGAGAAACGTTACCGTTCCCATGGGTGCCGGTGCTTATATGGCAACCAACAACAAAAACGAGGATAACGTTACGGGAAACGATTTCTTCAGCAGTAACGTCGTTTACTTCAAGGCTAATCCTTACTTTGAGGAGAGCATGGAGGCGAGCCTGCCCAAGGATTCGGATATCGACTACCACGTCAATATTGACAAGGTGCGTTATCAGATAGTTCCCGCAAACGATGCACTGACCAATCTGCAAAACGGTTCGGTCCATTACGTTACTCCTCAGCTCACAAAGGAAAACGCATCGATTCTTAACTCGATCAAGTCTAAGGGATACGAGCAGATCACGGTAGACCAGCTCGGATACGGTTATATCGGTATCAATGCCGGTCTGATCCCCAATATTTATCTCCGTCAGGCAATAATGGCGGCGATGGATACAAGACTTGCGCTCCAGTACTACGATGCGGGTACTGCCGAGCAGATCTTCTGGCCTATGTCCACTGTTAGCTGGGCTTATCCCAAGGATGAGAGCGGTCAAAACAAGCAGACCAACGGTCATTCATATCCCTACATACAGTTTGACGAGGCTAAGGCAATCGAAAACATTAAATCCCTTATGGCTCAGGCATATAACCATTCTATGAGCTATAAAGAATCCGACCTTAACGTAACCTTTACTATCGCAGGCTCCAACCTGACCGATCACCCGACATATCAGGTATTCCAGACTGCTGCAAAGCTGCTGAATGAATGTGGCTGGAACGTAGAGGTAATCGCCGATACCCAGGCACTTACGAAGCTGTCAACCGGCTCGCTTGCGGTATGGGCTGCTGCGTGGGGTACCACGGTTGATCCGGATATGTATCAGGTTTATCACAAGAATTCCAACGCATCCAGCGTAAGGGCTTGGGGTTATACTCAGATACTCGCGGACGAGAGCTCCTATTGGAAAGAAATTGAGATACTCAACAATATGAGCGAGATCATAGACGACGCCCGCGAGACAAACGATCGCACGACACGTACCGAGCTTTACGAAAAGGCTATGGGATACGTTCTTGACCTTGCGGTCGAGCTTCCGGTATACCAGAGAAAGCAGTTATACGCTTACAACGCCAATGTGATAGACTCCGAATCCTTCCCGAAGGAAATCAATCCTTATTCCTCGCCTCTTGACAGGCTTTGGGAGATCAAATTCGCACAGTCGTCCACCGCATCGGCAAGCGGTCCTTCAACCGGTCTTATCGTAGGCATCAGCATAGGAGCTGTTGCCGCAATCGGAACCGTAACCACCGTAATAGTTTTCTATAACAGGAAAAAGAAAAAGAACGGCTACGTTATTCCCATTGAAGAGATAGACGAAGCGGATCTTTACGCTTACCACGCATTCTACAAAAATAAGTAATCGGAGTAATTTATGCTAAAGTATATCATTAAAAGACTTGCGCTATCGATACTTATATTGCTCGGCGTTTCGCTGATAATCTACATTCTTATCAGATGCATGCCCGTTGACTTCGTTACACAGAAGCTTACCTCTATAACGACAACGGGTGCGGAAACGTCCCAAGAGCTTATTGACGCGATGATGAAGCAGTACGGTCTTGATACGAACATATTCGAAGGCTACGTTGCATGGCTCGGAAAGCTTTTGCGATTTGACTTCGGAGAAAGCTTCAAGTACGGAATTCCCGTAATTGAGGTAATCAAGGACCATATGGGCGTTTCCTTTGCGGTTGCGCTTATTGCTACCATCTTCGAGTTTATGATCGCTATCCCCTTGGGCGTTACGGCAGCAACACATCAGTATTCGGTTCGCGATTATATCGTTACCGTTATCGTAATGATCGGTATTTCTCTTCCCTCCTTCTTCTTCGGTCAGCTTCTTAAGAACATCTTCTCTATCAAGCTGGAATGGTTCCCTGCATCCGGACTTATAGATGCGTCGAAGGATCTTTCCGGACTCCCGCTTCTATTAGATCAGGTGTGGCACCTGTTTATTCCCATCGTCACAGTTGTCATACTGAGTATAGGCGGACGAATGAGAATGACCAGAACGAATATGCTGGAGGTTCTGAATTCAGACTACATCCGTACGGCGAGAGCCAAAGGTCTGAAGGAAAAGGTTGTTATTTATAAGCATGCGTTCAGAAACACGATGATCCCCCTTGTTACTTCACTCGCAGGACTGCTTCCCTCTCTCTTCTCGGGAGCAATAATCACCGAGCAGGTCTTCGGACTTCCCGGTATAGGTAACAAGGCGTTTGACGCAATGCTTGTTGCGGACATTCCGTTCATAATGGGATACAATATGTTCTTGGCTCTTCTAAGCGTTATAGGAGTTCTGCTCGCAGACCTTATGTACGCAGTAGTTGACCCGAGAGTTAAACTTGAGTAAGGAGGTGCGAGATGGATAATAAAGAATTGAATTACGAGGCTCAGAGCGAAGCAACCGAGCAAACCGAGCTCGAAGACACCGAAGCTACGGTAACTCACGAGCAGAATCTCAAGCTTATGTCCCCTATGCAGATGGTTCTTCGACGCTTCTTCCGCTCAAAGCTCAGCGTTGTCGGTCTTATTATGATCGTTGCGCTCTTCCTTTTCTGCTGGGTTGGACCGCTCATCTATCAGGTCTCGCCCACAGAGATCGATAAGGACGGTAAGGTTGAATACACCACCAAGCTCGTTGAATATACCGACGAGAACGGTGTGACGCATTCCTTCTATCAGGTAATGGAAACAAACCTAACCGACAACATGCTCTCATCCCCCTCTGCCAAGCATCCTCTCGGAACCGACAAGACCGGTAAGGACGTGCTTGCAAGACTTATGAACGGTGGTAAAATATCGCTGGGCATCAGCTTTATGGCGGTGTTTATCGTAACCTTCCTCGGAATTATTTTCGGTGGTCTTGCTGGCTACTTCGGCGGTATCGTTGATAATATAATAATGAGAGTTTGCGATATTCTCATGTGCTTGCCCGGATTCCCCATACTGCTTATAGTCGGAACGATTATAGACGGTCTGCGTGAGGGCGGAATGGGAATGTTTGACTACCAATACAAGATTTATTGGCTGATGGGCTTCCTTACCCTTATTTCCTGGTCGGGAACCGCAAGACTCGTAAGAGGTCAGATCCTTTCTCTCAGGGAACAGGAATATATGGTTGCCGCCGAGGCTATGGGTTATTCCACCGGAAGAAAGATCTTCAAGCATCTTGTTCCCAACGTAATGCCTCAGCTTATCGTTTCCATGACGCTCAGCCTGGGTAGTATGATACTTTACGAGGCTTCCCTTTCCTATCTTGGTCTCGGTGCTCCCGAGCAGTACGCTGCATGGGGTACTATGATCAATGCGGCAAAGGATCCCGATATTCTTTCCAACTACTTTAACGTTTGGGGCCCTCCCGGTATTTGTATTATCATTGCGGTTCTCGGCTTCAACTTTATCGGTGACGGTCTTCGCGACGCACTTGACCCGAAGATGAGGAGGTAATTATGAGTTCCCAAGCAAATAAGAATACAGAAAAGAAAAAGCATTACCTCTCCGGTAAAGAGATAAGAAAGATTGCTAAGGATAACGCCAAGGTAATGAAGGCTCTAGAGAAGAAAAAGCACAGAAAGGCTGACGAGAGCGAATTCGTTACGGAAATGAAGGATGACAGAAACATCCTCGAGATAGAGGATCTGCACACCTATTTCTTCACCGATCAGGGTGTTGTCAAGGCGGTAAACGGCGTATCCTTCAATATTCCCAAGGGCTCGACGGTCGGTATCGTCGGTGAATCCGGATGCGGAAAATCTGTAACCAGCATGTCGGTTATGAGACTTTTACAGGGACCTCAGGGACAGATCTATTCCGGAAGTATCCGCTTCAAGTCTCTTGATTTCAAGCGAGATGAACACGGAAATCCTATTCCGAGATATAAGCGTAAGCCAAACGGCAAGATCCTCTTCCGTACTCTTAAGGATAAGAACGATGAGCCCTTGCTTGATAAGGACGGAGTTCCGAGGCGTGAGCCGGTTCATCTTACCGACAGATCGGGGGTTCTCCGCTATGAGATGGAGGAAAAGGTCTTTGATATCGCAGAGATGCCCATAAATGAGATACACCGTATCCGAGGACGTCAGATATCTATGATATTCCAGGAGCCTATGACCTCCCTTAACCCCGTATTTACTATTGGAAACCAGCTTGACGAGGTCGTATTTATCCACACTCCCGGTGCAACCAAGGAAATGGCAAAGAAGCGCAGCCTTGAGATGCTGGAGCTTGTCGGAATTGCGGCTCCCGAGCGTGTTTACAATTCCTATCCCCACGAGCTTTCGGGCGGTATGAGACAGAGAGTAATGATCTCTATGGCTCTTGCCTGCAACCCGAGACTTATTATCGCAGATGAGCCTACCACGGCTCTTGACGTTACCATTCAGGCACAGATTCTCGATCTTCTGCGTGATTTGAAGAAGAGAATCGACGGCTCGATCATGCTTATTACTCACGATCTCGGAATTATTGCTGAGATGGCGGATTACGTAGTAGTAATGTACGCAGGAAGAGTTATTGAGCGAGGCACGGTTTCCGAGATATTCCATAATCCTCTTCATCCCTACACCATAGGTCTTCAAAAGTCGAAGCCTACAATGGATTCGGATTCCGAGACACTCTTCAATATTCCCGGTAACGTTCCCAACCCCGTAAATATGCCTAAGCATTGCTTCTTTAAAGAAAGATGCTCGAAGTGCATAGGTAAATGCAGCGGAGAATATCCCGGAATGGTACAGGTCAGCCCTACTCATTACGTAGCCTGCCATCTGTACGGAGAGGAGGAAGAAAATGTCTGATAAGAATAACAACTCGGCATTTGCCGAGGAGCTCGATCCGACCGTTGAGGCCTATAAGGCGGAGGACAAGACAAAAAAAGAAGCACTTATCGCTCAAAAGGAGCAGGATTACACCGCTCCCTACGATGAGAAAGCAATTCTTGAGGTCAGGCATTTAAGAAAATGCTTCCCTCTTAAGAAAAACCTTATAGGAAAGGTTCAGAAGGAGCTTATCGCCGTTGATGACGTATCCTTCAAGCTATACGCGGGCGAAACACTCGGAGTGGTTGGAGAATCCGGTTGCGGTAAGACTACTCTCGGAAGAGCGATCCTCAAGCTTCATCAGCCCTCCGGCGGTAAAATCATTTTCGAGGGTGAGGATATTACCGATTATAATACTAAGAAGATGAGACCGCTTCGCACAAAGATGCAGATCATCTTCCAGGATCCCTATTCCTCCCTCCCCCCGAGAAGCACCGTTGGTGATATTCTCTCCGAGCCGGTTAAGGTTCACGGCATAGTACCGAATAATCAGGTCAAGGATTACGTGCTTGATCTTATGGAAAAGTGCGGTCTCAGAGACTACTACTATGAGAGATATCCCCACGAGTTTTCCGGTGGACAGAGACAGAGAATTTGTATCGCAAGAGCACTTTCGGTAAACCCGAAGCTTGTTATCTGCGACGAGCCCGTTTCGGCTCTTGACGTTTCGATTCAGGCACAGATAATCAACCTTCTTAAGGAGCTTCAGAAGTCTCTTAACCTTGCCTATCTCTTCATATCACACGATCTTTCGGTTGTTAAGTTTATTTCCGACAAGATTATGGTTATGTATCTCGGTGCGGTTATGGAGTTCGGCTCAAAGGATGATATCTTCTCTAATCCTCTTCACCCTTACACAAAGGCACTGTTCTCTGCTATTCCCAATCCTAACCCCGACGTTAAGATGAACAGAATAGTCCTTAACGGAGATATCCCCTCCCCCGCAAATCCTCCCAAGGGCTGTCGCTTCCACACAAGATGTCCCTATGCGACCGAAAAGTGCAAGTACGTTACCCCTACATATAAGGAGTTCGAAAACGGTCATTTCGCCGCCTGCCATCTTCTTGAGGAGAATAGCTGAAAGTGAGTAAAAGCGATAAGAAAAAGAAGAAAAAGAAAACGGTGTACGTTGACGACGGCAGAACCATTGCCGATATGTCAGGCATAAGCGGGAGGCGTTACTCAGAAAACGATCCCTTGGGTACCGCACCCCGCCCAAAATCCTCCTTCAAGGATCAGATGCGCACCTATTTTTCTACCGTTAAGGCTATGTTTCTGCCCATGCTTGCATTTATGGGCTTGATAACCGTTGCCTTTGGATTAGTTTACCTGATATTGGAGCTTATGAGCTGATGAAAACATATTTATTCGATTTTGACGGAACGCTTGTTGACTCTATGCCGACCTTCGCATCGGTAATGCTCAGGGTTCTTGATGAAAGCGGAGTCAATTATCCCTCCGATATTATCAAGATCATTACACCTCTCGGCTATGAAAAAACAGCAAAGTATTTCCGCGAGGAGCTTGGTATGAAGGAAAGCCTTTCCGATATTACCGATAAGATTACCGGATACGCCCTCGATGCTTACGCAAATCATATTCCCGCAAAGAAAAACGTGATTGACGTGTTGAAAAGGCTTAAGGCGCGAGCAGACAATCTGAACGTTCTGACCGCAAGCCCTCATAACATGCTTGATCCATGCTTAATGAGGCTTGGAATATACGAGCTTTTTACAAACGTGTGGAGCTGCGAGGACTTTGATACTACAAAGGCAGATCCCGAGATATACAGAATGGCTGCCGAAAAGCTGGGTACAACGGTAGAAAAGGTGATCTTCCTCGACGACAATCTGGGTGCTGATACAACCGCAAAATCTGCCGGTATGGTGGTTTACGGAGTTTATGATCCGTCCTCGGAAGAGTTTACCGAGCAGATAAAGTCTGTTTGCGACAAGTATATCCGTGATTTCACAGAGCTTTTGTAAGCAAATTTAAACGGCCGAAAAATTTTCGGCCGTTTTTTATTGTAATATATTACTTTATATGATATAATGAAAGAAAAAATGAGGTAATCCACTATGCATCTTTATTCTATCATGCCGCTGTTTACCGATCACGTTAAGGAAATATGCGACGATATTGAAAGACAGTATAAAGACGGAATTGCCACCGAGGCTCTTTTAAAGATGACGCTCTCCCCTGAAGGAAATCCCGCAGTTAACAAGGCAAAGATTCTTTGCGAAAAGTACGACCTTTTCAAGGAAGAGCTTGATAAAAGAGGACTTAAGGCAGGAATTCTTGTTCAGGCAACTATCGGACACGGCTATGCAGTAGGTGTAAGACCGCCATTCCAGAACGTTATTGCGGTAAACGGAACCGAATCCTATTCGATCTGCCCTTACGATGAGGATTTCAGAACATATATAAGGGATGCCTTTGCCGAAATTGCCAAGCGTAAGCCCAGTTCAATAATGGTTGACGACGACTTTAGGCTCTTTGCAAGAAGCAATCCTTCCTGTGCCTGCCCTCTTCACCTCGAAGCGATAAGCAAGAGATACGGAAAAAAGATCACCCGTGAGGAGCTTTTGGGGAAGCTAGAAGGATCGGATGAGGACAGCCGTCTTCTTATGAAGCTTTACTACGAAGCTAATATCGACTCGCTTATCGGCTGTGCCAGGGCTATGCGTGAGGGTATTGATTCTGTTGATCCCACCATCCCCGGCTCCTTCTGTAACTGCGGAGATACCTGTGAGGGAGCGGCAGAAATCGCAAAAATCCTTGCAGGCGAAGGTAATCCTGTCGTAGTCAGAGTAAACAACGGTAATTATACTCCTCTAGGTGCGAAGTCGGATCGTAGCCATGTC
>JAZRMT010000100.1:0-2577 GCA_045647805.1 Eubacteriales bacterium | reverse complement strand
TGGAACGGAGCAAGAGAGCCGTATATTCTTGCAACCGAAAACGATACTCTTAACAGTGTATGTATGCTCTTCGGTAAGCTTCTCACCGGCAGAGCTCAGATCTTTGCCGACGTTCGTACCTATTGGTCGGGCGATGCGGTAAAGAGGGTTACAGGCTACGACATTGAAGGCAAGGCAAAGGAATCCGATGGATTTATTCATCTTATCAACTCGGGTGCTGCCTGCGTTGATGCCTGCGGTGAGGTTAAGGATGAAAACGGCAATGCAATTATGAAAAAATGGTGGGATATGACCGAAGGGGACATTGATACCTGCATGGCGGCTACTACCTGGCCCTACGCAGACCTCGGTTACTTCCGTGGCGGTGGTTATTCCTCAAGATTCGTTACAAGAGCAGAGATGCCCGTTACCATGATGCGTCTTAATATGGTTAAGGGACTTGGACCGGTTATGCAGATTGCAGAAGGCTGGACTGTATCTATTCCCGACGAGGTAACACATAAGCTCTGGAAGAGAACCGACTACACATGGCCTTGCACATGGTTTGCACCAAGATGCACAGGTGAGGGTGCCTTCAAGACCGCTTACGACGTCATGAACAACTGGGGTGCGAACCACGGTGCGATCTCTTACGGACATATCGGTGCGGATCTTATTACTCTTTGTTCTATGCTCAGAATCCCGGTTTGTATGCACAACGTTGACGAGAAAGACATTTACCGTCCCGCATGCTGGAATGCCTTCGGAATGGATAAGGAAGGTCAGGATTACAGAGCCTGTGCCGCATACGGCCCATTGTATAAATAATCCTGTTTTAAGAGTTTAATCTAAGGCAGAGTAGCAAAACAAAAAAACAAAAGACCGTTGAGTGGTGTCTCGACGGTCTTTTGTTTATCCCCTTTAAATCCACGGTATATCTCTCTCGAAACGTCCATGGAGTATTCCTTGCCGCTCCTTCTTTTCGAAGCGCTCGTTGTACTGATCTCGGGTGTTCCCGATTACCTCTTGGAAGTAGTCCTCTTTACGCCTCAAGGCTTCTCTGCGTTTTGTGTTAGCTTCTCTTACATTGCCTTGGTATTCCTTTACCTCGGCACGGTGACGCTCCTTCTGCTCGGTGTTCAGTTCCTTCTGGTTAGCAAGCTCCGCTGCGAGTTTAGTCCTCTTGCTTTTTTTACCGTACTTCTCGTTAATAAGCCTTAAGGTCTGGTAGATCTCACGCTCCATGGCGGCGATCTCTAGTCTGTCCGCTTCACCATAATAATCATTCTCCGACTGCAAAACAGAGGCGTAAATATTGTTTGCCCACACTTCAATATATCCCGCTCTCTGCTTCTCCGAAAAACGACCGTTCATTCCGACCGTCACGTTATCTACTATCTCGGCTCTTTCTCCTTCTGTCAGGTTCTTGAAAAATTCCGTAGCATTGAAAGCTCTTTCAACGTCAACCCTACTGTATACCTTGTCGCTTTCCTTCTCGGCTCTCTTCTGCCACTTCTCGATTTCACCCGATTTTATAGGGCTTAAAGAGCTCCTTCTGCCCGTATCTGCCGTTTTGGAAGATTTTTCTGAACTTTTTTTGTCAGAGGGGTTGCTTTTTCCGGATTTTTCGGGTATACTAGTATTAGAAGATCTTTCTGCGGATTTTGTCTTGGGTGTCCCGAGGATAGCAAAATCTGCATTGAGATCTTTTTTTATTTCAATTTCTCTAGTATATTCTCTATCGAGAAGAGATAAATCATAATCGGGATCAGGTTTAAAAACTGTTACGGTAGTATGGAACTTTTCGCCTTTTCCGTCGTATATAACATATCTTTCATCAATTTGGGCATTAATTTCAAGCACTGCCAAACTTTGTTCTCCGGTGTCAAGGGTAACAAAAATTGCATAGCGTTCAGGAATAAGCCGTTTTACTCCGTCGGTTACTTCGTAATGTTCATTCTCTTGAATGATCAGCGTCGGCTCTGACATTTTTTCAAGCGTTTCAATTATTTCCTCGGCTTCAAGCTTATGATCTTTTTGTGAATAATAGGCTTTCTGTGCCTGCATAGCCATCGGCTGATCAGCTACAACTATTCCATATTCAGCAAGAGAAGAGATTATTGTTCCCGGTGTTGCTCTGGAAACAGGGAAGTAGGTACTATTATCTAACTTACCTTTTCTTGCCATGCCTAACCAATTAAGAACATCTTCCCTCGTTATCTCATAAGGGTTTACAATAGTCGCGTTTCCATTTGTCTCGACAACTTTTAACGAGCTCCTCTTCCCACTAACGTGCATATTTTGCTCATTTGTGGTTGTTAGATCCTTATTTTCGCTCGTTTTTGCCTCGTTAGAATCATCCGTGGTTTTAACGAGCCTTGAAGCGTTAGCTCTTGCTGCCGTTCCAACGTTCTTCTGCGCGAGTCTGTTGAAGAGCCTTCTGTATTTTGCGAGCTCTTTTCTTGCGGCGGCAGATACCTTATCGTCGAAGGAATAAGTCTTACTTGCCCCGGTGAAGAAGGAGAGGATCCTTTCCTTGATGCTAGGCTCTTCCGAGAGAACGTAGTCCCACACGCCCTCCTGATTAAAAACTCTTTC
>JAZRMT010000099.1:0-7223 GCA_045647805.1 Eubacteriales bacterium | reverse complement strand
AGCGAGATTAGTCTTACCGCAAGCCGAGGGGAATGCAGCGCTTATGTACTTAACATCACCGTCGGGAGTCTCAACACCAAGGATAAGCATATGCTCTGCCATCCAACCCTCTTTTCTACCGAGGTAGGAAGCAATACGAAGCGCAAAGCACTTTTTACCAAGAAGAACATTTCCACCGTAACCGGAGTTAACAGACCAAATAGTGTTATCCTCAGGGAAATGACAGATATATCTCTTCTCTTCAGAAAGCTCTGCTTTGGCATGAAGTCCCTTGATAAAGTCCTTGCTCTCACCAAGTGCATCAAGAACATTAAGTCCTACTCTGGTCATAATAAGCATATTCAGAACGACATAAATAGAATCGGTAAGCTCAATACCGTACTTCGCGAAATCAGATCCGACAACAGACATTGAATAAGGAATAACATACATCTTCTTACCGGAATAAGATCCACGATAAAGTTTGGAAAGCTTCTCGTAGCATTCCTTGGGATCCATCCAGTTGTTGATGTTGCCGGCATCCTCCTTCTTAGAGGTACAGATAAAGGTTCTGTTCTCTACTCTGGCAACGTCATTGATTGCGGTTCTGTGAAGGTAACAGCCGGGGAGTACATCCTGATTGAGCTTGATTATCTCACCGCTCTCGCAAGCCTCCTTACGAAGTGCCTCAGCCTGCTCCTCGGAGCCGTCGATGAGAATGATCTCAGAGGGCTTAACCATAGCAGCCATCTCAGCGATCCACTCATTTACGAACTTGTTGTTGGTAACATTAGTGTTCATTTTATATTCTCCTTAAATTATTAATCATATCAAATCACGGAAAACCCAATTTTCCACAAATACATTATATCATATATTTTTTTGTTTTGCAACAGAAAAATAAAATTATTTTTGTATAAGGCTTTAACATTTCAAAAGATATCCGCCGATCGACTTTGCTTTCCGCGACGAAAATCTTTTATTTAACGCCAGTCAGGCTGAATTGATGGAATTTGCCGTCTTTAATTGAACAGACAACGGGGCCGTAGCAGGCGTTGAATCGAAGTTCGCCCCCCTCCTGATTCATAGAAGGTTCCCAATGGTCTCCGGTAAATCCGTGACCGTAGAACGACCACTTTTTATCAAAGATCATGCTCGATACCTCGTGCCCTACTCTGCATTCTGCTCCGTCAAGATCTATCAATGTATTGTTTTTTACCACCGAAGCCTCGGGGATAAGTCTCTTTATTTCCTCTGAGATATCGTTATTTCCGGGAACGATAATCAGCTCGGCACCCGATGCTTTCAACATTTCTGCCATATAAGAAATCTTATAGACGTATTCGTCCTTCACCTCACTCATTCTTCCCGCTTTTACCTCATCGGACATATCACCCGTGTGAATGATTACATCCGGCCGAACCCGGTTGATAAGCTTTCTGTAAAAATGATACCGCCAGGATTCGGTGTCGCCTATATGAAGTATTTTCTTACCTTTTATAGTATTAAGCCATGCGGGCAGCTCAATTTCCTTTTTGTAGTCGGAGGTCATAAGCTCGGCATCTCGCTTCTCCTGTGACGAGCCGATATAACCCGCTCTGTGACGCGGAACGTAGCCCCTATAATTCGGCTTGACAAAATAGATCGGGTTGGTAAGCATAATACATCTTCCGTCGGTATCGTAAAGCTCGGCTCTTAGGAATGAAATATCCTTATCGGGCGTAATATCTACTGTTTTTTCGTAATTACCGCCCTCTACGGCATCCGAAAGAAGAAGCTCTCCATCCTTGATGAATCTGACACTCGCTCCCTTATTCACATTTCCTATACGAAGGGTGACACCATAAGAGCTCTCATAGGCTCTTATTGCCGCTCCCATGGATCGCTCCCCGGAGAAAAACTCAACGTCGCCTTTAAGCCTTGTGGGATCGCCCATGTAGCAATTACCCGAAAGGATCGACTGATTGAATACCTCCTCGGGTATTGGGAAAGGGATATTTTCATCTGCGGCTATCCAGGTTGCAAAATTGTTAGCATCAAACCAGGATCGGTCACTGTAATGACTGTCACTGTCACCGTCACCCGTAATAAACACTCCTCGGAGAGAAAGATTATCCCAAAGTCTTAAGTAATCAGTAAGCGTGAAAAGTCCTCGTCCTTCCGGGAAACCGACCTCCATTGCGGCGGCTCCGTATACGTTTACCGCCGAGAGACTTTCGGTTTCGTATTTAATAATATTTTCGATATCCTCACGGGTAAAGTTCTTTCTTTTATAACGAGGTGCCTCGAAGGGGTGATTATACGAGAATACCGCACCGTGGGAGCGAAGATACTCGCAGGCATCCTCCTCGCTCATCTTATAATCACGTTCGTAATAATTAATTATCGGAACCGAGGAGGTAAAACAATTCTTGTGCTGCCCCGCACCGCTTATTTCGGAGGTAACGAAGGGCTTAATGCCGTATTTTTTTCCTACGGTCTGCGCAAGCTCCCTCTGGCGGCAGACAAGCTCGTCAAAATTATACTTATTCTTGATCTCAAAGCGGTTAAGCCTTATCTCGGCATCCCCGTCTACGTAGATCGAAACGGTAGAAAAGGTGTTATCGAGGCCGCCGAGAGACTCTTCCTTTGCAACATCGTCAGAAATATTAAGCCTATAAACGCCTCCCACAGGCTCGGGCATTGCTACCTCTTTAAAAACGTGAGTGGAGGCATCGGATACCTTTCCTATAACGTATCTGAAATGAGCCTCCTTGTGCTCAGGAGGTCTCTGCGAAAGAGTAATGTCAAAGACTATCCTTGAATTCTCATTACTGACGTATTTAAAGCCAAAGGTAAGTATTACCTCCGAAAGAAGCGCCCAAGTATGCCTTTTTCCGTCAGAAAAAAAGCGAATTCCTGCGGTATTGCCACCGGGAGACGAGAGTACCAGCTCACCGTTCTCAAAGCTTACCGAGGGCTCACCGAGAATATTCCACCCGCATCCCTCATCCTTACAGTCAAGGTACTTGAGCTCTCCTTTTGTAAAGTCGAAGCTTTCTACGGGGCTGTACTTTCTTCCGGTTCTCGTATCGTGATCGGTAAAGTGTATGTACTGCATTCCAAGCGACTTTGCATTATACATATGGCTCTCCATACTTGCTCCCGGCTGATGTATTGAGTGCAGGTGCATATGCATCGGATAATATTTCATAGAAATCTCCAATCCTAACGTCTTCATATTACAATAAACATTATATCACATTATTTCAATACTTGAAAGCATTTTAGCAATTAATTTTTTTATTTTTGTGAATTAAAAATACAACATTCGGATTTTGCAGACTGCAACACGGATTTAAACCCGAGGTTCACTAAAATTCATCAAGCTTGCAGTATTTGTATGCGTTTTGTACCAAAAAAGGTCGAAAAAGGTCTTTGGTCGTTTATTTGGCATTTCTGTATCGGCTTGCCGCTTGCTGTCGATTTTTATTCCGATTTGGTAATTTTTACCATATTTGTGTTAGATTTTTTGTTAATATTTTCGCTAAATTACATCTTGATTTGTGTGCGGAGTTTGTGGTAAAATGAATTTACTTGGAATAATTTCCATAATTTACCATTTTTATATCAACAAGGAGAAAAAAGCAAATGGAAAAAGATGCAAAAATTTTGATTTGTGACGAAAGCAGAGAAGAAAGAGAAAGACTTATCGAATTTCTTGGGAAAAACGGATTTAAAAACGTGGATGAAACCGGCAACGGTATAAACGCCATTGAAAAGATCGCATCCAACGGGTACGACGTTGTAATCGTCGATCTTTGGATTACGGGAATTGACGGAATAGGAATTATCCGCAGCTCGGTAGATATGGATTCGCTTACAAAGCCTTCCTTTATTCTTATGTCACCGATAAATAAGCAAAGTATACTTATTGAGGCATCGGATGCGGGAGCAGATATATGTATGCTAAAGCCCTTCGACGAATTTTCCTTCATTTCACATCTTGAATCGGTTATCAAGATCAGAAATACCAATATTGCCAAAAAGAAGGAAGCGGCGGCTCTTTCACCCGACGTTGAGGCTCAGGTAACGAAGATTATTCATCAGATAGGCGTACCCGCTCACATCAAGGGATATCAATATCTCAGAACCGCCATACTTATGACCATTGACGACACTGATCTTATAAATTCCGTAACAAAGGTGCTTTATCCGACTGTTGCTAAGAAATATCAGACCACAACATCAAGAGTTGAAAGAGCTATAAGACACGCTATTGAGGTTGCTTGGGACAGAGGCGACGTAGATACGCTGAATTCCTACTTCGGTTATACTATTCAGAACAGCCGAGGCAAGCCCACCAACTCGGAATTCATTGCAATGATCGCCGACAACCTTAGACTGAAATATAAATGTGCCGCAATATAACAAAAAATCGGGCTGTCAAATCTGAACAAACCCGAAAAAGTCCGAAAGAGAAACAAGAATGGGCTGAATCACGAAGATTCAGCCCATTAAAAGCATTTATTTAATTATTGAAATACCTTCTGCCTTCCATAGCACGGAAAAGAGTAACCTCGTCGGCATACTCGATATCTCCGCCGACGGGGATTCCGTAGGCAAGTCTGGATACTTTTATATCATACACCTCGAGTATTCTTGCAATATACGCCGCAGTCGTATCTCCGTAGGGGGTGGGATTGGTGGCAATTATCACCTCTTCTACCTCCCCTTCCTCAATACGCCCGACAAGCTCCTTGACGGTGAGGTCGTCGGGAGTAACGTTATCAAGAGGAGAAAGCGCTCCTCCGAGAACGTGATAGGTTCCTCGATAGCCTCTCACCTTCTCCATTACCATTACGTCCTTGGCATTCTCAACAACACATATAACCGTCTTATCCCTCAAGTCGGAGGAGCAGATATCGCAAAGCCCCTCGGTAGCCGAGAGTCCAAAGCAAAGGGGGCATTTGTGAACGTCACGCTTTATGGCGTTAATGGCGTCCGCAAAGCCTGCCGCCTCGGTCTCTGAAAGATTCATAGTGGCAAAGGCATATCTCGCCGCAGTCTTGCTTCCTACGCCGGGAAGCTTGCGGAATTCATCAATCAAGCGCTGTATCGGCGCAATGTACTCAGCCATATCAGAACATACCGGGAATGCTCATATTACCGGTGATCTTCTGCATTTCCTCTCCGGAAACAGCTTCAACCTTCTTGATCGCCTCGTTAACAGCGGCAACCACAAGATCCTCGAGTGTCTCTACATCGTCAGGATCAACTACCTCGGGATCGATCTTAACCGAAAGGATCTCCTTCTTACCGTTGATCTTAACATTTACGACGCCGCCGCCCGCAGCAACCTCGTATTCCCTTTCCTCAAGCTCTGCCTGGAGATTAGCCATATCCTCCTGCATTTTCTGAGCCTGCTTGAGCATAGATTGCATATTCTGAGGGCCGCCGCCCATTCCCTGGGGTAATCTTACTTTCATTTTATATCTCCTTAAATATAGTCATCAAAAAATATTATCAAAATCCGACTGAGCGGGTGCATTGTCTGCGGTAACGATATCTACCTTTATCTCGTCCTTGCTTTTCCCCTCTGTTTCGGCAATAACGCCCTTGATTATCGCATAATCGGTGGGATCATCGGCAATCTTCTTTGCAAAGAAGCCCTTAAGCCTGATCACAAAGGAATCCTTCCCTACTCTATGTGCCACAGCACTTGCAAGTCCTGCGGAAAGAGGCTTTTTGATCTCGGTGATCTTTCCAAGCACTCTGCCCCAATCCGAATAAAGGACGGGAGTATCAGAGTTATTCGTTTCTGCCTCCACCTTTATGGGAGCTTTTTGTACGGAGGAGGTCGCCACAGCAGGCTTTGGCTCATCACGCTTCTCAGCAGATGCCGCCACAGGGGTAACAACTCCGAGCTTGATCATGGAAAGCTCACGCTCGAGCTCCTCAATTCTTAATAGCAGAGCTTCACCGGAGCCGTCAAGCTTGGGATTACACATCCGTGTCAATGCGATCTCCGCAATTGACCGTTTGGAATTGAACGCCCTTTGCATATCCGCCATTGCATTCTCGAGAATGCTGACGTGATAGGATAGCCTGGACATTGTAAGCCCATTGGCAATACCGGAAAGCGAAGCATATTCAACGTCGGTAAGATCTAGATAGGTCTTTGCCCTGTCGCTGTTTTTTACAACCATAATATCACGGTATGAGTCGATCAGCTCCTGCCAAAATACCGAGAGGTCGCCGCTCTTCATCACGATATCCGCAATAACACCGTAGACCGTGGTATAATCGGCACGGGAGATCGCATCAATGATCTTGTAAGCACTTTCTCGACTTCCGCTGCCTACCGTTGCGAATACCAGCTCCTCATCAATCAGAGTATGTGCTCCTGCGCAAAGCTCAAGAAGGCTGATAGCATCTCGCATTCCGCCCCTGGAAACTCTCGCAATAACACGCGCCGCATCCTCGGTTATTTCTATCCCCTCGCTCTTTGCCATATGAAGGAGCCTTGACATTATCGTCTCGGATGAAATACGCTTAAAATCAAAACGCTGACATCTGGATACGATAGTGGTGGGAAGCTTATTATACTCGGTGGTTGCAAGAATAAATATTACGTAAGCGGGAGGCTCCTCAAGAGTCTTAAGCAGTGCATTAAATGCCTGAGTAGACATCATATGAACCTCGTCGATGATATAAACACGGTAATTAAGCAGAGCGGGAGTAAATGCAATTTCATCCTGCATATCCCTTACGTGATCAATACCGTTGTTGCTCGCCGCATCCATTTCAATAACGTCGGTGGCGATACCCGAGTCGATGCTGCGGCAGGCATCGCAAGCATTACAAGGATTTCCGTCCTTGGGATTCTCACAGTTGACCGCCTTGGCAAGTATCTTGGCACAGCTGGTCTTACCCGTTCCTCGTGAGCCGCAGAAAAGATAGGCGTGAGACAGTTTGGAGTTGGCAACCTCATACTTAAGTATATCGGTCACACCGTCCTGACCGCAAACGTCGTCGAAATCACGCGGACGCCATTTTCTGTAAAGTGCCTTATAGTCGGACATCTCACACCTCCTTAAAAAATAAAAGCACACGGCGACTGTTGCGCCACCCTGCGCTTCTTATATATTCCGTATGTCAGAAAGAGCCATACACCCATCCGTCGAAAATACCCTTACACACGGTAACCGCCACATCTGCTCCGGACAGGCGACCTCACGGCACACCCGATAAACCGCTTAATG
>JAZRMT010000098.1:0-2934 GCA_045647805.1 Eubacteriales bacterium | reverse complement strand
GGATGATTTCTGTCAGCTTTGCGAATTTATCAAGGAAGCGCGCTTCGATCGCTTCGGTGCTTTTACTTACTCCGCCGAAGAGGGAACTGCCGCCGCAGAGCTTGATGGCGAGGTAGACGAGCAGACCAAGCAGGACAGATACGATATACTTATGCAGACTCAGCTTACCGTTATTGAGGAAAAGAATGCGGGAAATGTCGGGAAAACCGTTACTGTAATAACTGATGGCTTCGATTCTGTTGCCGAGGTATATTACGGCAGATCATACGCCGATGCTCCCGACGTTGACGGTAAGGTCTACTTCAAATCAAAGAGAAAAATTAACACCGGTGCCTTTGTCAGTGTAAAAATAACAGAGGCTCTCGACTACGATCTCGTAGGCGAGGTTTTAGTATGAAAGGATGACAAAAATGAAAAAAGCTTCACTTAACCTTCCCAACACCCTCTCTCTTATTCGTTGCTTGCTCGTTCCCGTTTTCGTTGCGGTACTTCTCTTTATGCGTGACATTGAGATCTGGGGAGTCATCATACCCGCAGTGGTATACGCCCTGACCGCCCTGACTGATATGCTTGACGGAAAGATTGCAAGAAAGTACAATCTCGTTACCGACTTCGGCAAGTTCATCGATCCCCTTGCAGACAAGTTTATGGTTCTCTCCTCGATGATATCCATTCTCGTTTGGATGCTTCTTCGCGGTGAGGAGCTTCAGGCACTTATCTTCGTTTGGGTAGTTCTCGTAATACTTCTTCGTGAGCTTGGCGTTACCAGCCTTCGTCTTGTCGTTGCCGGCAAGAGCGGAATTGTTGTGGCTGCGAGTATGCTCGGTAAGCTTAAGACCGTTTCTCAGATGGTCGGAACCGTCGTTCTCATCGTTGAGCCGGCTATCCCGTTCTTCTGCGATAATCACATACTCTCTTATGTAATGATGGCAATTATGACCTTCACCACTCTCTTCTCCGGTATTGATTATCTCAAGGCTTATCTCCCTTACATCGACTCCAATAAGTAATCAAAGAATAAAAAGCGAAAGCCACGGAATCAAGCGATTCCGTGGCTTTTTGTAACTAAATATTTACAAAACAAGCACGTTTAGTAGTAAGAACATCAATGGAATTGTGCCTATTGAAAGCGTATGTGATATCAGTGCCATGCCTGCCGCATCTGTTGTATCCTTGCCATATCCCTTGGGAACAACGATAGTGTTAAGTCCCAGCGGCATCGCAAGAGAAGCGAGAGCGCAAATAAGGAAGGTCTCGGTGATGATCTCGTTTTGAGGTAGTAGTGCAAAGATTAGAATAAAGATAGTGGGGAAGACTAAAAGTCTTACGGCAGAAAGCACGTAAGTCTGCCATTTTGTAACCATCTTCCACAGGTCACTCTGCGCAATAGTCATTCCCGTGAGTATCATTGCTATCGGAGACATACAGTCGCCAGACACCTTGATTACGTTTGTGATGCTGGGGTGAATGATATCGGTAAATCCGGTCAGACCGAAAATAATTCCTATGATCATTGCTGCGAACATCGGGTTGCAAAGCGGCTTCAATTTTTCCTTGAGGCTGACCTTCTCGCCCCCCTCCTTGTTATCCGCTATAAGTAGCGTCGGCACGCCCCAAAGGTATATAAGAACCCAGAGCGGCATACAGAATACGTTATACTGAAGGAAGATCTCCGGGAAAACGTTAGACATTATTGCGTTTCCCATATAACCGAAGTTTGCGAATGTAAGACCGTATGTAGCAATCTTTTTTAAATATGCATCACTTCCGAAGATGAGTCTTGAGCCGAGAATTGCCATCGGAACGATAATTACCAGCATTCCGATACTCAAAAGCAGAATTATGCCGCTTTCTCCGAGCATATGGACGGTGAAATTGTTCATAAAAGTATAAAGAGCAAGGGCGGGGATGAAAAGCTTGCTTTCAAGCTTGGAAAGGGTTGCCGTAGACTCAGCGGGGAGAGCCTTGATCTTAATAAGAAGATATCCTATCACAATGAATGCGAAAAGATACACCATTTGATTTAATATAGGCTGAAAGAATTCCATGATCTACCTCATATAATAGCTGAAACGAGTATTCCTACTTCTGCAGCGAGTGCCTCGGGTGAGGTTTTTCTTCCTTCTGTTACCCAGTGAAGAATTATTTCAGCAACTCCACCCGCACACATCATAGCCGTGAGCTCGGGCGATGCCTTAAGCCTCATTCCCGCCTCCTGATTTTTTCTCAGTCTTTCTGCGGTATCGATATAGTTTTGCTCGGTGATAATGTTGATAATAGCGGGGAGTAGGTCGCTTCTGAGAAGATTGTCGATGATCCTTGAATGCTCGTCAATAAATTCGACGATTCTTTTTGCATAAGCAACGTAATAATCGGCTGTATTGACATCATCGTTACTCTTCCAACGTAAATGATCGAATCTTTGCCTGAGCTGCTTTGTTATCGAGTTGAGAAAATCAAGCTTATCCGAATAATGCTTGTAGAAGGTAGCCCTTCGTATGTCCGCCTTTTGACAAAGTGCGTTAACCGTTATTTCCTCGAAGGTCATTTCCTCCATCATTGCAAAAAATGCATCGAACAAAGCTGTTTTCGTTTTTTTGATTCGAAGATCCTCTTTTTCTTTCATCAAAATAACCTCTAAAAATGAAATACATCTAAAATTATACGATTTTATTGAACAAATGTCAAGCGTTTGGTAAAAATAAATAATAAAAAAAATCATTGCTAATTTTTTAACGAATTGCTCTTGACTATTAAAATTAGTTATGATATTATATATAAGGTAAAAAAATATCCTGAAGGAGAAAAAATAATGGCAACCTACAACAAGAAAAACATCGAGGACGTAGCAGTAGCCGGCAAGACCGTGCTTGTTCGCTGCGACTTCAACGTTCCTATGAAGGACGGCGTTATCACCTCTGATAAGAGAATCGT
>JAZRMT010000097.1:0-2716 GCA_045647805.1 Eubacteriales bacterium | reverse complement strand
GGAGCTGTTCTTCAACACCAACATAACCACGGGTATTGCCGTTGCTGAGGCGAGAGGCGTGATTCTTTGTACCGCATATTCCAAGGGTGTTAAAATTTTTGAATACACCCCTCTTCAGGTCAAGCAGGCGGTGGTAGGATACGGAAAAGCGGAGAAGCATCAGGTAATAGCAATGGTTACCTCCATTCTTAAGCTGAAAAGTCCTCCGAAGCCCGATGATACCGCCGATGCGGTGGCTATTGCCATATGTCATTCTCAGTGCCGAATGTCCAAAATGGGCAAATTCTTTAATCAAAGGTCGTAAATTATGTGGATTGCAGATAAATGGTCGGATTATACCGTAATAGATACTTCCTCAGGTGAAAAGCTTGAGAGATGGGGAAAATATACTCTCGTTCGTCCTGATCCTCAGGTCATTTGGAAGACCGAGAAGAAGGATCCTCTTTGGAGATCTGCCGATGCCAGCTACAAAAGAAGTAAGAGCGGCGGCGGAGCCTGGAGCGAGAACCGACTTCCGGAATCATGGCTCATCAAATACCGTGATCTTACTTTCAGAATAAAGCCTATGGGATTTAAGCATACCGGACTTTTCCCTGAGCAGGCGGCTAACTGGGATTGGTTCTCACAGCTTATCAGCGATGCGCAAAGGCCAATCAAGGTGCTTAATTTATTCGCCTACACGGGCGGCGCCACGGTTGCGGCGGCAAAGGCGGGTGCCTCGGTCGTTCACGTTGATGCTTCTAAGGGAATGGTTGCCTCGGCTAAGGAGAATGCTGCACTTTCCGGGCTCGCAGATGCTTCGATAAGATACATTGTTGACGATTGCAAGAAATTTATTGAGCGCGAGATCAGACGAGGAAATAAGTACGACGGAATAATAATGGATCCTCCCTCCTACGGCAGAGGTCCTACGGGCGAGGTTTGGAAGATAGAGGATAATATTGACGAGTTCGTAGCTCTCACCGAGCAGGTCATCTCTGATAACCCCCTCTTCTTCTTGCTGAATTCCTATACAACGGGCCTTTCGGCTTCAACTATGAAATATATCGCAACAACAAGACTTCTTACGAACAGAAAAGGAGAATGCGAGGCGGACGAGCTTGGCTTGCCTGTAAAAAATACAGGTCTTGCACTTCCTTGCGGCTCCAGCGTAAGAGTTAGCTTTGGTAAATAATTTTTGAGGAAAAAATGGAAGAGTACATTATAAAAACAGAAAATCTCGGCTTCACCTATCTTGATGAGACCGACGATCTGCCACTAGTTCAGGAGATCCCGGCATTAAAGGGTGTTGACCTTAAGGTCAAGCGTGGAGAATATCTTGCCATTCTCGGTCACAACGGATCGGGCAAGTCCACTCTTGCCAAGCTTCTTAATATGATACTTTTGCCCACTGTCGGTAAGATCTACATCGACGGTAAGGACATAACGGCAGAGGATATGACCGAGGACGACGTTTTTGCTGTCAGACGTAAGATCGGTATGGTGTTCCAGAATCCCGACAATCAGCTCGTAGCAACCGTTGTCGAGGAGGACGTAGCCTTCGGGCCGGAAAATCTCGGTCTGCCGAGAGAGGAGATCAGGCGTAGAGTAAATTCTGCCCTCGATCTTGTCGGAATGCTTGATTATATGAGGCACGCTCCTCATAAGCTATCGGGCGGTCAGAAGCAGAGGGTAGCTATTGCGGGTATAATCGCAATGAAGCCCGAGGTCATTATTTTTGATGAATCCACTGCAATGCTCGATCCCTTGGGCAGAGCCGAGGTGGTTTCGATAATGGAAAAGCTTAACCGAGATGAGGGCATTACCGTTATAAATATCACTCACTATATGGAAGAGGCTGCCAGAGCCGACAGAGTGGTGGTGATCAACGACGGTGAGCTTACGCTCGACGGAACTCCGAGGGAGGTATTCTCTAAGGTTTCACTTCTTCACGAAATGGGGCTTGAGGCTCCTCAGGGTAATGAGCTTGTGACCGAGCTTCGGGCACTGGGCTACGATATTAGCGGCGAATGCCTTACCGAAGAGGAATGTGCCGATGCACTTTACGCATTTCTTGCGGACGATCATAATTGATATCGGGTAATAAAATGAACGAAATACTGAAAATAGAAAACGTTTCCTTTGTATACGGCAAAGGAACCCCTTTTGAAAAGAAGGCACTTGATAACGTCTCTCTTTCCTTTGAAAAGGGGAAGATAACCGGACTTATCGGGCATACCGGCTCGGGAAAGTCTACGCTCGTTAATCTTCTTAACGGGCTTTACAGACCGTCAGAGGGCAGAGTACTGCTTGATGGGGTAGATATATGGGAAAAGCCTAAGGAGATCGCAAAGGTCAGATACCGTGTCGGACTTGTTATGCAGTATCCCGAGTATCAGCTCTTTGACGAGACGGTTGAGCTTGACATCGGCTTTGCACCCCGTAATCAGGGGCTTTCCGAGGAAGAGATAAAGGAAAGAGTAAAAGAAGCTGTACGTTTTGTTGGAATAGGCAAGGATCTTCTTGATAAATCCCCATTCGATCTTTCGGGAGGACAGAAAAGAAGGGTAGCTATTGCGGGAATTCTTGCAATGCGTCCCGAGGTCTTAGTGCTTGACGAGCCCGCCGCAGGGCTTGATCCGAGAGGCAGAAGAGAAATTCTCGGCGGCCTCAGAGCCTATGCCAAGGAAAGAGGCGTTTCCGTTATCCTTGTCAGCCATTCAATGGAGGATATGGC
>JAZRMT010000096.1:0-14973 GCA_045647805.1 Eubacteriales bacterium | reverse complement strand
CCGTCATTTCAACCGCTTCCCTCTCGGTATTGGTGATAAGCTTGTTATATTCCGGTACCTTCTCCTTACAAAACCTTCTGTTTACCTCTGCTCTTGCCCTCTCAACCGGACTTTCAGAGTTTTTTTCGGTATTTTCGGAAGTTTTTTTATCAGAAGTGTTGCTTTTTGATTTTCTTTGTGTTACAATATCATCGTTCTCAACATCTCCGTTAGCGGAGCCGTGGAGGTCGGCATTTCCATTGTCGATCATACTCTGTTGGGAACTTTTCTTTTTATCTATGAATTTGACCTCATAAAGAAAATAACGCTTTCCTTTTTGACGAATTACTATGTCAATATCGTATCCACCATACTTACCTTCAAGATGATGGATAGCGCTGACTCCCTTTTTGGCATCTTTTTCGATATTTTTTATCGTAGTTTCGGTTCTTGTATATTTACTAGCTGCTATAATTTTGTCAAAATTAGGAATATTCTTTATTCTAGCGTTTACCTCTCCCGAAGTACGCCCCTTCGATGAATACAGAGCTTTGTTTACAGTAAAATCATCCGTTCGAAGGATAACCTTTTCCCCGTTGATGGAAACACGAATACCACGTTCTCCTAATTTGATTATCTCGGACGCCAGTCTGTTCGCCTTCGTGGGAGATAGCGAACTTCTTTCTCCCGCGCCAACATCCCCGAGAACCCCCGAATTTTCGCTTCTGACGGCATTTTCGGGGTTTACCTGAGTATTTGCCTGCATTACTGCCGTTCTGCCGCTCTCTGCGGCATTTTTTATTTTCTGTATAGCTCTTATTGCTTCAATAGCGGTAAGAGAATTCGAGATATTACCGCTCGAATAGTCGTAGATACGGTAGCTGTTACCGCTTCTGATGACCGCGACGTCCTCACCGCCAACGGTATATCTTACAGCGCCCTGTCCCTGCTTCATTATGGCCGTAGGAAGCTCCCCCGAGCTTTCCTTCACCTTCTTTGCCTCTCTGATAGCCGTCGTTGCCTCTCGGTACTGTTCAAGTCCGCCGTTATTCCTCGCGTTCTCAATAGCCGTCGAAAGCTCAGCCGCCGTCGCCGTACGCATATCTATACCAAGAGCCGATGAAACTGCCTGAACGGTAGCCTCGTCCTTACCGGATACGAATCTGTTTATGTTCTCCTGGGTTGCCACGGTAGAGATCGGCGTATCTCCG
This sequence comes from Eubacteriales bacterium, assembly GCA_045647805.1. Lineage (GTDB taxonomy): Bacteria > Bacillota > Clostridia > Oscillospirales > CAG-272 > UBA1740. The sequence goes on along the minus strand of JAZRMT010000096.1, from coordinate 13,783 downwards.
AAGATTGCATCGGCGTATTTCCTACTGTCAAGCTCGATATTGCCGAGCGTCTGTATTGCTATCAGCTCGCGAAGCTTCGAATTACTCTTTACAGCTTTCATAACAGAGCGTGAGAAGCCCTTCTCGCCCACCTTAGAATCAACTCCCTTGGTCAGCTCCTCGACTGTAATATTCTGTTCTCCGTAGAAATTGTTAATAGTCTCAACTGTTGCCTCGGGATTTGCAAGAATAGTCTGTGCCGCCTGAAGGAACTGAGGCTGAAGCATTCCTACGCCAAGTCTCTCGTTAAGGTACCCAAGCTCCTTCTTTGCCGCTATCGTATACTCACCACCGTTGTTCTTAAGCTCACTTTCAAGCTTATCGTAGCCCTTGGCGATCTCCTCAAGCACCTCGTTCCCCGTCTTTTTCTCGACCTCGAAGTCTCTTACTGCCTTTGCCGCGTTTATGATCCTTGACGATTTTTCACTGTCATTTGAGTTGCGTATTCCGCTTATAAGATCCGTCGTGCTTCTTGCCGCCGAACCGACACCCGCCATAAGCAAGCCGGACATAGCTCCAACGCCCGAAGAGTACAGAGCCTCACCGAGATCGAATTTTGCGTTAGGATCGTAGGTTGCCTGCTTGAAATATGGATTAAGCGCCGCGGATACGAATTCCTCCGCTGCCTCACCCGCCGCACCGCTTATGAGCGTACCGATGAGTGAGGATCTTGCCGCTGACTTTGCCGCCGTTTTTCCGAAAGCTTTAAGCACAGCACCCTGACCAAAGCCGTATATAGTGCCTGCGCCCTCTATTACACCCTCCGTAGCTCCCGACATTGCTCCGTAGCCCCATTCCTTGCCCGTCAGCTTTCCCGTCTCTCTGTAAGCCTCTTTTACCGCGTTTCCGCCGGCAGAGAGAGAGCTAACGCCGAACGATGCCCCGAAAGCGGGTAGTGCGCCGGCACCTGCGGTAGCGAAGGCAACGCCAAGCGCAGGAATACTGTTTCCTATTCCCGCGAAAACGTCGCCGGCAAACTTCACGCCGCCCGTAGGCTGATACCACCTGTCCGCTGCCTCGTAGTCCATCCAGTCGTTTTTGATCTGTCTTTCAGCCCACTTGTCAGCGCCATCTACGCCCATATTGTCAAGCAATGAAGCAATTCCGCCCGCCGAGAAGTCCCATATTCCCTCAACGCTTCCGACAAGTCCGCCCCAAGCCTTCTGACCAAGGTAAGAAGCCCCGTCCCAAAACGTCCTTTTTCTAGCCATATATTTCTCCTTCTACGGCACCGAGATCTCTCCCGGTGCCGTTTTTTTATTTATTCATATCCGAGTGCTGTTTTCAGTGCTTTGTAAGATCCCTTGTAGCTCATAGCACGGTCAGTAACAGTTCCCCAACGATATGAGGTATCGTCTTTTTTAACTCTTTTATAGTATACGTATAGCTGACCATTATACCATACGGATTTTCCGACATTATTTGTGCCGTTTTTTTCGTCCCAAGATCCACCAGCATTCTTAAACGCCTGGGTTATATTTTTGGACCTGGTTTCGTCATCTACACCTTCACCAATTTGGAGATTGTAGTTCGTACCGCCGTGAACAATAGTAATATTACTTCCGTTCTTGCCGTCGTCACTACCGATAAAGTTATCTCCAAAATCTACCGCGTTGGACGATGTTCTCTCATCAGTAACCATACCTAAAAGCTTTGCGTCGTCTTTGTATATGTTACCACCAAACATTGCCGTTATATTGGTTCCGAATGCTCCCCAGTCTCGGCTTTCCAGTTCAACCCATCCGTAACCGTCGTCCCTTGTTTCGAGATATGCGTACAGTTTTCCTTCATACTCCATAACCGTCCCCTCGATGTCTTCTTCGGACATTTCTTTCCATTGTTTAACGGAAATGTTTTTTGCCAATCTGTAGCTGTCTGTAAGCTTCGTGTTTATTTCTCCACCGACTTTTCCGTCACTTACTCTTTGGACGTGATAGTCTTCGTTGTCAAGCGTTATTGTAACGTTTCCGTGTTCGCCTTTACCACCAGCGACCTTGGCCTCTGCATCCGTAAGTATCTTACCAGCAGAATTCTCGTCCACAATTCCGCTTCCGTAACCGCCATCATTTACATCGTTGCTTATGTCGCCATCCGTTTTATCGAATTTATCCATCAACTCGTCGTAGTCGATTTTTCCGCCAAGTGCTCCGTCTCTATCTCGCTTTTCAAGCTCGACCCATCCGTAGCCTTGATCCTTCGTGTAAAGGTAAGCGTAAAGCTTGTCACCGTATTTCATGACTGTTCCCTCTACGTCCTCGTCCTCCACCGCTTGCCACTGCTCAATGGAAAGATTGTTTTTCAAGCGGTAACTGTCTGTAAGTGCTGCCGCTAAATCGCTATCAGGAGAAATTCTTCCCGCCGAAGCTCTTTGTACGCCATATTTTTCGTCATCATATTCAACAGTAATATTACCGTCATCTCCCGAGCCCGCCATAAACGCTTTTTTAGCTACTGCATCCGTAAGTATCTTACCGGCAGAATTCTCGTCCACAATTCCGCTTCTGTAGCCCCTTGCATTTTCGTTTATTACGTCGTCATGCATAGACATTATTGCCGCGCCGGTTCCCTCAGAGGGATCAAGACCGAAGGATTTGACATATCCTTCAAGTTCGCTCTTAGTTAAGCTGTTTACGCCGCCGTCAAGGGATAAGAGGTGGGTAAGAATAGTATTCACCGCCAGAAGATCCTCATCGCTCTTGATCTCTTCTTTTACCGCATCAATAGAAGTCTGAAGCTCGGTAAGCTCATCCTCCGAAAATTCTAAGCCTGCCGCCTGTGCTATAGCCTTAATCTGATCGACGTTATATCCGTTCAAGAGCGCCTGCGCTATGAGTTCAGACTTCATCCTTCCGATCACCTGAGTGGATATCGCGCCCACAGCGTTAAGCTCCTCGGTGCTGAGTGCTATTCCGGATGCCGAGACGTAATTTTGGATATCCGCCGCGCTCGCTCCGTTCTGTGCCATCGTCATGATCTGCGACATAAGCGTTTTCTTATTCTCTTCCTCTTTCGTTTCCTTTTCCTTCGCGAGAGTATCGTAGTAAGTACCCTTCGCCGCATTCAGCTCAGCCTGCTTCTCGTTTTCATATTTGTTTGCCGCTAGTATAGCGTTCGTATAATCCCTATTTGCCGTCTGTATTGCCGTATTCTTTGCGCCGGTAGCAGTATTAACGTCGCTTCTCATCTGCGAATGTGCCTGCCCCTGAAGATAATCCGAATAACCCGAGCCGGAAAGCCCCATCCTTGAAAGCTCCTCTGCCTGTGATCCGTACGTAGCAAGATTTCTACTGTATGCCGCTTGAGCATCAGCCGACGCTCTTTGGAATTCGTTTTCCGCATCCTCTATCGCCTGCGACTTTGTGTCTGCCGCAAGCTCCTCGAGAAACTTGGTATACTCCTTAAGGCTCGACTCCGCGTCGTTTAGGTACTGAGCGTATGAATAAGGCTGTGTTTTTTCCTCGGTTTTCTCACCGGTTCCCGTGCCGCCTGTTCCTGTGCCATTAGTTCCTGTACCGCTTGCTCCGCTATCCCCGGTGATTTTATCGGGTAGCGTACCGCCCATTTCTGTGTCGCCAACATACGTTTCCAACGACGGTTGAATAACATCATGTATCCCTTTCGCCACATTACCAAGTTGTGTGCTCACATGTTTGGCGTCGTCAAATCCCCCTTGCACTACATTACCAAGTTGTGAGCTCACCTGTTCAGTGACGTCACGTACATTTCCTCCTAAAACCTCTAAATAACCTTTTGCATTCTTTTTAAAAATTTCAAAAGCTTCTTTCTTCATTTTTCTTTCATCAGGAGATGATTTCATGTTTGAATTTCCAACTATATTATTCAGACCGGTACTCACTCCCCGGACAAAATCACTTGCACCATCAACGGTTCCATCGTAGGCATCAACGAGTTTTTTCGACCCATAATTCACTCCTTCCCGAATCTTTTCCTTTAACGCGACGTCCTGTACCTTCTCTTGTAAAACGTCAAGATATCCTTTTGCACCGCTGTATATTTCCTTTAACTTACCAAAATAGCTCCCCATATCATCTTCCTCCCTGACCTTCTATTATCTTCTTTTCCGCATCCATGACCTCACGTTGCCTCTTTGTGAGATCAACGAGCCGTGCCTTCTCGCCTCTTTCCTTATCGAGAGCATTCTTGTATTCGCCGAGAAGTGCGTCCTGTCTTTGCATCATTGCCTGCTGCTCTCTGAGCATCCTCTGCGTATCTACGATGCCCTTAAGCCTCTCAACGTTATCGTGAGCATAAGGGTAGTGGGCTCTCTCCATATTCAGCCAATAGGTGAGAAGCGTTTCCGGACTTGCAGGATCACCATATGCCCCCTGCTTAAGGTTATTCATATTGATTTCCCACAAAGCTTCTCTCGAGCATGCCACGTCTGCCGAGGTATCCGCAGAGAACAAGTATGTATCGTCAACGTACCATTTGCCTGCCGCATCCCTCTCGAAGAAGTCGTAGCGGTTAAAGCTTATCTCCTGCATCCGTCCGTACTGATCCATGTAAGCACCCGGTCTTGGCTCGTCAGCGTAAGCAAGATAAAACTCAAAGATGATCTGGAACAGATCTGCGTAAGCCGCATTCTTCATTATTCGCTTTGAATCAAGCCTTCCCGCACTCTGATTGATCTGTGCCTGCTTTGCGATTCCCGACTTAGCGGTGGTGTCCGCCTGACCTTGGAAGGAATCCGAGATACCCATCTGCCTCTTTGCCTGGTCGTAAAGTCTTTCCGCCTCGGCTATATCCTTTGAGATATCCGGTGTTGTGTCTATCCTTCCGTATTCGCTCGCGCTCTGTCCCGGCTTAAGCTTTATAACCTGACCGAAGACGGAATTGTTGAGTGATATATTACAATCCTCGGGTACAACGGGCGTTATTCCCGCCCTCATCAGCTTCTGCATTATTCTGGTTTCTACCTTGTTTATCGCCTGCTGCTGAGGTCTTATGAACTCACAATCCGACTGACCGAAGAGCGTGCCTTCCTGGGACGTGTTGACTCTGACAACCACAGGAAACCTCTTTGGAGTATAGAACGGTAGCTCGGTCTTCTCCATCACCGGCACCTGTACCGTCTGTACCGCGGGGAGATTCAAGCCGTTAGGCATCCTTTGCATCATCTGTGCTCCGCTCTCATCCAACGAGGGGACTTTAACCTCTTTGGTTACCTCAACTCCGTTCTCGATCTTAACGCTTTCGGGAGCGATAACGCCGTAGGTGGTCTTGATCTCACGTGTCAAGGTTTCCATTTCCTCGTTTTTAACCTCGAATTTCGGATTATCGCAGGAACACAGCTGCTTTCTCTCGCCGCAGGAGGTACAATATTCCCTCTTCCTGGAGTAGTAGTCGTCCACGTCCTCAAGCTCAACCTCGTCGCTCCAGACGTATTTACAGATCTTGTCCTCTGCGTTTTTGTAATAACAGACAACGAGCGTTGCGGTCTCGTACTCGGGATTCTCCTCCGACTGTGCCTCTTCCGCTACATTCCATTCAACGCCGTACCGTCTGACGATGTCCTCCTTAGTGGTCTCGTAGGACACGAAGAGATATTCCATGTCCTGCACGTTTTTTATGCCCGGCTGACCTACGAAATACCGCGGTGATATGCAATCTACTCTTACACCTCCAACCGTTGAGTGAGTGGTTATTGACTCGTCCCATTCCGCCACCCAAATCGAGGAGCCGTAAATATAAGTATATCTTTCGTCGAGGTCGTTAAGACGCTCGAAGGGCTGCTCGTCCTTAACCTTGTTAACAAGCGCCTCTATGCTCTTGGCAAGTCTCTCTCTTTTATCGCTTACGCCCGAGCCGTTTACCTTAACCGTCGGTAAATAGGACGTTACCTGCGACTCAATAAGCTCGTAGGTGATATTCCTTACTACCTTCGCCTCCTCATTCGAGCCGTCAATGGCTTGGTCGCCCTTGTACTGCTTGTAATGCCGCTCCAGCGCGTCTAAATCTGTTTTTTGATAGTTTTTAGCTTTCTCATAGAGGTCCTGAAAAAACGTTAGCCTCTCCTTTTTCCTTGGTATATCCATTTTTTTACCTTCCCTGTTTTTATTTTTAAAAAATTATTTCGGTTTTCCGTACTTTTTGATAATGTATTCCCTCGCCGACTCGCTCTCTGCGTTGTTGTAGTCCTCCCACATATCCGCAGTCCACGCTCTTCTCGGCGTACTGTCTACGGCCTCGCCCGGTCTATGCCAATATATCGCAAAATATCTGAGTGCGTCCGGATAATGCGTGTACTCGTGAGGCTCTGTCGCACAGTCTGACGGCTTTTTCTCGTCTATAACCAAAGCAGGTAAGCACTTAATAAGCTCTCTGCAATTCGAGAATATCTTTAGTCTCGGTTCGCCGTTTGCGTCCTTCTGTAAAAGCTCCTTAATGCACAGCCACCCTGCCTCTCTGTCGTTATTCGACTTAGTAAGCGTAAGCCCTGCGTCACCGAATATGAGTGCCTTGCTCTTTCCCGTCTCCTGAGATCTGTTCCAAAGGTCGGGAGGTGCAAGGGTGCAATATATCTCTTCTTCCCTCTCGGTAAAGTCTATCACCTGCTTACCCGCTACGCCTATCGGTAGATTTGAACCGCCCGTCTCCTTGTAAACGTAAGCACACCCGGTGCTGTCAACCGCCACGAATACGCAAGCCAGCATGTCAAGACCGTAGTCAATAGCTCTGTAACGCCGCCATTCCTTTGGTATAGGGAACGGATCTATAACATGATCCTCCACTCTGAACTCTGAGAAATACTGCCCCTCAAAGATGTCCCAATCACCGTAAAGAAGTGCCTTTTGATCCTTTTCCGAAAGCGTCAGGAGTCTTTTCTTATATCCGGGATCGCTCTCCATAAGAAACATATTATCGTCGATCTTGGAGGGCAAAAACACCTTGCTTACTCCGTCATTGCCTTTAAACACCACGTCAGGCGGTGAAGGCTCGATGAACCGCTTCTTTACCCAAGCGTGACCGATGCTCCCGGGATTCGTCGAGGACTTGATCTGCTTTGGAAAGCTGTTCGCTCCTCTTATTCGGGATATAAGGTAGGTGTACTGCGTTTCGGTAAAGTGCGTCAGCTCGTCAAAGCGAATAATATCATATTCTGCGCTCTGATACTGATACACGTCGTTTTCAGCGGCAAGATACCCGAAGTCGATTAAAGAACCGTTCTTGAACCTTCCCGTATGCGACGAAGAATTATAGGTAAAAAGTTCTCTCGGATACAAGCCCATAACCGTTCTTATGATCGATTTATCCAGCTCTTGGAAGGATCTACGGAGTATCAGCTGCTTTGAACCGGAATATTTCAGAGCGAATAGCAAAGCGTCTACCACCTGCCCGTAGCTCTTGCCGCCTCCGGCTGCTCCGCCAAACAGTACCTCCGTTGCCGTTGCAGTGATAAATTTATGTTGCCTCGGACTTATCTCGATATCAAGACTCTTCATTACTTGCCTCCGGCTCTCTTATCGAGATATTCAGAGCAAATCCGTCACTACCCTCGAACTCATGTACGTTGGTCACCTTCGCCGTTACCCCGTGACAAGCCTCTAACATGAACCTTGCAAATCCCGGATCATACTGACGGTTTAAGCCGTTGGTATACAAGAGATGTGCCTGTATGTCCTTGGCAAGCTCGTAAGCCGCCCCGAACTCCTTATGCTTCTCCGTCCATTCAAGAAGCGTCTTCTCGGTCACTCCTACCTTTGCCGCAAATCCCTTAAACGACGGATAACCAGCCGCTACTATCTTCGGGATCTTTCGTATAACCTTGCCCTGGTCGTTATACCTCGTATCGTACATAACCTTTGACGGAGGTGTAGAAACGTATTTTATCAACTCCTCGCAAAGCTCATTACGGTACACCGTCGCCCGTCCCTTGCCTATATTGTTATTTTTTGAGAACCTTCCTTTTTTGTTCTTCCCAACCTTTTTCTCTTCCTTCATACCTTTTCCTTCTTTAAAATCTTTACCCGCGCAAACCTTAACCTTGACGGTCTTTTTAATACGTGTACCCCTGCACACTATTCTTAAAATAATTTCCGGTACAGCCTTCAGGCTGCGAGACCAATCCTACACGGTCTCGCGGAAATTTCGTGGCGAAACCTCGCTATGTTCGCACAAACAAACCGTTTCGCCGTGTACCTCACGCACTTAAATCAAAAAAAGACGAGCCACTTCCAAAAATAATGGAAATATGGCTCGCCCTATTAGGGGAGATCTTGTCGATCTCGGCTCTCTGCTTATTCTTTTTATTCTATTTTACCAAACTTCGCGCAAAAAGTCACGCGAAATAGTACCCGATTTTTCAAATCAAGTATAGATTTTTAGCAATATTATAGATCAAACGGCGTTTTCTTGCAAAATACCCGTTATGCGCTATATATGATTTAGCTCTTGATCTTCGATATCCAACGCCCTCCGAGATGTCCGAAAGAATGATACCTCTAAGCTCACGCTCTATCTCAAGAAGTGCATTGTTTACAGCCTTGTTGTAGCTTTCATATACCTGACGCACAGGCTCCGTTAGCTCTCCGCCAATGAGTGCCTGCCTTTTTCTTTCGTAATCACGGCAAATCCCCCTCACTGTGTCCTCCACACCGCAAGGCAACTCCCATCTCGGAGTGTTTTTATTGAATAGCATCCTTCTTCTCCCTTCTTTCTCCGTGTCTCACTTTTACCTCCAAAACTTTATTAGTTTCCGGAACAGCCTAATTTTTCATTTTACATTTCTCATTTCTAATTCTCATCGTCACGATGAGGTAATACCCTCCGTTCTCGGGATTATAATATCCCTTTGCCTGTGACAGCGTATAACCGGGATAAAGCTTCTCGTAGGATGTACGGCTCTCCGCATCCACCGTACTTAGCTCTTCAACTCTCCGAGCCGAAATACGCCCCACGACACGCCCGTTCTTTATAAGCTCAAAGTAAATAATATTACTTTTCTTCTCTTCGCAAGGCTCTACCACGTGACAAAGGGAAGTCCTTTTCTTAAGCATCTCTGCCGCAAGGAAGGCCCGAGCCTTCTCCGACTCAAGAAATCCCTCGGTATCGAAGCCAAATCGCCTGAGTAGCTCAAGCCCCGCCTCGTTAACCGCCGCCTGCGCCTCCTCGTTAAGATAACTCATAACGTAGTCGGCATATTCCGCCTGCGCTTTTAACATTTTCTCTTGTTTTCCCATATAATCACCTCCAAAGTTTAATTAATTTCCGGTACATATTTTGCACTCTATTCACGCTTCCGTCATCCAGTCAACGTCATCACGCCACTTCGGCAGCTCTCCCGTACCCTCGGGCTTATACATCACGACGGACACGTACCAAAAGCCGTTATACTCATTAAACCGAGAATAACAGCGAAGGAACTTATATCCCTTATATCTCTTTTCCCAGTACGCCGCGTCGTCAACTCGCTCGGTTGCCATCTTTGTAACGCCCTTCGCGCTGATCTGACCGTCCTTAACCTTTGCCTCCTCGGGCGCTGTAAGGTTCTTCGAATATCCGATTTTCAGCTTACCTTGACCGCTCTTTGTGGTATAGAGAGCCGCCGCCTCGGGTCCGAAGACCTCGGGGCGGTATTTATCAACGTTTATTCTCTCGCCGTAAGGCCAAAGAGCCTCAACTGCGTCACGGTCAAGTCCTCCGGTCATGAAGAGATGGAAGTGGTATCTATCCTGTCCCGCCCTGGCGCCGCGCTTGAAGGTCTCAACCTCAATGCGGTAGGCGTACTTAAAGGGCTCGGAAAGCTTTTTCTTTTCGGAAAGAAGTCTCTTATTGTTCGGTCTCTCGGAAAGCTCCTTCAAGGTTCTTTTAAGAGCCGAAGCGCGAGCCGTCTTAACTCGGCGGAAGAAGTTAACTATATCCCTTTTTGCGTCCTCAATGGTAAAAGGAGCGCTGCCGGGCTCGTATGTAGGATGAGTATAAAGATCTCCGGTAAAGAAGTTTGCGTTGATCTTGCGGACGAAATTCTTAACTGCCATCTTGCGGTTATATCTTGCCTGCTCGGCAGTAGAGCGCTTTGTCTTCGGCGCTCTTGTGGGTATTCGTCTGCCGTCGGCAAATACCGGGTAAAAGTCTACCTCAAAAAGTCTTCCCGATCTCGTCTGCTTCTCTCTCTGCATTTTTCCTTCTCCTTGCTTTTGCGTTTTCCTTAGATCTTTCCTTCGGCTCTATCCGCCCTGAAACGGTTTTGGTAATGCGACTCCATCTCGAACACCGCATTGTATAACATTGTCCTGAGGAATGGCTTCATAGCGAATATTCTTCCCTCGTATCCGTCAAACCGTTCAAGCGCATACCTGACGTGTGAATCGTTCAGCTGACAGAAAACCTCCCGCACCGTTTCCACAGGAAGCTCCTCTCCCTCTATCTTGACCTTTGCCCCCTCGGGGAGCATATATATCTCGGCTATCACTCGGCAAGCCTCCCGAACTCGTCCCCGAAGCGAAGCCTCGAAGCTCTCCGGCTCGACCTGCGCCTCCGCCTCCTCCATCGCCTCACGAAAGCTCAGCACAGACTTGCCCTGTCTGACCGACGGACTGACTGACGAGCCGAAGCAGTCATTGTATTTTGAGTTTATCCGATCCAAAAACTCTCTCTTACTTTCTACGTAGCTTTCCATTCTTCTCCCTCCTCTCTAAAAATCGTTGAAGAAATACTATACATTACAAGGCCGCAAGAACGCGCGCAGGCGCACGCCCGCGTCACGCTCTTGTAACCTTATTCAATTCTGCATTCTGTATTTGCATTAAAAGAAACAACACCGCAGGCTCCCGCCCACTGCGCACGCGCTCCCACACGTACGACTTTATATAATGGTAGAGATTATTCCTTCTCCTCGTTATACCTCAGAGTCTCCGACACGTTCACAAGCCACTCTTTCAGCTGAATGTTCGGCTCAAATGGCATTATCACCCCGGCAACGAACATTCCCTCTTTTGCAACTATGTAAGGCGAGCCGTTAGACCTTAGTCTCTCGAAGAGCATAACGTCATCATCGAACACCGAGAGATACTTCTTGTCGTAAAGGGTTGCCCCCTCAGCTCCTCTGATAACCTCAAGGCTTCTTCCGTAAGCCACAATGCCGAACTGCTCCGGCTTAACAACGTTCTCACCCTCGTAAAAATCTTCGTAGCACAAGGACCTCGGAAGTTCGTCCTCCTCGGAGTAGTAGATCTTCCCTCTTTTATCCTCAGGAATATCAAATAACGTGTAAACGCTCTGCTCGTCCAGCTTCGGCAGGTTAAACAGCGGAAAGACGCAATACCCGTCAGAGATCCACTGTATGCCCTGATCCTCGTCATTGTATAACACGATTCGCTTCGCACTCTTGCAAAGCTGCTGTATCTTTTGTATTTTCATTTCGATTCCTTTCTACCGAATAGCGGCGTATAACCGTTAGGCAGCCTATACCAGCCGAGGACCTTTCTCTCGTCGATCTCGACCTTTTCCTTTGCGGCGCGGCTCCTTGTGTAAAGTCCCTCACGCTCCACGGTCTCAAAATCCTTCCTTGAATACATCGGAAGCCCCGACCTTCTGCACCACGCCGCACGATATGCCTTGTAATGGCTGTTATAGCTCTCGGCAGTCTGTTTTAAGTAATTCATTTCCTTTTCCTAGCCTTTTTCTTTATTTCGGGTCTGTATCTTTCGCACCAAGAGGCCTCCCTTTTGTTTTTGTTACCGCAATTTGACTTGTTGATGCATCTCTTGCAGTTACCCACGGAAGGCTCGGTATACTCGTTCTCTTCTTCCCTCTCAGGCATTTTATTTTTCTCCTTATGTCAGTAGTAATTAATTCACAAGAGGTTTTCCACGCTGTGAGATAGTGTGGTAAACCTCGGACGATAAGCACAAGGCCCGCCACGGAGTTTTCCATATTTCCCGCAAAGTGGAGTAATGTGGTAAACTCCGCCCCGTAAAGCTTTTATGTCGCCCTCACGTAGCACCAAGACTCGGGAGGTCTCTTCATCGGGAATACCCTCTCCCAATGCTTCTTTGAGAACTTGGAAACCTCTCTGGGTTCTTCGTAACGCACAAGCTCCGTAATAACCCATCCGTAAACTAAACGGCCGCCCGAGTACTCCATAGCCTCATTCTCAGGAACACAAGACTTTGACAAAATATCCTCGTCAATCTCCGCAGGTCCGGGAATAATAGTAGGATGATATATAACGGTAACAAGCTCCGAACAAACGAACCTACACGCAACCTTCCCTAGATATCTTGACATCCAGCCTCGGTCACATTCGGGGATGCGCTCAAACGATTTCAAATCTTTGGAGCAATAGAGATAAACAACCTTATTCCAAAACTCACTCTTCGGAACAGTCTTTGAAAGCTCAACAGTCTTTCTGCCGGTGAGTATCAGATAGAGCCAAAAAGGCTTAATACTCCGTAAAATGCTCTTAGGCTCCTTATCCCACAGTCTTTCAGCTTTAGGTCTCATTTCCACTCCCCTCTTGAAACATAGTCGCATTTCTCGCCTCGGTACTCTCGGCTTGCCCTGCTCCTTGTTTCTGCGCATTCGCGACGCCTCGGACAACACTCAGTTCTCCGAGGCTGCTCACCTCCGCAAGCTCAACTTTAATAATCTCATACCTCGGATACTTCCGATAGAACCGTTTCTTAGCGTCATACTTAGACGTAGCCTCGATTATAGTCTCGTGAAGCTTTAAAACCTTACGGTACGTAACCTTATATTTCTGTAACAACGTTGTTATCCTCCGAAGAAAGTATGCAGTATCTTGTCCCGATCTCGTACCCTTCACCGCAGTTGTCTATAACGTATTGTTTGCCCTTGTAGAAGGCAACACCCTTAACCGGGTACGGAATAAGCTCGGTAATAGGATTATCATCCTCGTCAAGATCTTCAACTACGCTCTTCACCGTCTCACCGATCCCCACGGGAAACTCATATCTTATCCCCATAGGAGCCTCGATGTCACGAAGCACGCTCCGAGCCACGTGTATCACGTCAGAGAGATCAATCTCTCTCTGCCTTTCGTACCTCTCGGTAAGCCTCGTTACAAGCCTGTCAACCGCCTCGCAGTAGATAGCCGTCTTTTCTATCATCTCGTTAGGCATTACCTTACCTCCTTTGAAGGCAGTTTAATGCACCTGTTTTCGAACTTCTTATATGCGTCAAGATAAAGCTCGTTTTTGTCGCCGTTGTAAGTAAGCTCGTAGTACATACCGTCGTGAAGCTTTGTACTCACCATAGCCTTGTTGTTCTGAAGCGTCTTACAGCTCCATACGATAAACACGTCATCGTCGGTAATCTGCACACCGTCCGTCTTATCAAGATGCTCGTTTGCATAATCCCTAACAGTCCTTATCGCAAGCTTTTCAAAATCGTTGTTTCCCATTATATCCTTACCTCTCTTCCGCCGTCCTTAAGAACGCCGCCCTTCTTTTTACTGGGCTCCTCAAACTTTTTAACCCTATACAGCACGTTGATTGCCGCCGCCATAAGCTTCTCTTCATCTGAGTCATTTAAAAGCCCCTTCTCAAGAACTCTTCCGACCGCCTCCGCAACAATATCCCAGTCGCTCTCGCACTCCGCAAGCGAGATCTTCAGCTCCACTTCCTTCAAGCCTTCTCCAGCGGAGCGTGTTGGAGAAGGTGTCGGGCAGTGCCCGACGGATGAGGTGTCCTTCTTCCTCTCAAGCCAAAGCTCCACATCGGAAAGATCTATATCTTCTATAACTGCTCTCACCTCAAGAATC
>JAZRMT010000095.1:0-2792 GCA_045647805.1 Eubacteriales bacterium | reverse complement strand
TCATAATAATATAAGCATTGCTTTCTCTTTTCGCTTCTTTTCTTTATTGTTAAAATATGATTCTTTAATATATTTATATCTCGAAGTGCTATATTTTTCATAATAATATAAGCATTGCTTTCTCTTTTGCTTCTTTTCTCTTTCACGGAATCGAGTAGGAGGCTACTCATTAGTTGAATAGCCGACCTCTCACACCACCGTGCATACGGTTCCGTACACGGCGGTTCAATCATATTAAGTGCAAAGACTTGTACGCTTTGGATATATCATAATATCCCCTGCGTTCAAGTCTTTTGTTTGTAATGGTTGTGTTTAATATACCGCTTCCAGCGACCGCCCAATATCCTTTACGAGTGTTTCCGTTTTTGTATGCGTTCTTATCTGACATACCGAGCTTCTTTAAATTCTCCACTCTCGTTCTTGGTAGTTTCCACTGCTTCCAAATATACATTCGTATTCTTCTGCGTAGCCAACTATTAAGGTCTTTCAAGTATTCTCCCATATCTGCTATTGCGTAATATCCAAGCCAACCTCTCATAAATACCTTTATATTTCCAAATATAGTATCTAATTTTCTGCCTTGACTACGGGAAGTTAGTTTCCGCAGTTTTCGTTCGGCTTTTCTTCTCGATTTTGCGTGAACTCGGATATATACACCCTTTCCGTTCTTCCCCATCGCAAAACCGAGAAAACAAAATTTCCATTTGAATATACGCTCACCGCTCTGCTCTTTTCTTTGTTTACTTTGAGTTTCAACTTGCTTTCAAGGTATCTTGAACTTGTTTCAAGCAATCTTTCAGAAGCACGTTTACTTTTTGCTAACAGCACAATGTCATCTGCATATCGTATTACTTTTACCTCTCGTCTCTCAAATTCCTTATCAAACTTATCAAGATAAACGTTAGCGAGTAGCGGAGATAGATTCCCACCTTGTGGTGAGCCTTCTTCCGTTTTCATCACTATTCCGTTTTCCATTACTCCGCTCTTAAGATATTTCTTGATAAGGTCTATTAGCCTCTTATCTTTAATATCTTCTCGAAGCATATTCATAAGCAATTCGTGATTAAGCGTATCAAAGTATTTCGACAAATCAAGGCATACTGCATTACAATATCCTTGTTCTGCATATTCCTTGATTTTGCAAATTGCATCTTTTGCACTTCTGTGCGGTCTGTAACCGTAACTTCCATCTGAAAATTTCGGTTCATAGATTGGTGTCAATACTTGTGATATTGCTTGTTGGATTATTCGGTCTATTACCGTTGGTATTCCCAACTTTCTTACACCGCCATTGTCTTTTGGGATTTCCACTCTACGCACAGGTGAGGGTTTATATTTCCCAAGCCTTATGCTTTCAAGCAGTTCGTCCCTATGTTCTTTTAGCCAAGGTAGTGCTTCATCTACGGTCATTCCGTCAATTCCGCACGCTCCTTTATTGGCTTTCACTCGCTGATAAGCTCTGTTAAGATTTTCTCTTTCAAGAACCTTTTCAAGCAAGTCTGCACCGCTTCTTTCTTCAACTTTCTGATTTTCGATACTATACGCTCCTACATATCCTTCGTGTTCCACACTATCCTTTTGTAAGTAGCCACCTTCTTTGGTGTATTCTGTTTTCATCATATCGACTCCCTTCTGTTGTTTACTCAAAGACTTATGATTGTTCAGCCCTTCCCAAGTTTTTTTTTCCTCGGTACTATGGCTTCTGCTGACTTCTTGCAGTTCGTTGTTACTACGGTTTACCGTCTGCAAGACCTCCTCGGGTAAGCGTTACCACCTTCACCTCATATATCTGCTGTATTTACGCCCTGAGATTTCGTGCAGTACCCCAAAACTCCACAAAACTCGTTTTGCGGAGACCTCGGGTTCGGACTTTGTTTTGACTTGGAAACTCGTCCATCTCAAATACGCCTTGATATACAGTTTCTGTTCGTCAGACCGAGGTTTTGCCCGTGGACGCTCTTCTCAGCTTCCACATCCAGCTTCTTTCAGATTCTACCTCACGATAGACACCCTTGCCTTCGGCTAACAGTTCCTACTGCCAAGTCTGTAGTGGACTTTCACCACCAAGTAATAACGCGTGCCGAGCACACAAAAAAATCGAGTGTCCATAACTCAAATCCGTTATGAACACTCGATATGGTCTGAGTGAGAGGACTTGAACCTCCGGCCTCTACCACCCCAAGCGCGGTTTTCACATCTGTATAACACTTTTTAATGCTTTACACTCCACTTTTTGAACATTCAGATGGAGTGTTTTTATTTTGTTTTATCTTCTCTACGGTTGTTCCATTTTTGTTTGTGGTCAAATATGTGGTCTGAAAATATAATTCAATTGAAGTGTTTTTGGCATCATAAACTAACCGTTTTCCACATCGAAAACCAACTGATTTAAGTGCAATAAACTAAGTGATTTCATCGTAACATGTTAACTGTTTTAAGCAACATAATCAAGCCTCTCAAAACCCACCCGATTCCAGCATTAATACCCTAATGTTTTCGCACCGCAAACTAACAAATTATATCATAAAAGCTAACTGCTTTTAGAATAACATACTAACTTACTTTATCGTTTTAAAACAATAGAACCTTAAATTGTTGCCAAACCCAAGCTCAATTCTCAACACCCACTTCCCCTCTCCTTTGCCGTCGCTGAATTGTAACTCTTATTCCCATGATTGTCAAGTATTTTCATCAACAAAAATTTGCCCCGCTATAAACAAAGATAAACCACGGTGCGTTTACTTCCAACATCAACGAGCTAATATATTAGCACACATATAAATAGTAAAAAA
>JAZRMT010000094.1:0-29489 GCA_045647805.1 Eubacteriales bacterium | reverse complement strand
TCCGACTTGACCTTGTTTTCGATACGCCATCTGTAAGTCGCGAGCATTTCCTCTGCAACCTTGCGGAAGAATTCGTCGCCGGTAAGCTCGTATGCAAGCCAGAAGCATCCGGTATACATACCGCACTCCCAGTTTTTGTTTTCTGCTCTTACGTACTTATAATCTACCGAGCAGGTTCCGGGGAAGCCGAGACCGTATTTTTCGGTATTAGCCTTGAGCTTCGCGCAAGCAGCCTTTGCTGCTGCCTCAAGCTTTTCCTTTGCAATAACGTGTGGCTTTGCCCATCTTTCGGGCTTGTCAAGAGTAAGTCTGTTCGTAACCATTTTTTAAGATCTCCTTGGTCGGTAGAAAGTTTTCAATCAATTACCAATACATTTTGAAGTCGGGAAGCAGGTAGCGGGCAAGGGCTTCAAGATAGAAGAAGTCTCCGTAGACCGCGCACTCGTCAATGCCCTGTCCGCCGTGTCTGTAGTGGGTAACGTGGTGAATAAGACCGTCATACTCAACGCCGATGTCACCTGTGCATCTGTCGATGACCGCCTCGAGAAGCTGTGCGGCAGCACTCTCAAAGATCGCCTTATCAGGATCGTCATCCGAGAGGTACTTTGCCATTTCGTGAAGACCGCAGGAGGAGATTACTCCCGCGGAAGCGTCTCTCGGCTCGTCTCCGGATACAAAGTCGTAATCCCAGTAGGGAACACAGTCCTCGGGAAGGTGGTTGAGCATAAAGTAGGTGATGTCCTTATGTACCTTCTTCTGGAAGTTTTCCTTGCAGTATGAGTATGCGATCGGGAAGCCGTAAACACCCCAGGCGTGACCTCTCGACCAGCATGAATCGTTGGTATTGCCCTGGAAGGTGACACCGTACATGGGAGCGCTGGTAACAGGGTCAAACTGATAATGGTGGAAGGATGAGCCGTCGGCTCTTATCAGAAGCTGCTCCGTGGTTCTCGTATGATCAAGCCCCGCTTTGAAGATATCGGGATCGTTCTTCTGGAGTCCGCCCCAGAAGAGGAAGGAAGCGTTCATCATCGAGTCCATCATGGTACGGTAGCAAGCCATAGAGCCGTTCTTCCATCCAAGGTGAGCGCGGATAATGAACTTGCCTTCCTTGGAATAAGATGTGGCGTAGTAATGCTCAAGAGCCTCAAGAGCCCATTTTCTCGCATCCTCGTTACCGGTGAGCTTATAAGCAGCGACGCAGGAGGGAACGAATATGAAGCCTACGTCGTGATTATTTGCGCCGATTCCGCGGTCAAATCTCTCCTTGAAGGTGGGGAGCTGTGCCTCGGCAACCTCTCTGAAGAATTCGTTGCCGGTGAGCTGATAAGCGAGCCAGTAGCAGCCGGTGTACATTCCCGACTCCCACCACTCAATATCGTCTTTCAGATCGTATTTGAAGTTTTTCGAGCGAGTGTCGGGGAACTTCAGTATATCGTGAGTTCTGGCAAATTGCTCAAGCTTGTCGCAGGCCGCCTTTGCCGCCGCTTCGAGCTTCTCTTTCGCAATAACGTGAGGCTTACTCCAGCGTTCGGGCTCGTTCAGTATTAGCTTTTCGGTTACCATCATTTTATCCTTTCGGTTATGTAGCTTTTTTGTATTATGCTCTTATTATATATTATTCTTTTTATTTTGTAAATAGCTTTCGGGAATTTTGTTTCGGGAAAAGATATATATTCCGCGGTTTTTAGCTGTTTTTTCAAGCAAAAGCAGAACCGCCAAAAGCACAAAATGAGGCTTTTGACGGTTGATAGGCGGTTTTTCTTGCTTGCTGCGATAAAGATATTGAGGTTTGAGGAAGACCACGGCCCATTTCGGAACGAGGGCATAATTTATGAGTATTGATAAAAATACCCGTTCTCTTGCGACTGTTTCATCTTCACGCCAAATATATCATCAATAACGTGCGAGCCGATTATTTCGCTTGGCATTGCTTGAATAGCGATCGTTCCATTGTTTATTATTGCGAGCGTATCCGAAAAATCAAAAGCAAGAGGCAGATCGTGCATTACAGTTACAATACCTTTACCGCCGTCCGCAAGCTCACGCAAAATGCGCATAAGCTCAAGCTGATGAGCAATATCGAGATAAGTGGTAGGCTCGTCAAGGAAAATGTAATCGGTATCCTGGGCGAGGGCCATGGCGATATAGGCGTTTTGCCGCATACCGCCCGAAAGCGAATATAGCGGCTTTTCTGCAAGGTGTGCAATTCCTACCTTCTCCATAGCAGAGTAAGCAATCTCTCTGTCACGACTCGTATATCTCTTTGGATAGCTGAGATGTGGGAATCTGCCGTGTAGAACCATCTGCATAACGGTCATATCGGGTGTATTTTTTCCTTGTGGAAGGTATGCTATCCTCTGTGCAATTTCATTTCTCTTTAACGAAGAAAGCTCTGCACCGTCTATTTCCACGATTCCAACTGTAATGGGCAGTATACCGAGCATCACCTTAAGAAGAGTGCTTTTTCCGCATCCGTTTGCACCGATGATACTCGTCAGTTTTCTTTTTTCGAAGGTAGCACTTATGTCGTTAAGCACGGTCTGCTTTCCGTAGCCCGCTGTCACATTTTTAATTTCAAGCACGGCTGTGTCCTCCTTTTCTGCGAATTAGAATGAAGATAAAGAAGGGGGCGCCAAAGAATGCCATAATGATTCCCACGGGCAGTTCATATGGTGCAAATACAACTCTCGCGATAGTATCACAAATTGAAACGAAGCCTGCGCCAAATAAAGCACACAACGGCAACAGATGTTTTGACTCTGATGTTGCTATTCTTCTCACTGCGTGCGGCACTAAAAGACCTACGAAGGAAAGCAGCCCGCAAACGCTGACCGCTGCGCCTGCCAATAGTGCGGAAAGCAATAAGAATATCACGCACATCACGCCCGTATTAAGTCCGAGGCCTTTGGCGTTTTCGTCACCGAGCGTCAGCACGTCAAGCTCGTTTGAGAACGTCAAGAGTATCAAGACGGATGCCAAAACGATTACTGCGGCAGGTATCAGCTTTGCGTAAGTCGCCGATGAAAAATCCCCGATCTTAAAATCGTTACTCATCATACTGACTTCGGGAACGAAGGTCGTAACGGTATCTGCGATTGCACCGAGAAAAGCGTTTAGAGCCACGCCGAGTAATATAACCGTTCCTCTTGAAGCTCCCCATTTTTTTGCGCCGAGACTGACAAGCATCACGGTCAAAAATGCGCCGGCAAAAGCAAACAGAGAGAGCCTCCATCCTCCCATGATACCTACCGCCGAGCAAATAGTAACGGCAAGCCCTGCACCCGCATTCACTCCAATAATGCTTGGAGATGCCAAGCGGTTGGCAAGCACACCTTGAATGACCGCACCCGACACAGCAAGAGCTGCGCCGCATATAAGTCCCGAAAGCATTCTCGGCAATCTGACGTAAAGGAGTATTCTTACCTCGGTGCTTTCCATATTTCCCTTTACAAGAGATGAAAGCATATCCGAAAGGCTCAAATTCGACGATCCGAGAAGTACACCGAGAACGGCGGAGAGGAGCAACAAAAGAATTGCTATACCGTATATGTATTTTAACTTATTTTTTCGTAAGCTTATCATAAAGAATTCCATACGACTCTGCCCATCGCACGTTCGGCTTCAGATTGAACAGCGTTTTGTCCATTACGTGCAATCTGCCGTTCTTTACCGCATCGAGCGTACTCCAAGCAGGGTTCTCCTTCATCAGATTTTCAAGCGACTTTTTTGCCGCCTCGGTATCACTTCCCATAGTCACCGCAAAAATATGGTGCGGTTCTTCCCGAATGATCGCTTCTACACTCAAATTTTCGAGCAAACTCGCATTACTGTCGGCAATATTGATACAACCCATATCGTAAAGCATCTCGCCGAGAATCGTTCCGCTGCTACCTTTCGCTTTTACAAAGCTTGAGCCCGCTCGCAGCAATAGGATCTTTCGCTCACTTTCGGAAACATCTGCATTTTTGTACTCTGCTTTTATCTTATCAATCTGCGCTTTAACGGTAAGTCCGTTTTGCTCATATAGATCTTTTCTGCCCGTAATGTCGGTGCAAATATTCAGCATATGTAGGTAATCGTCAAAATTGTCCACGTCAAAGTAGGCGACGGTGATACCCATAGCTTGAAGCGTTTCCAGCAGCTCCACGTTGGAGGCAGTTGATGCGCTTGCAATGACAAAATCTGGATCGGCGGATATCAAAAGCTCAAGGCTCGGAGAATGCGCACCTCCGATATTGACGGCATTTCCAAGGTCAAGCCCGAAATCCTCCCACGCATCCTCTGCTGACGCACAAATCTCGCCGCCGGAAAGCATCCAAATATCCGCAAAGCTTCCAAGAAGGGCGGCAACTCTCGCAGGATTCTTTTTAACGTTTACCTCTCTGCCCAGTGCGTCCGTAAACACGATGCTATCCTCGGTCATATTGTCTGTCGTTGGAGTACAGGCCACAAGTAAGAGCGTCATTGCTATGACCAATATTAGCACTGTAACGTATGATTTGAATTTATATGATCTCATAATTCTTATTCATTCCTCTTTATAGCGTAAAAGATTGACAAAGCTCGAAAAAAGTAATATAATATTATAACATGAAAATAGGCTTTAGTCAATGAAAAGAGGTTAGTATTATGCTTACGAACGAACAAATCACAAGTGTAAAGGGAAGAGGCTTTCTCAGAAACAGAGGAACAGATTGCTTCTCGGGCAGAGTCGTTACGGTTGCCGGACTTTTCACACCCGGCCAGCTTCATGCTATTGCTGAATGCTCCGAGAAATACGGCAACGGCAAAGTAATATTTACCGCAAGGCTTGCCGCAGAGATCGTTGGCATTCCGTTTGATAAAATTCCCGAAGCGGAAGCGTTCATGGCGGAGCATGGATTGTACTTTGGCGGAACGGGAGCGAAGGTTCGTCCTATTACCGCTTGTAAAGGTACGACCTGCGTTTACGGAAATATCGATACACAGGCACTTGCCAAGGTTATTCACGATAAATTTTACATAGGAAAACGCGACGTGAAGCTTCCTCACAAATTCAAGATAGGTGTCGGAGGCTGTCCCAACAGCTGCATGAAACCGAGTCTTAATGACGTAGGTATTGAGGGCTGCAAAGCATTCTCCTTTGACAGCGAGCTTTGCCGCGGCTGTAAGAAGTGCTTGGTTGCCGAAAGCTGTTCTACAAAGGCGGTTTCGGTTGTTGACGGAAAAGCAATTATAAATATGGATAAATGTATGAAATGCGGTGTCTGCGTTGGTAAGTGTCCTTTCGGCGCTGTTCCCAAGGAAGCCGAATCGGTCTGCCGTATCTTCGTTGGCGGAACTTGGGGAAAGACTCAGCGTATGGGAACTCTCTTGAATACGGTATATTCGGCAGATGAAATTCCGACCGTCATTGAAAAGGTTATGCTTTGGTATAAGGAAAACGGCTTCGTCAAGGAGCGTCTTGGCGCAGCAATCGACAGACTCGGCACGGACGCACTCGAAGCGGCACTTGCAACAGATGACTTGATCAACAGAAAAGAGGAAATTTGGGCAAAGGCACTGCTTGAGAGATAATTTATAGGGATCATCAAGAAATAATTAAACGGCAAGGAAAAATCCATGCCGTTTTTTTCTTTGCTTACTCCGAAAACTCTCCCGTAGTAAGATCGATGTAGCAGGTCATCTTGACCTCTTTGTTTATGTTGGTTATTCTTGCGGTAAGAGTATTACCCGAGAATGTAAGGGCTGTTCCTGAGTAGTCACCGCTTTGTGCCGTACATTCCGAGCCTACTATGACGGGGTAGCTATGAGAACGGATGCTCCTCTCGTCATTCTTCTTCAGGAACATTGCTTTGTGGAAGTGTCCCATTATATAGAACTTGACACCAAGTCGCTCCAGCTCCTTGTTCCATTCTTCAAAAAGCTCGCCCTCAATATCAAACAGGGGGTGTCCTTTATGGCCCGTATTGTGACCGGGAGAAGTGTGTCCTATTGCAAATAAAGGTTTGCATTTTTTAGGATTAAGACTCTTTAAGAACTCTGTTTCTCTTCTTCTGAAGCTGTAGAAGTCGTTGACTCCGCCATATTCTACGCACTCGTCACCCTTATCCTCTCCGAGGTCAAGAGCGATACCTCGAAGCCAGCCTGCCTTGAAGGTGAAGTAGGTATCCTTGCCATTTGAGGTAAGTCTGTCGGTGTACTTGTCGGCTACCTTCCCGCGGCAATCGTGATTTCCTCTGACGAGGATCACGGGTATTCTGCCCCCCGAAAGCTCGCCCATAAGGCGGTAGATTTGCTCGTAGTCCTCCTCAACCTCAAGCTCACAGTAGTCGCCGTTCAGCATAATGAGGTCGAGCTTAGGTCCGAAGAAGGATGCCGCCGCTTTAGCAAAGTCGAATTTGCTATGAATGTCTGCGAGGTGGTAGGCGTTTATCTCACCTCTGGATTTGACGGGCTTGAAGCGGAATTCTTTTCTCTGCTCCTCACCGAGCTTTGAGAAGTATGCAATTCGCTTAAGGCTTTTTTTGTATACTACGGTGTATCTTTTTGCCTTGTCCAGCGTCTTTTGAGCGATTCTGATCTTGGCATAATTTTTCTCGGAGGAAAGGACTCCCGAGTTTTCCTCATAGTAGAGTACACCGTCGATCTCGACGGCAATTATGCCGTTTTCCTTTGTGTTGACTATGATAACGTAGTCCTCGTTGATTATGGTAACGGTAGGTTTACACTTTAAAAACATTTCACGATCTCCTTTGTGGTTTATTTTACGGTTATGGTTACTGTCTCTTCGTCACCGAAGTCTATTCTGTTTCCCGATGAATTGAGGGAATCCTGGTATGCAAGGAAGGCTTCCTTGCTCTCGAAGGCTGGTGTAAAATTCTCAATTATCTCTTTCGCTCTTGCACCGCCGTTTTCGAGAAGAAGCTTAGCCATGCAGAGCTGCCATTTTACACTTTTAACGCAGGCACGGTAGGGATCGGTAACGTAATAATCCGCACCGTGGCTTGTGCCCTCTGTTCCGCTTGAATAGGGATGAACCGCAGGCATAATTGAGGAAAGGTCACCCATATCCGTGCTTCCCGTTCCCATGATCTCGGAGAATTTGAACTCTTCGTCGGGTATAGCGATTGATGCGGCTTCTTCGGCAATTTTCATCATATTTCTGTCATTGACAAGGGGGGAGTAGCCGGGCGTGTCGATTATCTCAATATTGTTTCCGAGTGAGAGAGCCGCACCGATGAAGGCCCTGTTAACCTTAAGGTTTGCCGATTTGATAGCCTCAAAGGTAGCTCCTCTGACGTAGCTCTCAAGAGTAACCTCGCCGGGAATGGCGTTGACCATAACGCCGCCGTTTGTGATTATAGGATGAACTCTGATAAGATCCTTTTCGACAAAGGTCTCTCTTATTGCGTTGACCGCATTGAGACCGCAGTTTGCCGCATAAAGAGCGTTAAGACCGTTCTGCGGAGAGCCGCCTGCGTGAGCCGCCTTGCCCTTGTATACGATCTTTTTGGCGATACATCCGACACTTCCGCCTCTTACTCCGTATCCCTTGGATGCGTGAACCATAAATGCGAGGTCAACTCCATCGAAGAGTCCTCTGTGAAGGAACTCGCTCTTACCGCCAAAATACTTTATCTTTCCCTCTTCCTTGAGCTTGCTTCTGTATTCTATTTCAAGAAGCTCCTCTGCGGGCACTGCACAAAGTCTTATTGCGCCTGAAAGCCCATCAAGAATGCTCTTGTCGGTAAGTGCCGCTGCAATTCCGAGAAGAGTGGCACACTGAACGTTGTGTCCGCATGAGTGGACCGCACCCGTATCCGGGTTGCTTTCGGGATGCTGAGGGCAGATTATTGAGTCGAGCTCTCCGAGAATAAGAAGCTCGGGGCCCTCCCTTCCGGTATCAACTCTTGTGATGAATCCGGTAATTCCCTCAGGGTAGGTGAGCTCATATCCAAGCTCTTCGAATTTTTCGGCAAGATACTTTGTAGTCTTTACCTCCTTATATCCCGTCTCGGGATTGTTCCAAATGTATCTTTCCGCTTCGAGGATAAGATCTTTGTACTTTTCTACCGCGGCATTGATTTTTTTCATTTTTGCTCCTTTTATATAAAAAATTATTTGTATTCTGCAAGCACTTGCTTTAAAAGAATTGGATCGTCGGTCATTATACAGTCACATCCGAGCTCGATAAGCATTCTCATTTCATCGGGATCGTTAATTGTCCAGTACTGTACCGCAATATTTCTTCTGTGAGCCCTCTTTATGAGAGTTTTCGCATTAAGAGGAAGATCTATTCCCACATTGTAAGTTATGGGTATCTGCAGACAGGAAAAATCTCCTGTATCAAAGAGATTTACTCTAAGGTATTGAGTAGCTACGAATATTGCGGCGGTGCCCATAGGTGCTCCTCTGTGAAGATCGGGATATTTTGCCCGAAGCTCCTCCTCAATTTCATCGTGGAAGGTTCCTACGACTATTCTCTCCTTGTAGTCGGGGTAGGCTTCAAGAGTTTTGTTGAGTATCCTGCAAGCCTCATAGCCAAGCTCACCTTCATTCTTTATCTCAACTATGAAGAGAAGCTCGGGGTAGTCCTTGTAGAATTCTTCAAATAGCTTGTCAACGGTGGCGATCTGAAGTCCTGCCTCCTCGATATCGGTAACGTCCTTATATATTCTTTCCCCATCGGCATTTTCAAAATAATAGCCGAAATTATACTGCTCCAGCTCCCCGAGCGTCATGTCCTTGATGTAATGACGGTTGCTCTCGCTTTCGCAAAGAGCCTCAACCTCCTCAAGAGTGATATCTCCGTTGACGTTGCAGGTCTCGTCAATATATTCGTCGTGGTTATAAACGAGATATCCGTCCTTGGTAAGGTAAAGGTCACTCTCAAGAATATCAACACCTATGGTTCTCACTGCCTCACGGAAGGCTAGCATGGTATTTTCGGGATTGTTTTTACCGCCGCCTCTGTGAGCGGCAATCATTGGCAGCTCGTCCTCACCGACAACAAATGGGTTGTCGGCAACGTTCTTTTTCGGAGGAATGAGATTTATCGTAAGTAAAAATACCGAAATGAGAGTAATGAGCCCGAGAAAGATTATTAATCCTTTGTGTCTTTTCATTGTTTTCTTCCTTTACTTTTGTAGTCAATTCTTTTGGTGATAAGGCTGTGAAGATCCACCACCGTTGACTCCTTGTTGTCGTAGCACTCGGCTCCCGAGTGAAGGAGATAGTAGTTGTCCGCCCACTTCTCGTCCTTAAAGCGTGGGTTTGTCAAGTAGTATTCTCTGTCAACGTCGAAGAAACATATAGAGGGAGAAATGATTTTGTAAAGATCAACGTTTTCTCTTACATTGTCAAAGCTTCCCATGGGAATTCCGTGGTGTGCAACCTGGAGAATATCGCTTTTAAGCTCTTCTTTTGTACGGTAAAGCTTACTTTTATCGTCAATTAGCTGGTGCATTCTTTGAGTATCGCAGTCTCCAAGAGCGATGAATTTTTTACCGCTCTTAAAGTCAAAGGTGAGGGCTGCACTTATAGAATTCTGCCCGGTTCTGCCTCCTGCGGAACCCTCGTCATCCTCTGAGAGAAGGACGGTGACTCGACAGGAATCGAAGTCAAGAGTCTCTCCCGTTTTAAGGACGCAGCGCTTGGCATCGGGGTGGGCATCCATAGCCCTTTGCCACTCCTCTTCACGCCGGATATCTCGAAGATGATCCTCGTGGCCGGGATGATTGTAGGCAAAAAGCTTTACCTCGATTTCATCCTTGTATTCAAGGAGAAATCCCGAAGCAAGGTCGATATGGTCGCAGTGAAAATGGGTGATAAACCATCCCTCTATCACAGGTCTTTCGTTTTCTTCCTTAAGGATAGAGAAAAGCAGATCTGCGTGTTCTCGGTATGAGTTACCTCCCATACCGCCGTCAATTATAATGAAGCTGTCGTTTTCCTGGCGTATAACATAGCACATACCGCCCTCGTCGGTCAGCTGCATCTGTGTCAACGTAAGTTTTTTCATATTTTACCTCGCTATATTGAATTTGTCAGATTCCTTAAGATCGAGAAGCGTGATAGCTCTCTCGAATAGGTCGGTGCAGTTGTTGAATGCAGAGGGGTGATGAGCATCGCTTCCAAGGTAGAATTTACAGCCCATATGTTTTGCTATCCTAAAGGGGCGTAATACCGTATCGGCTTCTCCGTCCTCTCTCATCTCGGTCTCGCAGCCGAAGAGGAAATCTATTCCATCATAGCTTGGAAACGGACGGATCTCTTGAATATGCTCGAAATTCTGTGGAGCATACCGGCTCGAAGCACCCGGTACCGCTGAGTCCCAGTAATGATCGGTAACGGCTATTCTTTTAAGTCCGTTATCCTTTGCGTAGTGTAAAATTCTTTCAGCATTCTGCATTTGGTCATTTGAGCATGAGGAAAGATAGGAGTGAATATGGTAATCGTGGTCTATTTTATATCTAATTTCGGATCCTTTCTTTGACTTGCCTTTACAAAGTCTTTGAACAGCTTTAACTGATCCTCGTCCTTTTGGCATAGTCTTTCAGGATGCCATTGATAGGCATGCAGATAGGGGTAGCTATCGTGTTTAAAGGCTTCGATAATGCCGTCTTCCGCCACGGCGGTTACGCAAAGTCCCTTACCGAGTCTCTTGACTGCCTGGTGGTGAAAGCTGTTTGCCGGAATGCGTTTTTTTCCGATAAGTAAATTCAGCGCCTCGCCCTCGTTCAGTATTACGTCGTGAGAATACTCGAATTTATCTTCGTTCTGTCTGTGCGAAATATCGGTTTTGTACTCACTGTTTATATCCTGAATAAGACTTCCCGAGAGGGCAACGTTTACAAGCTGAGCCCCGCGACATATCGCCATTATGGGTTTATTCTTCTTCATAACCAGCTCAAAAACACGAAGCTCAAGCTCATCACGTAGAGGCGTTGTTTCACCGAGCTTTGGAGACGGTGCTTCACCGTAACGTCTGGGCTCGATATCGCCTCCGCCAATAAAGAGAATACCGCCGCATAGGTCGATAAGCCTTGTAAGAGTTTCCTCACTTTCGGTATAGGGTAGCACAATGGGAGTAGCTCCCGCAAGCTCAATAGCCTTTATATAAGCTGGGAAGAAAGAACCGGTGCCCTCACTGTCGACCGAAGGAACAATGCCGATAAGTGGCTTCATAACGCTCTCCTTTTAAATTACATCTTCGATGTGTAGCTTGACACCGTTTTCTTTGAGCTTGGATTGGAGAAGACTTACGTCAAGAGAGGAGAAATCACTACTCAATGCAGCTGCCGTACCCGCAGCCTCTCCGGTAACGGCACAGCAGGGAATTACTCGCATAATGTCCCAAAGCTTCTCTTCCACTGAGGTTATTCTTCCGGCGGTAATAAGATTTTTTATCTCCCTTGAATAAAGAGTGCGGTAGGGAACCTCCCAAACGGGGCCTCTCTTTCTCCAGCTGGATACCATGCCCACAGAGTCGTCAAAGTACTTTTTCTGCTCGTCGAATGCAAGGGTATATTCTCCGACGATCCTTCTGGTCATTCTCACTTGAGGAATAGTTGCGATTGTAGAGAGGGAAATATTCTCATTCGCTTCTTTTGCTTTTAAGAAATCCTTGAGCAGCATTTTATGAGAAAGGCAGACCATCTCGGAGTTTTCCTCTGCTCCAATTCCGGTGAAACGGCGATTTACAAGCATGGGAATCTTCTCCTCCACTCCTTCGCCGAGTATGTCGGCATATCCGTGCTGCTTAAGGGTGTATCCCTTTTCATCGGTAAAGTAGTACCATGCCGCAAGAACGTTGCCTGCCTTGAAGGTCTCGTAGCTCGAACCTGCGAACACACCTACGTCAAAGTCACCCGAGGCGTCAATAACGCTGTCTACGTAATAAGCGGTACGCCCGGACTTGTTTTCAACATGAATAGCTTTTATTCTTGAATCCTCTACCTCTGCGTCGGCAACAAAGCTTCCGTACATTATCGTAACGCCCTCTGAGAGAAGCAACTGCTCCGAAAGAATGGCGAAGAGATGAGGATTAAACTGAACGAGAAATCTCGGATCGTTTTCGCCCTTCGTTCCCACTCCGTCGAGCCAATTTTCAGGGTACCTTCCGTCAGCACCGTGCTTTACCGAAAGTCTGAAAAGCTCCTCGGCAATACCGAATGAAACCTGATGACCGTAGCCGTCGCAAAGGGGAAGGTATACGGTAACCAAACCGGCGGTGGCAAGACCGCCAAGTATATACTGTCTTTCAAAGAGTACGACCTTTTTGCCGCCTCTTGCCGCTGCAAGTGCTGCGGAAATTCCGCCAAAGCCACCGCCAACGACGGCTACGTCAAAATTTCTGTTTTCCATGATTTCAATTATATCTCCTGGTTATTCGTTGTTTGTTTGTCAAGGTTCTTTATACTGCCTTTTATACGCTCTGTCGCATAAAGATAGAACAGCATAGTGGAGGAGTACCACTCCGAGCTGTCGGTGGGTTCACCGGTTATCGGATGCAGCTCTTGACCGAGCTTAAAGCGGTCAAAGCATCCTGTCCATGCCTCTACCCAACTTTCGGATAGCCTGTCTAGCTCATCTTCAAAGCCGTATTCCTCCATCCAAAGCGTTGCTCTAAGAGCAATAAGTCCTTGAGAATAATAACCCCAACAGTTAGACTCCTCGTGACCTTCACAAGAGGGATCGGATATCGCCATAGAGGGATAGGGATAGGGGGTTGCAAATTCCTCGGGATTTGAGATGTGTCTTTTGTAAATCTCGTTTATTAGCTCGGCGTCCTCGTTTTTATCAAGAACTCCTTCCATAAATAAATGGAATATCGTAGAGGAGAGATATTTTCTCTGCACTCCGTTTTTATCTACGTCATAGAAGAAGCAATCCTCTTCGTTGTAGCATAGCTCAAACAGCTTTTCCTTTACTGCCGAAGCAAAGATGCTCCATTCCTCCGCCTCTTCATCGAGCCCCAGCTCATAAGCCATGGTAGAAAGGGTGGAGAGGGTAGAGTAGAAATTGCAGTTCATGTCTACTGCGATTATGGGGGCAACCTCGCAGGGGGGAAGAATTCCCGCATCTTGCTTTATACCGTCAACCGAGTAGGCCGTGGGATAGCTCATTCCGTTAAGTCTTCCGCTGTTGTCGTGTCCAGTATCGAAGCCGACGAACATTTCCACAAGTCCCTTCCCGAGAGTCATTCTGTTTGCAATAAGCCAGCCTACCCAGCTTTTTGCCGCATCGTATGCTCGTTTCAGATAATCCTTGTTGCCATTCATTCGGTAGACTATTAAGCAAAGGAAGGCAAAGGAAACGCACTCCTGAATTTGCGAATAGCCGACGGCGGTAGCGGTCGAGCCGTCCTCGGACGTCTCCTCCTTAACGACGTATGGGAGCTGACCGTCAGGCTTCTGGAGTGACATAAAAAGCTCTGTCGCGTTTTCCGCAAGATAAAGCTTGCTTCGATCAAGCATAGCGTAGAATACCGAGTCATAAACGTGCTCAAGCCATAAGCCATTGTACTGCTCGGATATGAGAAGCAAGGGATTTTCCATTCCGCCGAAGCATTTGATATGCTCTTTGAAACGATTCAATATTTCTTTTTCAATCTGTTCTGTTTGCATTATATTATTCCAATCATTTTGCTTTGAAATTTATAGCGTAAGAGCCAACTACAATAATCAGGTTGAAATATTCCTCGCCATCAAGTGAGCTGGCTGTGGTGATTATAGCAGTGCCGTCCGTGTTGCCTATCCTCACGGAGTAATTGACCCTTTCGTCCTCTTCGTCATCGAGCTTTTCGTAGCTGCCCTGATAGGTTTTGCCGTTGGTTTTATCTGTAAGGGTAAGCTTACCGTCATCTGCGGAGCATATCAGCTCTGTTGGGACGGAAGCCGTGTTATTGCCGAATTCTATTGATTCGCTCGGATGATGAGCGACAATTCCCGTGTCGTTCTGAGCAATCGTCATTATCCATTCCCTATCTTCAATTTTGTTTTTTGCCGAGCAACCCGAAAGTATTGCGATGCTGATCAGCGCCGAAATAATAATCAAAAGCATTCTTTTCATTTATTTTCTCTCCCAGTTCTTGTACTTCGCAATGCCAAGTCTGTGATAAACGTAAATTGGAACCGCAGTCCAGCCGTGGCAAAGGCTGCCCGCATTGTCAAACGCCGCGGCACCGTCAATGGTTTCCCAAGTGGTGTCCGCTCCGTAATCAAGCATTATCTTGTAATTTTTTCTTACTTCCTCGAGTATGACCGGGGCGTATTTCCTTTCATCCACCGAGAGAAGAGCCTCGTACAAAAGCTCCTTCATGCTGAGTGAGCATTCGGAAAGACTCCCGTCAATCAGTCTTTCCGCAAGAGCATCGGCTTCCTCGCCACGCACTGTGCCGGAAAGGATAGCCATAGCGTTGCCAAGGGCCGTGTATTGCTTTTTGCCGCGAAGCATCGTAAACACTCCGTCATCGGTAAGAAATTCACCCTTGACCTTTTCTCTCAGCTCCTCGATCACTCCGCCGTACTTATAGCCCACGCCGACCGTCTCACAGCACTCCCTGTATTTAATGAGCGATAGTATCGTAAGGCAATTCAGCATCAGATCCGGCACAGCCTCATCCGAGCCCCCGTGGTTTCCCTCAAGGTACGCTGACCAATCATAGAAGTTCCAGTAATTCTCACCCTCGTATCTTTCGATAAGACCTCTGCATCGGTGTGCAAGAACATCGTCAAGTATTCCTTCAATTTTCGGAAGAACACTTTTGACAAAATCCACATCTCCCGAAAAATGTAAATATTCATTTACAGATAGTCCGTAATAAATTGAAAATGATGGGATGCATAGATCAACGCCGCAGGGGTAACAAATCGACAGAAGTCCGTCGTCCCTTCTGTCCTCGGCTATGAGTTTGAGATTGGATTTGACATAATCGCAGTTCCCATCCTTAAAGGCGTAATATCCGAAGAGCATCTGATTTCTTGAATCAAATACGTAAAGAGCCTGCTCTCTCCAAGGGCAGTCAACGTAATGCTCCATCATGCTAAGCTTAAGCGTATTCACCGATAGCTCGTAGATCCTTCGATCAAGCTCTCCGTCTATCTCTACGGGAGCCTCATCTACCTCATAAATCTCGGGCATTACTCCCGCATAGACGAGCTCGAAATCTCTCTCGGCAAAGGTTTCAATATATCTGCACCCGATCCTCAGCATAAATTCGCTGAAGGCGTTTTCTCCCGCTCTTGCTCTGTATTCGTAGTAAAAATTCCGTCCGCCAACGGTGATACGCACACCGCCGTCCTCAAGATGCTCTCCCCAAGCGACACGGATGTTCTGTTCCGTGCTTGAATTAAGTCTGAGAGAGGGAAGACCGACCACCTCTCGCCCAAGGTCAATAAGGTAGTGACCTTCACCAAGCTTTTTCATCGAGCTTGGCGTGACCTCGCTAAGCACCCTCTGCTTTTTTATAGGTCGGGGGAAGAAGCAACAGCTCTTGTCTACTACCCTTGAAGGAAGATAGGGTATATCGTCCTTTGCCGTACTGTCGTAAGAGAAGCTATAACCAAGCTGGCAGGTTATCATCAGCCTTCTTCCCGAGACGTAATGAGGCTCTTTTCTTGACAAGGTCTTCGCACTGCTTGCACAAATTACCTTGCCCGAGGACACCGCCTCGTAAATAAGTCCTGCCGCATAAGGGCGGTATCTCGAGGTA
Organism: Eubacteriales bacterium; assembly: GCA_045647805.1. Taxonomy (GTDB): domain Bacteria; phylum Bacillota; class Clostridia; order Oscillospirales; family CAG-272; genus UBA1740. Next base: position 13,789 of record JAZRMT010000094.1, on the reverse strand, counting down.
GGAGAACCGTTGTGGTAAACAAGGAAAGTCAGAAGGTTTTTTCCGACCTTTAGGTGATCGGTAATATCCACGGTATCGTATATTTTGTAATGCTCAAAGTCACCGTACTGGTTAGAGGCTACGTAATTTCCGTTGACGAAGATAACGTAATCGGTGTCGGCGCTAAGGTTAAGCGTGACCTTTTCGCCGAAATATTCAATTTTGTCAATAAACTCGGCGTAGCTGTCGATCTCTTCGTCGCCAGAAAGCCATATCCATTTGCTTTCTTCGAATGCTTTCATATTTCCTCTTTCTCCTTGGCTTGTATCGCTTTTCAAATTGCACCTTCAGCTTCGGTTCAGAATAAACCTCTATTGTATTTAATGATTGCCCGAAGTACTATAAACAAGCCGACGGCAAGCAAGACTATCAATCCTACCGATCCAATCCATACGAAAACGACCTTATCGGTGAGCTCGTAAATGAGATGAAACACACCGTAAAACACGCAGGATATTCCCGAAAGCAAGGTGCCGAGACCAACTTGCTTTCCAAAGGGCTTTCTGTCCTCCTCGCTGACTCTGTGTCTGTGATATGAGTGAAGAGATGAGATATTTCCCATCATATTGGCAATTCCCATGGCCGAGATCAGTAATCCTAGAACCACCGTCGTTACAAATGTCCCCATTTGAAATCCTTTCCGTCTACAGCTCGATAATGTTAGTTCCGTCCTTGGTCATGTAATGTGTCTTTACACCGAGAATATCCATCCAGTGCCTTGTTAATGCCGTTCCATACATTCTTTCACGCTGCATTTTGCGCAGTCTTTCTCTATCCTCAAGGTAGGGCGGTATTTCGGGCTCGTCGTAAAGCCAATCGGGGCAGCACCAAAGACACGCCTTTGGCATTACGGCGGCGTAAACCTCCATCCCAACGTTCATATGCCCGTGATGCGCCATTTGCACAATGTCCGACTTAAGTAAGTGCCGCGATTCCTCGAAAAGAACGTCACCGCCTTCGGGACCGAGGTCACCGAGGAAAAGCACAGACTTGTTCGGTGTGGTAATCTTGAAAACCAGTGATGCATCGTTCATTATGTTAGAGAACAATCCGTCGTGATAGGAAAAGAGAGAGTCTATTCGGCATTCGTCCACCGTAATGCTTTCGCCTTGCTTTGTCACGTGAGCAAGGTCACCTAATTCAGCTTCTATCTCTAGGGTAAATTCCTTAAGCACCTCGTCAAGCTCGTTGTTGAAGTATCTCTCGCACGGAACGTCCGACCGCCCGATTAGCTCCTTGTAAGGTGGAAAATTGTAGTAAACTTTCTCAACGTCGAAGTCGGCAAGGCGGTTTTTTTTCCATTCTGCCATAAATCCGGAGATATGATCGTGATGCGGGTGTGTAAGTATTCACGCCGAAATATGGCGTCCGCCTACGTACTCGCTAAGAAGGGGCATATCCGCTTCCCGTCCGCCGTCGATCACGATAACGTTATTTTCTTTCGTTATGAGAACGAAGCTCATCATAAATCTGCTCGTCTCGGTTATCTGATACAGTAGTGTTTTGTCGTTCATTTTTTCTTCTTATTCTAATAAAATATAGAATTATTACAAACGGTATGAAAATGACCGCAATTTTGGCGAGGATCAAAAGCTCTCCTCTTCGGGAATATAGAAATACTGCTCGGGGCCGGTGTCGCGCATAAGCGTTCTCTTGTCCTTGAATTTTACCCCGAGAAGGTAGGTGACGTACAAATCACCGCTGCAGCCTCCGAGATGAAGCCCGAAGATAAAGGCGAATATCAAATAATAAAGAGGACTGAGGAAGTAAAGCAACACTAAGAGAGGTATAAACAGAAGAGTGAAAAGCGCAAACGGAGAAACTACCGCAATAAGTGCGGTCCTTCTGTATGTATAAACGTCAGGCACACCGCAGAAGGCACAGCTCCAGCTCATTCCAAACGTCAGCTTCTCACCGGTCAACGCCTTGTAGGCTGCTCCGTGAACCAGCTCGTGTAAAACGATATATGCTATCATAGAAACGAGGAAGACTGCGAGGGCAACGAAATAGCCGATGCCGCCAATATCCAGGTCTATCTTTACGTCACCCTTCAGAGCTAACGGTAAAAACGCGGCAATCATAACCAGCACCAACACACCGACTGCGATCAGGTTGAAAATAATGCCAAACTTCGCGTCCTTTGCATTGATATACAGTGCTTGCCGATAGTCCTTCGGCAACTCTTTTTCAAAATTTTGTTCTCTCAAATTTGCCATACTCTCTTTTCACTTCCTAAGTTTTGGTTGTAAGTATGTAAATGTAGTACATTCAGTCTCTTTTTCAAAAGAATCCTTCTCCCCAATCATTCCAATTCGGATTTTTGGTCTCTACAAGTCGGTTCTTTTTTTCCCGTACCCAACGCTTTAGTTGTTTTTCTCGTGCAATGGCATCATTTATCTCTGAAAATTCTTCATAGTAAACCAACTTGTGTATATGATATTTCTTTGTAAAACCTTCAATTAGCTCGCTTTTATGCTCGCATAAACGTCGTCGTAAGTCGTTGGTTAAACCGATATATACTACCGTGTTAGTCTTATTGGTAATTATGTAAACGTAATACATTCGTTTTTCCTTTCGCCCGAGATTCTGTTCGGTCTGCCACTCGGTTTGCTTTGCATTTTGATTTTGCTTCGCTCCACGCAAAATGATACGAGCGAGGCTGCGATTATGTGTCATCCTGAGCGGAGGGCGTAGCCCGCAGTCGAACCCGTAGGGCGATGCAAAGCATCGGGATCTACTTTGATTTCAGTAATCCAATTTAAGCTACCCACCGAGATTCTACCGCCTCTATCGCTAGGTGCTTTTTCGTCCGTGTCATCCTGAGCACAGTCCCACCGAGATTCCACTCGGTTTCACCTCGTGCTTTTAGGGCGTTGCCCTAAAAGTTCGACAAGCACAGAATGACACCTAACGGTGTCTGGCGGGACGTGTCGAAATCCGAGCGTAGCAAGGATCAAACGGTGCGTAGCATCGTTTGGGATCTCGGACGAAAAAGTTCGATTCCGCTTCGCTCCACTCAGGATGACACGGGCGAGAATATGCTTTACAAATCGCCTAATGTTACTACAATGGCGGCATGATCGCTACCCGCACAAACAGCCCCATCATATTCGTATTTGCAAGAATAGTCATTGACCTTTGCTTTGTTTATGAACAAAAAATCATATCGAACTTTTTTGCTTCCTCGCCTTATGATGTGAGATGTTGTAAGATATTTTCCTTCAACAAAATTACCTCTGTCATAATCCTTCACAAATGCATCCACTAAATCATTTTGTACCATTGCCTCAAAGAAGGACTTACAGCCATTACCCTTTTGATAGTTGTCAAAAAATTTCATTTGACTAATATCGTAATGATCAATCTGTGGTTCATTTGCATCAATACCCACAATGTCGGGCTTATATGTATCTATAGCCTCGGCAAATGAAAAATACTGAATTTCTTTTGCTTTTAAGTGCTGACACCCAGTAATAGAATGGAGTCCTAAAACTCTCAAAGACACGTCATTAAAGATCACATCTACCACAAGAGTTCTATCAGGCATAAGAGCTCTATCAAGAATTTTGGCGTTCTTAATAGTAATATCTTTGCTTACCAAAATTGCTACGCCAAGTCTTCGGGAATCTGTATCGTACTTGCCGGGAATGCGGTACGACAATGAATATTCTATTTGAGCAATATCTGACAAATGTTCTTTAAGAGCGTTATATGCATGCGGTTTTACCTCTTGTAAAATCGCAATAAATGATTCACTCGATATTTGGCTCTTCAAATATTCTATCTTGGACAATATATCGTTTGCCCATGATATGTTCCAATTTAATACTTTCAATGTTTACCTCTCTTGATATGCTAACTATTACTGTAAAGCCGTCTAATTGGCGATCGGATTACGGAAGCGTTAAAATTCGGTAGGAATTATCCTCTCCCTCGCACATAGCGGGAAGGGTAACGTAGGGGATGCCGTCGATAATATGCTCGGCACCCGGATGGTAATGTCCCTGGATAACAAGCCTTACCTTGCCGCTTTCCTTTAGAATCTCCCTCACCTCTTTGGCATTCTTAATAACGTGATGCTCTTCTACAAAGGGGTCGAGATTTTCGTGGACGAATATAATACACTCTTCATTCGTCTCTCTCAATTCTTTTTTTAGAAATTCGCATTGCTCCCACGGCAGATTTGAGTCGTCCCACATCTCGCCCGCCACGTCGAAGCGGCGTCCGCAAGAGCGAAAGTTAGCATCTAAGAAAATCAGTCTGTATCCACCGAGGGAGATAGCGTATGGCGGACTCTGCACCCCTTCCTTGAAAAGCTCCTCGCCCGTCAGCATAAGATAATCGTGGTTTCCGGGTACGAAGTAAAAGGGAAGGGGGTAGGACCGTATCACCGAGAGTGCCTCGTAATAGCAGCCCTCAATATCGGCTTTGGTGTCGCCTCGGGCATGATCCGTCATATCTCCAAGGCAAACGCAAGCGTCCGCTCTTACAGCCTTAAAGGCTTCCATAGCCTCTCGTATCTTCCCGAGAGAAAGCGACGGTCTGCGTGTCTCGCAAAGGACCTCCGCCCCACAGTAATGCGAGTCTGTAAAAATACCAAGTTTCATATATATTCCTTTCGATATGTTATACTAAACTGCTGTAAAATGACCTTTTGAGTTTTGCTCAAAAACATCATTTGTCCTTAATTGTTTTCTTTCGCTGTGGTGATGGAGGCGATGAGCTTTCTGCGTATTGTGCCGCATTTATTTGCAAGTGTTTTATACGTACCCTCGTCCATCGCTCCCACCTTGAAGAGTATTTCAAGCCAATAGTCTGTTTCGTAGCACTCTTTTAGTGCAATTTCAAGTTTGTTCACAAAGTCTGCGGTGCTCTGGGCGTATTTGGCTTCATAGCTGTTCGCGCCGATTGATGAGCAGGAACGCAAAAGCTGATTGACAAATACAGCCCTGCCTTTGATGTTATCACAAACGGCTGTGATTTCTATGGTAAGCTCGACTGCGAGTTCTTTGATTGTTTTATTCATAAATTTTACATCTTTTATGTTCGCTTCGCTCACGCGATATGCACCTTCGGTGCACGATATATTTGCTTTGCAAATGCGATATTGACAAGCGTTGCTTGTCAGCGATATGTTCGCCTGCGGCGAACGTGGTTGAAAGCATGCTATCTATAAATCCTCACGCCGCGCAGTTCGCGGCATATCGCTTGCCGCAAGGCAAATATCGCAAGCGAAGCTTATATCGCAAATCCATGAGGATTTATATCGCTTTAGTTTGTCTGATGTGTCAGACAAACTAAACTTTCAACGTGCCCCGTCGCAGGGAACAAATCAAAAGGCGTTACCTCTTTGCCGAAATATCCGTATTCCTCAAAGCACCTCATATCCCTCGCAAGCGTTGCGGGATTGCAGGAAATGTAGACTATTCTTTCAGGATTTCTGTCGGATATGAAACCGATCAGCTCGGGAGTAGTTCCTCCTCTCGGAGGATCGAGAATAACAACGTCCGGGGAAATAGGCTCGCCTCGCTGCTTTTCGGCATTTTCGAGCAGTCTTTCGGTTTCGGATGCATCTCCTTTGTAGAAGGATGCATTTTTGATGCCGTTTTCCTTGGCATTGAATTTCGCACATTCAACCGCGCTTTCAACTATCTCAATTCCGATGACCTCACGGCATTCGTTCGCCATAGAAAGACCGATAGAGCCCGCACCGCAGTAAAGGTCGAGGATTAGCTCGTCACCCGTAAGAGCCGCAAGCTCCTTGGCTTTAGCGTAAAGTAACTCTGCCGCATCGTGATTCACCTGATAGAATGAAGGAGCGGTAATTTTCAGCTTCACGCCCGCAAGAGTGTCGGTAATGTAGTCCTTGCCGTAAAGAGTGACGAATCGTTCACCGAGAATTACGTTAGTATTTTCACGGTTGACGTTGATAAGGATTCCTACGATCTCGGGAAATTTTTCGGTAAGCTCGTTAACAAGCTCCTCCGAGTAGGGAAGGGTATTGCCGTTTACAACGAGCGTAAGAAGTACCTCGCCGGATATCTCGCCTTTGCGGAGATAAATATGCCTCAGTAGCCCTTCCGTGCATTCTTCATCGTAGACCGAGATCGAATGCTTCTTGAAAAATGAACGCAGCACCTCGTTTATCTCTCCGAATATCTCGGGAGCGAGAGCACAATCTGCCGCTTCGGTCACTCGGTGACTCTTCGGTGCATAAAAACCGATGAGGTACTCACCGTCCTTGGTAACGGAGACGGGATACTGTGCTTTGTTGCGATATTGTGTCAAGGAGGGGGAGCCGACTAAGGGCAGAACCTCTACATTAGGAAGCCCCGCCTTTTTGAAGATCTGACGAACCATATCCTCCTTAAGCTTTTTCTCATTCTCGTAGCCTATTAGCTTATAGGCACAGCTTTTGCACTTTTCGTTATCACAGCGGCCCTCTTGACGAAGGGGCGAAAGATGCAGATATTCCTCAACCCTTCCTACCGAGTAAGAGGAAGAGACCTTGATGATCTTGATCCGAACTACGTCTCCCTTCACCGCATCGGAAACGAATATAACCTCGCCTGTGCACCTTGCAACTCCAAAGCCGAGATTGGTTATATCTAATATTTCGGTAGTAAGCACGTCGTTCTTCTTCATATGATCATTTCTCCGCAAATGTAAATAAATGTGGTCAAATTTAAATAAAATCGTCCTTGAAACTGTTTCTGTATTCCTTAGGAGTGATACCGAAGGCGTTTTTGAAGGTCTTGGTGAAATAGGAAGCGTCGGTAAAACCGCATTCCTCTGCGATCTCAGCGGCAGACTTGTCGGTAAGCTCCAGCATCCTCTTAGCCGCCTTTAGTCGGTAGGCAATTATGTACTGCCTAAGTGTTATTCCCTTTTTATCCTTAAGCACCTTGCTGACGTAGAAGGGATGATAGCCGAATATTGCACCTATTTCGGTGTTGGAGATCTCGTCTCCTGCGTTTTCTCTTATATAGTTGTCAAGTGCCTCGACCATTCTTGCCGGCAGAGCATTTTTGTCTGCCGTTTCTATAATCTTTAGCATTATCAGCTTAAAAAGTGCGGATATCTCGGCAAGATAGCTGCCCTCGGCAGAGGTGAAAATATTCGCCATTCTTATAAAACTGTCTCTTTCCGCCTCCATATCAGGGAGAAGTATCCATTTATCAAGCGGCTCCTCAAGTCCCGATTTATGACATAGCTCCTCGTTATATTCTTCGGTGGGTACGGGGGGGATCCTTGTGAGAGGCTCGGCCGTCTCATCGGTGGGATCGAAGGTAACGACAACGCAACGCACATATTTACTTTTCAGCTTATATGGGGTACCCGCGGGGATGTAAAGCAGATTTCCCGCACCCAGATGACCGAGCTTTTCTCCATCGATCACAGGGGTAATATCACCGGATATTACGTATATCACTCTGGAATCGTAGCCGATACACTCGTCAGTACGGTTTATTTTCTCATAAAGAGAAACTGAACGTATTATGGGGTTGAACTTGATAAAATTCATCATTTCCTCCGAAAAGAAAGTTGCAATTAAATAAATTATAACACGCATAAAAAATAAAATCAATAAAATCTTTAAAAAAATAAGTCGGAACATCGGAAAAAGCGAATAAAACAGCATTTACAAAAAAATCTGAAAAACTTTTCAAAAACCCCTTGACAAACGGATAAAAAAGATGTATAATAGTCGAGCAACCAACGAATGGCCGGTTGGTCAAGCGGCTAAGACATCAGCCTCTCACGCTGAAAACATGGGTTCGATTCCCGTACCGGTCACCAGAATAGGACACCACAAAAGTGGTGTCTTTTTCTATTCTGGTGACCGGTACGAGGAATCTCACCTAGCGACGAATGTCGCATGGGTTCGCATTCGCCGCTCGTAGATCGGCAAGTTGGCTTGTCAGGCACAGAGCGAGCGAATATTCGCAAAGCGAAATTCCCGACGCACCACAAAAGTGGTGTCTTTTTCTATTCTGGTGCCCTGTACTAGGAATCTCACCCGGCGACGAATGTCGCTGGGTTCGTAACATTGCTCCGTCGCTTCCGTGTCGGAAACCTTGCAGGATGGAGCAAATTCCCATTATTAAAGTTCGATTTAATTCTTTACATAAAAGGGAGGTGCCTCAAAGTGTACGATGCTTTACCCAAGTATGTAGTTGTATCTTTCTTCCAAATGGCTTGATGTTTGAGAATTATGTGGTATAATAAGTTCGATAACAAATCGAATAAACAGAAAGCGGAACGATTTAGTATCGGAGGTCAAAGCAATAATGAAACAACTTGCGTATATCGGAGAAAAAAATAATTTTTTCAAATTTATATCACTTGCATTCAACGGAAAAATAATTGAGTATAGTGATATGGAGACTGCGGGTGTAGACGCACTTAAAAAGGAATACGACGCCATTATCGCTACAGGTCAAAAAAACAGAACGTTGCCATCGCTTTCTTATAATGGAATGCAATGCTATGCCGAACTATTCAGACGCGGAGTTCGAATATATGCAGAGAATTATGATGCCGGGGATTATAACAGCGCAATGCTTTTCGGATTTGTTTCGGAGTCTTGCGAACGCGCGTTTTATGACGAAAATCTCGTTTGGAACGGCAAGCTTCTTCAGATACGAGGCAAAGGTTATATTCCGGGACGCCTGAGAGGAGGAGCCGAAGCTATAGTTACTGCAGAGGACTGTATTGGGAGTCACACACCTGTCGTTCCCTCTGTACGCAAGTTTCCTATTCTCGTAAAAAACGGAAGCTTTCGATTTTCCGCCATCCGCCTATCCGAATTCGACAGGATGACAATGCTCCCGCACTCTCGATTTTGTGACCTGTATTCAGAGATTTTTTCCTTTGTTCTTGGAGTGGAAAAAGAAAAATGCTCCGATGCTTTTTGCAAAGTGTGGGAAAAGCAATCGCTTGCGGGTAGGTCAAACACCATACAAAATGCGGTTCTTCGTGCTGTAAATTGGCACTTTGCATCGGGATTGATTCCAAAAGAAATGGGAGAATGTGGATGCTATGAAATGATTCGCTCGCACGATCTTGCGCTTAGATGCAATCACCGTGTCGATGTTGCCCTTTTGACTGCCGCGTTATTTTGTACCGCAGGCAAATACTTGAAATCGGATAGTATATATGCATGCGGAAAAAATCTCGCTGAGCGATGCATCAAACATGGAATTCAGGAGACGGAAGGCGATAATGCCGGAATATTTCAGTGGTATGAGACCTTTGGTCTGGATCAAAAAAGTTGTTATGCGTCTGATAATGGACGTGATGGCATGGCGATGCTACAACTTTACCGTATGACAAAAGACACGCGTTATCTTGACTCTTTGAAGCTGCTTGGAGAGGCTTATTTGCGTTGGACAGACGGAACACCGTACTTTAAGTCGACTTCCTTTTCGCTCTCACACCAAACATTAAAGAGCATAGATTACGCCAAAGAGGCGAGCGATGCACCCGTATTTTACGAGGGAATGGCAATAGTTTTTGCAAATCTTTATCGTATAACAGGTGACGATCGCTACAAGAACAGTTTAAAGCTTACGGCTGATGCTATGTACGCAAAATTCCCCGAATATAACTCGAATTTTACTCCTTTAACGAAAAATTTTTTGTATAGCCGGTTAATAACGGTACTTACTGCAGCACACGAGATCGGCTGTGGTGATTATTCCGATTTGATAAACAATCTTCTTGAAATCTTTGAGACATTACAGGATGAATGCGGGGGAGTTAAGGAGTCGGGATTGATAATGACCGAAGGAACCTTCAAGCATCCTGAATTTTCTGTGAGTATGGGCAAGGATTACGATAGTATCACGGATATTTTATACTGTATCAACAATCTTTTGGGATGCTTTGCACTTATTGCTTCCATGAAGAATACACGTGGTATCAACGTCGGAAAAGCCGAAAATATGCGTAAAAAACTGTTGCGTTTTATCTTGGAAATTCAGCTTGTGGAAAAAGACAAACGCTTGAACGGAGGATGGATGCGGGCATTTGATATGGAAACATATTCATATTTCGGAGTTAATAAGGATAGAGATTGGGGAGCTTATTGCATTATGGGCGGATGGGTAATGAGCTTTATACCGCTTCTGCTTATGGCAGATGAGGGGGCCGCGTGCATTTACTCGATTGCCGAAGAAAAACGCAAATGATTTATTCAAAATTAATGTATTAAGTCCGATTCAGATTAGCATCGGCTTCCGAAAAATACGCGTCTACCGTAAGACCGAAATTTGCAAGAGACTCGGGATCAAGGTCATGAATTCCAATATACATCACTGTGTCACACTTGTCTGAAAAATCGATTGGTTTGTAATTTTCAAGGTGTCTTCGCCCATGCCCAACGGGATCGTGTAAGCTGATAATGGCTTCGTTTTGCAAAGTGGTGTTTACATTTTCCCTTTCATATATTCTTTGTGCTCTTTTTCTTTTTTTGCTTCATTATCCCAAAAGCTCACAAGCGCGGGGAAATCCTCGAAGATCAAAACCATTTCAGGCTTCGGTTCGGTAAAGGTATATGAATATGGCAGTATTATCAAAAAGAAGTATTCGCAAATATGCCCTTTGGTTTCAGCCTCATCGTCAGTAAGCTCTTCGCAGCATACAAAATAATGAGCACCCCCGCTATAAAGCGGAATCTCATAAAGAATATTTCCCAATACGTTGAACGGTAAATTAATATACGTTTCCTCGCCCGCTTTTTTTAATTTTGCATTTTGCTCCGGGATATCCGTGTCGAGAAATTTATCAAACACGCCGTGATTACGCATAAAGTGTAGATTTTCGTAGAGCTTGCCGCTTTCATAGTCAAACCAAGTTCTTTTTTCGGACTTATGTACATCGCTTGTCATATAATACAGGACAAGCCCGTTACGCGTTGGCTCAATTCGGTCATAAATGCAGGGTAAAAACTGCTTCGTGCTTTTTTGGGGGTGTCCGAACACCGTTTCGTACTCATCGTGCGGGGGGATTATCTCATGAAATTTAATATACCCCGACTTTGAATTTTTGGTAATAATAAAGCCACCGCCCTCGTAAAAGACACTGTCGTATTCGCACGGCAAAAGTACGTCCCCCACTCTATCCGAAAGTCCCAAAAGTTCACCTCGTTTAATTAAATTGTAGTTGCCGATCTTTTTGTAAATTTTACTCATTTTTTTAATCTCCTTTATAGGTTGGGGTTATATTTTACATATCAATTATGGATAAATTGTAGTTTTTCGACGTCTAAATTATGTCGCGAGTGCGTGTGAGATGTTTTTTTGTTTGTTTATTACAGCACGCTGAAGGTCCCATAAAAGTTGCATTAGATGTTGTAAAATAATGTCAAAATGGTATAATAAAGAAGAATAGGCTGAATAACATTTCTGAAATAGTGTAGACGTACTTTATTCATACTGCGTTAATATGTAACGGATATACTCGAAATAACATTATAAAGGAGTGCTATATGAATGAAAAAACATTGATTGTTCCCGAAGAAACGAAAATTATAGAAAACGGTACATACGCCGGACGCGACGATATAGAAATGGTTGTTATCCCCGAGGGGGTAGTAGAGATCGGCGATGAAGCATTTATTTTCTGTGATCAGTTGGTAAGCGTTACACTTCCGTCAACTCTCAAGAGAATCGGCAAGAGTGCTTTTCAGGAATGCGTAAATCTTGAAGAAATCATACTTCCCGAAGGTCTTGAAGAAATTTCAGATGCCGCCTTTTGTAATTGCCTATCATTAGAGATAAAAGAGCAGCCGAGAAACGTGAAAATCGGTGAGTTGGCGTTTCATCATACTAAAACGAAAAGGCGGGAGAATGTAAAATGACAGCAAAAGAGTTTGGGAAGCCTTTTGTGAAAAAATAAATCAAGAGGATGTTCGCAAAAAAGCAGAAGAAAAGTGGAACTACAACAAGGATTATACCGAGTTTATTATCGGAATTATGGAAGATATTATAAAAGTAAAGGGGCAAAAGTGGTAGCAGACTTGAAACCTCTAAGGAATACTAATGCTAATCAATCTTTAAGTTCGATTTAGCTTATCATTGGCTCACCCAGTAAAACAAAAAGCAAGGCTGCGAACCTTGCTTTTTTCATTCTCTTTTTAATTGGTTTAATCAAATTAATCAAATTTTTCTTCGTACACTTCCTTGATAATACTAGGATTATCGGTCATAATACCGTCTGCGCCGATTTCAATAAGCGTTTTCATTTCCTCTTCGTCGTCGATTGTGAAGTAATGAACGGCAATATTATGGTCGTTCGCTGCGTCTACGAGCCGTTCTCTTGCAATATTGAAGCCAAACTCCTCCATAGGAAAGTGAACCGCAGCGGCACCGGAGTGGAACAAAGAGTCAAGACCGAAGAACTGAAGAGCGATAAAGCCGATAGATGGATTGAGCGAAACGGTGTACATAAGTCGATCGGTAACCTCGCCGTCCTTTACCATTCTTTTACATTCCTTTTCTACTTCTTCAATAAAAGATGCTACAAGAACACGGTCAAAGGCGTTATGCTCCTCGATGACCTTGAGAAGTGCGTGAAGAGTTTCCACTCCTCTTTCCTCATCCTTAATCTCTACGCTGATGAGATTATCAGGAAAGGCACTCAAAAGCTCGTCGAAGCGAGTAACGAAAAATATTTCCTCATCTCTCGGAGAAATTCCTTCCGGATAATCAATGTCGGAGGGGTTTACCTCCTCGCCATTTTTATTGGTAAATTTCGTAAGTTCTCCGACGAGCTTGCCGTCCTCGGTGTCGTTATCATATCCAAAATTAACTCTTTGTGCTACAAGGTCGGAATAATTCCAATCCTTGACCTCGCCTTGTCGGTCGCAGTTTGAATCAAGCGTGCCGTCGTGAAGAAGTATAAGAACTCCGTCCTTTGTGAGCCTGACGTCGGTTTCGAGAACAATATCGGGCGAGATTGAAGTGGCGTGATAATATGCTTCAAGAGTATTCTCGGGAAATTCGTCCGAGCCGCCTCGGTGAGCAAAGACAAGAGGCGCCCCGTTCTCCGAAATAAAGGGGTTATCATATTTATATCCGGCTTTGCCCGGTAACAGCATAAGCACAAGATAAGCAAGTGCTAAAAACGCAATAATTGAAATTGTAATTATTAATTTTCTTTTTCTCTTAACACGCATCATAAAGCCTCCTCTAAACAAAAAATGTGCAAAAAGTAAACTATTAATTGCATTTTGGCATCAAAAACGAGTTTACAAGAAAAACTGTTTATCGCATCTGAACGAAAAATGTTTTTTATGGCTTAATAATATCACAACGTAAGCTCTTTGTCAATTAAAAGATTCTAAACTTAAGATAACTTAAGATTTTCACCTGCTGTCTAAGGCTCGGGGGAAGCCACCGATTGCCAAAAACAATGCATCGTGAATTCCCACACTAAATTCTACTTCGAATTCCACTGTGGAATTTACTTTGGGAATTTACTTAACTAAAAAAGAAAAAGTTTTTTGAAATGTTGACAAAGACAGTGCTTTGTGCTATAATACTATGGTTAAATTTTCTAAAATAAATATCAATCAAGAGGTAAAAAATGTCCGATTTTTCTACGGAAATCAAGCGAAGAAGAACATTTGCAATAATATCACACCCCGACGCAGGTAAGACCACACTTACCGAGAAATTCCTTTTGTACGGAGGTGCTATTCAGTCTGCGGGCTCGGTAAAGGGAAAGCAGAACGACAAGCACGCCG
>JAZRMT010000093.1:0-5075 GCA_045647805.1 Eubacteriales bacterium | reverse complement strand
CCCAAGGGCAGTTAGCAGCGTGCTTCTCAGCATAGTTCTTAAGTACCTTGCCGGCAACAGTGATGGAGGTAGCCTCGTCATCAGCCTCTACGGTGTGTCCGTCGTAACGTCCCTGAGCGGTGTCGTACTTAAGAAGATGAGCGAGCATAGATGCCTTGGTGAGGTCGTTGATAGCTACGATCTCGTAACCCTCTGCACCGAACATCTGTCTGAAAGCAAGACGTCCGATACGGCCGAAGCCATTGATTGCAACCTTTACATTTGCCATTTTGAAATTCCTCCAAAAAATATATTTTTTATTTTTTACTATGAAAACTGTGTGAAAGCCTTCCACACCAACGATAATTATACCACAAAAAAATCCAATATACAAGACATTTGCTAAAATTTTATCAATTTTGGTGAGTTTTTTTTAATTTAGAGGTTCTTCACACTGCTCTTTTGTTAATTTTTGCTCTTTTCTTAGCAAAGCGGGGACAAAGGAGTCCCTTTTTTCACTTTTTTCGTCAACAGTACTTGAATTAGTGAACAAACTGTGATATAATGTTTGACATACATAACAGAGTAGAGGAATATGCGTTCAGTGCTGCGTGAACGGGGAGTTGTCGTGCAGACGAAATGGCTTAGCACCTGCGGTATATCCCTCGCATCCCACTGTTCCGTTCGAGGCATCTGCCTTTTGGTATTTTTACCCCCATGGTACGGAGATGTAAATCTGTAAATGGAGGTATTATATGAAAAAATCGAAGACTCTCCCATTAAAAGCCATCGTGATGATGGCTATGCTGGCGGCGATCAGCATCATTCTCGGCAAATTTCTCGCTATTCCCGGTGGAAATATTCTCAGGTTCTCCTTTGAAAATCTGCCGATAATATTTGCGGGAATCGCATTTGGTCCTATCGGCGGTGCTTTGGTAGGTACGGTTGCGGATCTGATCGGCTGTGTAATGGTCGGATACGTGATAAATCCGATAGTAACGCTGGGAGCATTTGCCATTGGCTTTGTTTCCGGAACCGTGTATTTTCTTGTCAAAAGGTATTCACACCTCGGACGCGGTCTGTCGATCGGACTTTCGGTGGCACTTGCTCATCTTATCGGCTCTGTGGTCATAAAGACCTTCGGGCTCGCAGCCTACTACGATCTGCCATTCCTTGTTCTTATGCTTTGGAGGCTTCTTAATTACGTTATCGTCGGAGTGGTCGAGGGATTTCTTCTTTATTTCTTATTAAAGAATAAGCGTATAAGTGCGGAAATCGGACACTTCGGTGTACGTATGGAGCGTTCAAAAAAAGAAAACAGCAGAAAGGACGTCTCGGGCGAATGAATTACAACGAAGCTCTTGAATATATACATTCCGTAAGCTGGACATTCTGCAAGCCCGGGCTTGAAAGAATAAACGAGCTTTGCTCGGCAATCGGCAATCCGGAAAGAAAGCTTAAATTTATACACGTTGCCGGTACTAACGGAAAAGGCTCTTTCTCCTCAATGCTTGCTTCGGTTCTCGGGAAAGCGGGATACAAGGTAGGACTTTACACCTCACCTTATATATACCGTTTTAACGAAAGGATGAAAGTAAACGGAGAGGACATCCCCGATGATACTCTTGCAAGGATCACCGAAAAGGTAAAGCCCATAGCGGACAAAATGAGTGATAAGCCCACGGAATTTGAGCTTATAACTGCTATTGCCTTTGAATACTTCTATGAAGAGGCCTGCGACGTTGTAGTGCTTGAATGCGGAATGGGCGGCAGGCTTGATTCAACCAACGTAATAAGAGATCCTCTGCTTTCGGTAATTACCGGAATTGCACTCGATCACACCGCTTTTCTCGGAGACACTGTTGAGAAGATCGCCGCCGAGAAGGCAGGTATTATAAAGGACGGTGCACCCGTGCTATTTGGCGGAGTAGATGCATCGGCTGAAGCAGTAATAAGAAAAAACTGCGAGGAAAATGGCTCCGAGCTATACAAAACAAATTACTCCGCTCTTTGTGTCAAGGAAGCGTCTATTGAAGGCTGCACCCTTGATTACGAGGAATTCAAGGATATAAAAATCAAGCTTCTCGGACTTTATCAACCGAGAAACACCGCCTCGGTCCTTACCGCGGTAAGCATACTCCGCAAGAGGGGACTATCCATTCCCGATTCCGCAGTATATTCAGGTCTTGCGGATGCTCGTTGGCGTGCAAGATTTGAAATCATAGGAACCGATCCCACGGTTATATTCGACGGAGCGCATAACCCCGAGGGTATAGCCGCAGCGGTAGAGAGCATCAAGCATTACTTCGGAGAAAAGAAGGTCGTCATCTTTACCGGCGTTCTTCGTGACAAGGACTATTCTTATATTGCAGAGAGGCTTTCCGAGGTTGCCGACAGAGCGTTTACAATTACGCCCGACAACAAGAGAGCTCTTAGCGGTGAGGAATACGCAAAGGTTCTTTGCGGCTACGGAGTAAAGGCAGTTGCCTGCAATTCTATCAAGGAGGCTCTTGACAAGGGGAAGGAAGCTGCAAGCGAAGAGAATACCGCTCTTTGCTGCCTCGGCTCGCTCTACACATATGTTGAGGTCATAGATGCCCTCTGACAACAAAGGCTTTTAAGCACTTTAAACTAAAGCTAAGAACATATTATTTAGTATAATCTCGAAAGGGACTAAAATTATGAGAAATTACATTCTTTTCAACCCACTGGCAGGACACGGCGACCACGAATCACAGATTGAAGCGGTTAAGAAGGCACTTGACGGAGAAACGGTAGTTACCGACATCCGAGAGATCGAGAGCTACAAGGACTTCATGCTCGCGCTTAACAAGGATGATAAGATCATTCTTTGCGGCGGTGACGGAACGATCAACCGTTTTGCCAACGAATCGGGTTATGAAAGCTACGAAAACGAGATCTACTATTTCGCAATGGGAAGCGGAAACGACTTTCTTCACGACATTGACGGTGAGGACGGCACCAAGCCCTTCTCTATCAACAAATTCCTGAAAAACCTTCCTACCGTTACGGTAAAGGGCAAGGATTACAAATTCATAAACGGTGTCGGCTACGGCATTGACGGCTATTGCTGCGAGGTTGGAGATAAGCTTAAGGCACAGTCCAAAGCGGTCAATTATACCATGATAGCAATCAAGGGACTTCTCTTCCACTACAAGCCTACCGGTGCTACCGTTACGGTTGACGGAAAGGAGTACCGTTACGAAAAGGTGTGGATCGCTCCTACTATGAACGGAAGATATTACGGCGGCGGTATGATGCCCACACCCAATCAGAACAGACTGAATCCCGAGGGAACGGTTTCGGTAATGCTCTTCCACGGAACGAGCAAGCTGAAAACTCTTATGATCTTCCCCTCCATCTTCAAGGGCGAACACGTTAAGCACACCGAGGCAATCGCTATTCACGAGGGCAAGGATATTACCGTTAAATTCGACAAGCCCACGTCACTCCAGATTGACGGCGAGACAATACTGGATGTATCTGAGTACACTGTTCACGCAGGCGTAAAGGCGAATATTGCAAATTAAACATTACATTTATACAAAAAACGCATTCTTCGGGATGCGTTTTTTATTTTTTGAATACACTATTTTCTTTCGGGAATAATATTAACATGCATATTTAAAAAGAGAGGTTTATCATGGTAGGAATTTCAAAGAGCTGTGAGATAACAAGAGTTACGGCAAGAGAGATACTCGATTCGAGAGGAAAGCCGACCGTCGAGGCAACGGTATTTCTTTCGGGAGGGGCAAAGGGTGTTGCAAGTGTCCCCAGCGGTGCTTCAACGGGAAGCTACGAGGCACACGAAAGACGCGACAGTCATATGGAACGATACGGTGGACTCGGGGTTCATGGAGCAGTCAGGGCGATAAGCGAGGAGATCTCACCCGTTATTGAAGGAAAGTGTGCCTGCGAGCAAGGTGCGGTAGACCACGCAATATGTGATCTTGACGGAACCGAGGATAAATCTAGGCTCGGGGCGAATGCGATACTCGCTGTTTCTCTTGCCAATGCAAGAGCGGCGGCAGCGGCACATCAGTCCGAGCTGTTCAGACATCTCGGAGGCGTTGCGGCAAGACGCCTTCCCATTCCTATGCTCAACATTCTCAACGGAGGCGCTCATGCCTCGAACAACATCGAGATCCAGGAATTTATGATAGTACCGAAGGGACTTGGAGCACTCACCGAGGCGGTCAGGGCGGCAAGCGAGATATACACAACGCTCAGCGGAATTTTAAAAAAGCGAGGATATTCCACTGCCGTTGGCGACGAAGGCGGCTTTGCTCCCGACCTGACATCCGACGAGGAGGCAATCGAGCTTATCTCCGAGGCAATAATCAAGAGCGGACACAACACCGAGGACGTGGGTATAGCTTTGGACGTAGCATCCAGCGAGTGGAACGTTGGTGGAAAATATATTATGCCGAAAAGAGGTACAACAACCGATTCGGACAATCTGATAAAATACTACGAAAGACTTGTCGAAAGCTATCCTATTATATCTATTGAGGACGGCCTTGCCGAGGACGACTTTGAGGGTTGGAGAGTCTTGACCGAGAGGCTTGGAAAAAAAGTTATGCTGGTTGGCGACGATCTGTTTGTAACAAACGAAAAAAGGCTTGCCGCAGGCATTAAAAGGGCTGCCGGAAACAGTATTCTAATAAAGCCTAATCAGATTGGTACTCTTACCGAAACTCTTAACGTAATCAGACTTGCCTCGGATTCGGGATATAAATTTGTAATCTCGCACAGATCTGGAGAAACCGAGGACACCTTCATTTCCGACCTAGCGGTTGCAACGAACGCTCCATTTATAAAGACAGGAGCCCCCTGCAGAAGCGAAAGAGTTGCAAAATACAACCGCCTTATGGCTATTGAGGCGATGCTTGGCTGTTCATCTGTTTATAAGCAAAAGCTTTAATTTATGACGATCTCCATTCCGTCGCCTGTCGGGCGACCGCACAAATTTATAACTAATTTTCGGCACCGCCCTTTAGGCGGCATTTTGGAATAAGGCTCCAAAATGCGAAAATTTGAGGCGTGAAACGAACTGACCGACAAGTCAGATGGTA
>JAZRMT010000092.1:0-12760 GCA_045647805.1 Eubacteriales bacterium | reverse complement strand
TTCACCTCGCAGAGCATTATTCTAACATCTAATTTCTTTTTTTAACTTTTTGGTCTCACATCATTGACAAACATACATTTTAAAAAAATATTTTAATTATTATATTAATTGACAAATAAAAAAATATTTGTTATACTATTTATATAAATTTTGTATGGAGTTATATATGAAGATTACTGTACTTGATAAAAAGTCACTGGGAGACGACACTCCCTTTGAGGTTCTTTCGTCGCTTGGCGAGGTAGAATTTTACGACTCAACACCGTCTGAGCTTGTCCTCGAGCGTACTGCTGACTCCGACGTGATCATTATTAATAAGGTGAAGATTACAAGGGACGTTATCTTTGGGGCAAAGAATCTTAAGCTGATTTGTGTATTTGCTACCGGTTTTGATAATATTGATGTTTGCAGCGCAAGAGAACGCGGAGTTGCGGTTTGTAACGTTCCCGGCTATTCCACCGAGAGTGTTGCTCTTTATACCGTTGCTACGGTCACTGCACTTTGTGCAAGACTTATTTCTTACAGGAATTTTGTTGTAAGCGGTGAATACACCGAATCGGGCGTTCCCAACCGTCTTGTACCCGTTTATCACGAAATAGCAGGGAAGAAGTGGGGAATTGTAGGCTATGGAAATATTGGCAAGGCGGTCGGCAAGGTAGCCGAGGCTCTCGGTGCAGAGCTGCTTGTCAACAAGAGAACTCCCATAGAAGGAGTAAGGTGCGTTGATATCGAAACACTCTGCCGTGAATGTGATATAATTACACTTCATTGCCCGCTTAACGATTCATCAAGAGAGCTTATAAATAAGGAAAGACTTTCCTTGATGAAGGAAGGGACGATTCTCGTCAACGAGGCAAGAGGTGCGGTACTTAACGAGGCAGACGTTGTCGAGGCAGTCCTTTCGGGCAAGCTTGGCGGCTTTGGTTGCGACGTTTATTCCACCGAACCCTTCTCAAACGAGCATCCGTATAACAAAATAATGGCAAAGGATAACGTCATTCTTACACCTCACGCTGCTTGGGGAGCCTATGAATCGAGGAAGAGATGTATAGGTATCATTGCGGATAATATTCGCGCCTTCTTTGGTGGGAAAACCTTAAATCGAGTAGATATTTAAAGGCAGAATAAAATTATAAGGCGTTGCAAGATTTTTGATGCAACGCCTTTTTTGATGCTGTTAACGCTTAACCACGATCAACGGTGATAACGCAGTAGCAATTGCTCCGCTTTTGATGAACTGCGTTTGAGATGATCTCTTTCACCTCGTCCTCGCTCTTAGTTGCCTCAAAAGGAAGCACCACGTCGAAGATGAGATTTGTATGTGTTTCACCGATTACGGTTCTGAAATCGTGAATAGCAAAGTTGAGTTCGGTTTCCTTTATTGTTTTCTCGAGGAAGCTCTTAAGCTCGTTTACACGCTCGTCGTCGGTCACGATCGGATCAAGGTGAATTGTGCAAGCAATTCCAAGCTCCTCCTTTATCCTTCTTTCGGCATTGTCTATCATGTCGTGTAGAAGATAAATATCCTTGCTGCCGTCAGCCTCTGCGTGCAGAGAGGCAATAAACTTGTTAGGACCGTAGTTATGAACCATCATATCGTGAATTCCGATGATGTCGGGGAATTCTGCGATGATTTTTTCAATTCCTTCGGTTACCCCATCTACCGGAGCCTCACCGAGAAGTGCGTTCTTTGTTTCATTAAGGATTTTTGCACCCGCAACAAGTATAAGAACCGACACTGCGATACCGACGATCGCGTCGAGAAGCTGGAAATCGGTGATTTTAATTATAATTGCACTGACAAGAACGGCTACCGTTGAAACAGAATCGGATAGGGAATCGGTTGCAGAGGCTCTTATTACGCCTGAATTGATCTTTTTTCCGATCTGATTATAAAACAGTCCAAGCCAAAGCTTAAGCAGGATAGAAGCCGAAAGAATTATAATGGTAAAGAGCGAAATATCGGTGTTTTCACTTTCTTTAAGTCCGAGAATGATTTTGCCCGAATCTAGCAGAAGCTCGGCACCTACCAGCAGAATAAGGAATGATACGATCATTGAGGAGATGTATTCCATTCTTGCATGACCGAAGGGATGATCCTTATCGGCAGGCTTTGAGGATATTTTAAAGCTGATAAAGGTTATTACTGAGGACCCCGCATCCGAAAGGTTGTTGAGCGCATCAGCCGTTATAGCTACCGAGGAGGCTATGATTCCTACGATAAGCTTGAAAATAGCAAGTATGAAGTTTGTTACAACGCCGACAACGCTTGCAAGAGTACCGTAGGACTTTCTCACGCCCTCATCGTTATAATTTTTATGATTTTTGACAAAAAGTCTTGAAAGAAGCTCTGTCATTGGTTTACCTCCCCGAGATTTTTAAAAAACTATTTACATTTTCTTTTATTTGTGATAAAATAATACAAAAAAAGATTTTGGACTAAAAATGAAATATACAGAAATTACGCTTAAAAGCGAGAATAATGCCTCTCTAATTAATGAAATACTGTTCGAAACAGCTTCTGCCAGAGCCTCGGGTACCGAGGTCGTCCGTTTCAATCTTTACTCCGAGGACGGTGCGGCTCTTGAGAAATTCTCGCTTCATATCAAGAAAAATCTCAGAAAAATAAAACAGCGGGGAATTATACAGTTCTTCGCAACAGCTTCGTCCTTTTCGGGCAATTCGACCGAGGCGAAGTTCTTGCAAAATAAATATCCCGAGCTTTTCCGTGAGCTTCCGTCGGAAGAGGAATCGTTGTTTTTCTTTTATTTAAAATTATAAAAATTAAAGTTGCTATGAAAACCATAGCAACCTTTTTATTAAATCAATTATTCAGCATACTTTACAAGGTCAGCGACGGTAACAAGGTTCTGAAGATCCTCGTCCTTAACCTTAACGTTAAACTTCTCCTCGTAAACCTCAAGGAAATCAAAAAGATCAATAGAATTGATTCCAAGGTCGCCGGCAAGAGTAGTTTCCATAGTGATATCATCGGCATTAACACCATCTAACTCTTCTACCAAGAACTGCTTAATTTTCTCAAACATAAGCTACCCTCCTTTGTTTAGTAATGTGAGTTTTGACACTGTTATATAATACAATATGTTTTTTTGTTTGTCAAGACTTTTTACAGAAAAAAAACTCTTTTTTGATAAAAAATGCTAAATTTAGGTAAAATTTCTCGATTTAAGGTAAGAAATCCCCACTTTTAGTAAAATCTTTTTATACAAAAGTATGCCACCTTATTGACTTTTATTACAAAAGATGATAAGATGTATAGGTAATATTTACTAGGAAGGGGCATTATATGGTTATTTTATGGCTGTCGTTACTTGCGATTTCTGTCGCACTTGAGATTTATACCAGAAAAATGTTCTTTGTCCCTTTTTCGTTCGGAGCGATCATCTCATTTGTTCTTGAACTTTGCGGCTCGGAGCCTATTATACAGGTAATAGTATTTGTTGCGGTTTCTATTATATTATTATTGGTAAGAATTTTTCTTGGTAATTACATTTTTTTACCCGTAAAGACAATTTCTCTCGAGGAAACTGTCGGTCAGAGATGCGTTGTTGTTGATAAAATTGATAACTTTGCAGGTTGCGGCATGGTTCGTGTCGGCGGAGGTTTATGGGCAGCACGTGGAGCTTATGACGATGACGTTTTTGAAATCGGTGAGTCTCTTTCGGTGGTTGCTATCGAGGGAGTAAAGCTCATTTGCAGGAAAATTTGATTTTTTTCCAAAAAACTTACGGGAAAACTATTGACAAACCAAAAATATTCTGTTATAATAGTTTGCGTTGTCAAGAATGTGCCTTTAGCTCAGCTGGATAGAGCAACTGCCTTCTAAGCAGTAGGTCGGGGGTTCGAGTCCCTCAAGGCACGCCATATGGTGGGATTAGCTAAGCTGGTTATAGCGCCAGGTTGTGGCCCTGGAGGCCGTGGGTTCGAATCCCATATCTCACCCCAGAAAAAAAGACCGTCCTTGTGACGGTCTTTTTTGTGAGATATGAGGAGAGAACCCACTCGAAGCACCATATAGAACATAAAAAAAGCAGTAATTAAGGAAGTGCGAGATGAAGTTTTTAAACTTCCGGGCGACGGTGCAATGAAAAAGATGCCGTCGCCTTATCGAAATCCCATATCTCACCCCAGAAAAAGAAAAGCCGTGATTTTCACGGCTTTTTTCGTTTTTTAGGTTTAAAGAATTATTGTAAAACAACCTCGAGTAACCATTGTTTCACTTCACACAACCGAGGCGGATATCAGCTATTGGCTTGCCGTCTTTTAAAGAGATGACGAGCTTATCCTCGGAAGAAACTCTTCCTTCTATAATAAATTCTGCTACGAGAGATTCGATTTCGTGAACTATCATTCGCTTTAGCGGTCTTGCACCGAAGCCTTTTGTTCTGCCGAAATTACCGTAATGAGTGGCGACGTCGGGTGTAAATTCAAGACAAAAACCCCTTTCTCTTACTCTATAAACAATAGAATCAAGCTGATTTTGGGCAATTACCGTCAAGGATACCGAGTCGAGGGAAGAGAAGAGGATGATCTCGTCTATTCTGTTAATGAATTCATCCTTGAAGTAGGGACGAAGCTTATTGTAAAGATGATCCGTACCTTCGTTTTCGATAAATCCAAGCCCCGAGCCTTTAAAGTTATCATTGCCGATATTGGACGTGAGGATTATATAAGAATCTTTAAAGCTGATTCTTCTGCCCGCACCGTCACAGATCGAGCCATTGTCAAATATCTGTAAAAATAATGAAATAACGTCGGGATGAGCCTTTTCTATTTCGTCAAAGAGTATTACGGAATAGGGGCGTCTTCTAATTTTCTCGAGGGCTGAACCGGCTTCTTCATACCCAACGTATCCGGGAGCCGAGCCGATAAGCTTTGAAACGGATGAGGGCTCGGAATACTCCGACATATCATATCTGATAAGTGCATCCTCGGAGCAGAAAAGCTCGTTAGCGAGTGCTCTTGAAAGCTCGGTTTTTCCAACGCCGCTTTCACCGAGAAAAAGGAAAATTCCTCTCGGTCTTCTCGGATCATTTATCCCCGCCAGGCTTCTTGCAACCGCCTCGGACAGCGATTTCACCGCTTTGTCCTGACCAACTATACGACGCATGAGATTATCGTAAATGCTACCTGCCGAGGAGGCTTTTTGGGGCTTTGCATCAATGCCGGTGATCTCCTTGATCACCTCGGCTACCTCCTTTTCGGTTACTGTAATTTCGGGGTGATTTCCCCTGATTATTTCCTTTGCCGATGATAGCTCCATTGAGTAATTTCTTTCGATCATACCAAGTTCGTCGGTAATTGCAGATGCTCTGCTTTGATATGGATTGCCCCTTGATAAAAGACTCTGCTCGGGATTTTGTTCCCTTTCTTCGCTTTTATCTCTTTTTGCATAACATAATGCACACGCCTCATCAAGAAGGTCAATTGCCTTGTCCGGCAGATATCTATCCTGCAAATACCGTTTTGAAAGCAGGACCGATGACCTTATGGCGTCATCCGAAATTCTGAGTCCGTGATGCTTTTCATACCGTTCTTTTAAACCTTTGATGATATCTATTGCTTTTTCGGTGGTTGGCTCTTCGATCATCACGGGTTGAAAGCGTCTTTCGAGAGCGGAGTCCTTTTCAATATATTTTCTGTATTCGGTTACAGTGGTTGCTCCGATCACTCTTATTTCTCCTCTTGCCAGCTCGGGCTTCATAATATTCGAGGCATCGATTGCACCCTCTGCAGCTCCTGCACCGACTATTGAATGTATTTCATCGATAAAAAGTATGACCGATTTGTTTTTTGCCGCCTCGTTCATTATACTTTTTATTCTTTCCTCAAAATCACCTCTGTATTTTGCACCCGCAACCATTGAGGTAAGATCAACTGAAATAACCGTTTTGCCAATGAGTGAGGGCGGAACCTTTCCCTCTGAAATTCTTTTTGCCAGTCCTTCCACGATAGCTGTTTTTCCAACTCCCGCCTCACCGATAAGACAGGGGTTGTTCTTTGTTTTTCTTGAAAGAATTCTGATTATTCTCTCGGTTTCCTTATCTCTGCCAATAACCGGATCAAATCCGTCTTCCTCGGCAATTTTTGTCATGTTTCTGCCGTATTTTGTAAGATTTGGTATCATAGAGTCGGTCAGCGGCTCGGAAAAGGCTATATTTCTTTCGCTTGTTCGCAGAAAAGTCACCACCTCGTCTTTAAGGCTTACTATGTCAACGTTGCATCTCAGTAATATCTTTGATGCCACCGACTCCCTCTCCTCGAGAATTGATAGGAGGATGTGCTCGGTTCCTATCCGTTCGGAGGAGAATTTTCTGGAGTTTTTATAGGAATTTTCGAGTATTCTGCGGCATCTTGGGGTTGTGTCCTTCGAGGTCAGGGCGGATTTTTCACCCTTGCCCGAAAAATCCTTTACTGCATTGTAGATCTTATCAAACGTAAGCTTTGCACTTTTCATCAGAACAGATGCACAGCACTCCTCATCTTCGCTCAGTGCAAGCAGGATATGCTCGCTTCCGATGTATGTGTGACCGAACCTCTCCGCAAGTTTTACGGCTCTGTTTAACGAGGCTTCTGCCTTCTCGGTAAATTTATTGCTCATTTTTGTACCTTTCTTCGCCTTGGCGACGGAAGCAAAGCCGAATTACGGCAGCCTCGGGTTAATTATCTATGAAATTCTGCCCAAAGAAGCGGAGAATATTCCGTCTTTATTCTTTTTTCAAACTATAAATATCCTCAGTCATCCGTTTATAAAGCTCAGCGTCCACAACGTCGGATTCTCGGAGAGCATAGATTTTCCTTAGCTCGCTGACCGCCTTTGCGGTCTTGTAGCCGTAATACGGGCCTATTTTCGGATGACTTGCTAATCGGTATTTATCCGATAGGATGAAAATGATCCGATTAAGTCCTGTTATCTCCTCCGAACACTCACCGAACCGATATGGAAGAGCCGCGGGAAGATTATGATCTGTTTCCAAGAAGGCAGCAGCCGTGCTTCCACCGTCAAAAAGATCGTCGTAGACCGAGGAAATTGCGTTCCAAGCTACCGCATTTACTCTGTCGGCAGTTCCGGGAATGCCGAACAACTCCTTAAATGCCGCAACCTGTCTTGCCGTGGCATCTCCGAAAATTCCGTCAGCCTCCACCTTTGGTATCTCGGGGTAGGTTTCGGCAATGTAATTCAGGTATTCCTGAAGCACTCTTACGTCGTTGCCCTCGATCCCAACTCTGAGAACTCGCCCCGGGAAGGGAAGAATCCTTCCCACTCTGAACTCATAATCTATCTCAGACACTATGCCGTAATATACGTTTTCCATATTATCAAAGGTCTGTCGGTCAACAACTCCCGTTTCGGGAAGTCCGTATGTTCTTTGGAAGGAGCGTACAGAATTTGCCGTTGTAGGTCCAAAGGAACCGTCGTAGCCGGCAGACAGAACCGACGGAACGAATAGGGAAATGTAGCTTAGATAATATTGAATTGTAGAAACACCCTCTCCGCTGTCCCCCTCCGAAAGAGAGCCGGGGTATCTTGTCGTTACTTCGGAGAGCTTAAGCCCCTCGGAGCTGACGCTGTAAAGTTTTTTTACCGCATTGTAGATGAACTGTATCTCGTTCCAAGTCGCTCTGCCGACAATACCGTCCGGGGTAAGTCCGAACACCTCTTGGAATTTTCTGACCGACTCTGTCGTATTTGTGCCGAAAAAGCCGTCTGCGGGTGTTATTCTCGGAATTCCGGGGTAATTCACCGATATTCTGTTAAGCTTTCTTTGGATAAGCTCAACGTCACGGCCCGTGTCGCCCTCTCTTAGAGGTACCGGAGGAGCTGAACCGACGGTATTTTCGACCGGTACGTCCCTTACTATCTCGATGTCGTTGCCGTAATATCTTTGCAATATTGAAAAGTAATCAAGCCCCCCCTCGGCAAGATTTACGCTGCCCCATTGCTCAAGTCCGTTGCACTGAACCTCAACACCGTCGCAAAATTCGGCAAATAAGGGCTCAATATTTCCTTCACGTCGTATATAACTGTCAAAAAGCTCATCCACAAGTACGGAAATGTTTTCAAA
Organism: Eubacteriales bacterium; assembly: GCA_045647805.1. GTDB lineage: Bacteria > Bacillota > Clostridia > Oscillospirales > CAG-272 > UBA1740. The sequence continues at coordinate 4,673 of JAZRMT010000092.1, read as the reverse complement.
AATATCCCTTCCGTAAACGTAGGTCTGATCGTAGGCAGGTGAGTTTGTTATATCAAAATTATATCCGTTCGCTCTGTAAAACTCGGTATAAACTCTGTTAAGAGCCACCGATATCTGAGCCATTATATTTGCCTTAAGAGCTTCCTCGGGCCAGGTGGGGTATATTTCGCTTGACGCTACGTTTTTTATGTAGTCGGCAAAGGTTTCGGTTACGTTCATGGCATCCGTGTCGGGGGAGCCGAGATGTATTACTATTTCTTCGGGAATTATCGGGTTTGGCATAAATTCTCCATTCTGTCGCCTTATAGGCGACCGCACAAATATTTAACTAATTTTCGGTACCGCTGTTTCAGCGGCATTTTGGAATAAGGCTCCAAAATGCGAAAATTTGGGGCGTGAAAGGCACTAAGCGACTAATCAGATGGTACTGAACTTTCACGCTATCTACTTTACAAATGGGTGTTTTCCGGTATCACTGTATTGAGACTTCCTCTCGGGAAGTCGCTTGTGCCGCCTTCGGACAGGGGGATCATATTTACAAGTTGAAGCGAATTTATCCCCGAAAAAACAGTCAGACCGTATATTTTCTTTGAGTAATAGCCCTCCTTCTCGATTTCCATATCGTATAAGGCGTATGGAAGAGCTGTCGGGGAGGGAGCGAGCGAATAATTTTTCTTCGGTGCGGGAAGGTTAACGGTCGGGGTATTACCGTCCTCGTCTGTCATTAACTCGAAATAAACCTCGCTGTTTGAATCCTCGGCGCCCCTTATGATAACCTTAACGTTTTCAACAGGCAGACCGCCTCCCGCAGTATAAGCTCTTACGGTGAGCATTCCGTAATCTTCCGGCATAAATAAATCTCCTCTTTTCAATTATTTATTTAAAATAAAAGTAAAACACTCTTGACTTTAGTAAAAAACTGTTATATAATGTAAATACAAATTAATATTCTATGGAGAGACAGAATGAAGAACAGTTTATACGGTGAGCTCAGCGTAATCGGAATGCGTGGATGCGAGGATTTTGCTGAGCAGGTTGACTTTTATCTCAAGGAGTGGCGCCGCCACGACAACGACGGAACCTTCCTCGTAGATTCCTCCTGCCCCAGATTCGGTAGCGGAGAGGCAAAGGGAACTATTCATCAATCGCTCAGAGGTAACGACGTTTATATCATATGCGACGTGTTCAATCACGGTGTTACCTACAAAATGTACGGTCAGACGGTGCCTATGAGTCCCGACGACCATTTCCAGGACCTTAAGAGAATTATCGGTGCAATTGGCGGAAAAGCAAGAAGGATCAGCGTTATTATGCCCATGCTCTATGAGGGCAGACAGCATAAGAGATCCGGCAGAGAGTCGCTTGACTGCGCGCTCGCTCTCCAGGAGCTTACCAACATGGGTATCACCAATCTCATCACCTTTGATGCTCATGATCCCAGAGTTCAGAATGCTATCCCGCTTTCCGGCTTTGAGGACGTTCGCTCTACTTATCAGATGATCAAGGCGATGCTTAAGAAGTATCCCGATCTTGAGATCGATCCCGAGAAGACCATGATCATTTCTCCCGATGAGGGCGGAATGGGCAAGTGTATGTATTACTCCTCGGTTATGGGTATCGACCTCGGTATGTTCTACAAGAGACGTGATTATTCTATAATCGTTAACGGTAAGAACCCCATCGTTGCTCACGAGTATCTCGGACGTGACGTTAAGGATAAGGACGTTATCATTGTTGACGACATGATCTCCTCCGGTGACTCTGTCATCGACGTTGCAAAGCAGCTTAAGGAGAAGGGTGCTAAGAGAATATTCGTATTCACTACCTTCGGTCTCTTCTGTAACGGACTTGAGAATATGGACAAGGCTTACGAGGAGGGCATCCTTAATCAGATCTTCACCACTAACCTTGTTTACAGAACTCCCGAGCTTCTTACAAGAGAGTGGTACACCGAGGTTAATATGTGTAAGTACGTCGCCTACATAATTGATACTCTTAACCACGACAGAACTATCAGCCACCTTCTTGACCAGTCTAAGAAGATCCATAATATTCTTGACAAGCATAAGGCAGGCAAGTAATAACAACGTTGACGTGTGGAGTGCTTTTATTGCATTCCACACTTCTTCTCAATAGGAGGCAGTAATGAGAATAACCCTTGAATCGGATTATGCTCTAAGAATAGTTACGGCGATTGCCGAGGGCGAGGACGTTATTGACGCTAAGACCATATCGGCAAAGACACTCGTTACTCAGCGTTTCACTCTTAAGATACTTCATAAGCTCGTGACGGGCGGCCTCGTTTTATCCTTCAAAGGGGTAAAGGGCGGTTATAAGCTTGCAAAGGAGCCGACAGAAATAACGCTTAAAAACGTGATCGAGCTTATTGACGGGCCTATTGCAATAGCAAGATGCGTTGACTCGGACGAGAGCTGTTCCTTGAACTGTGACAAAACTGCCTGCATTTATCACCACATTTTCGACACTGTGAGCTATGAACTTGCAAAAAAGCTTGATAGCATTACCATAAGTGACGTTATCAATAGAACCTATTCATTAAAATAAGCTTACGGAGGCTTTATGAATTCTAAAACCACAATTTCCTTTCCGGGGCTTGGAATCGAGCCCTTCGAGGTCAACAGCCAGGTTCAATTCGGAGATAAGCCGCTTGAGATCTTCGGAATGACTATTGCCTGGTACGCCGTATTTATTACGATCGGAATGATAATGTGTACTCTCTACGTAATTCATATGGCGAAGAAGATCGGTATCTCTGCCGAGGACGTTATCGACTTTGCGCTTTTCGTTATTCCGATTGGAATAATCGGTGCAAGGCTTTACTATGTTGTATCAGAGATAGATCAGTACGATTCTTTTAAAGACGTTATCAACATAAGAGAAGGCGGACTTGCGATATACGGCGGCATTATTTTCGGCGGACTTACCGTTCTTGCAATATGCTATATCAAAAAGATCAATTTCCTCGCCTTTGCGGACTGTGTTTCTCCCGGAGTTATCCTCGCCCAGGCTATGGGAAGATGGGGTAATTTTATGAACGGAGAAGCATTCGGCTCAAAAACCGATATCTTCATCCGCATGGGTATTCGCAACAGAAACAGTATTTACACCTTCAACACCTTTGAGATTGTGACAGTGCATCCTACATTCTTGTACGAGTCGCTTTGGAACATTCTCGGATTTACTCTTGTAAATCTTTATGCAAAGTTCGTCGGCAAAAGGTACGACGGCCAGCTCTTCTTATTTGTTTTCGGCTGGTATGGCCTTGGAAGAATGTTTATCGAGATGCTCAGAACAGACAGCCTTTATATTGGTGATACCGATATCCGAGTTTCGGCACTTCTCGGTGGAATAATATTCGCAATAACCGCGGCAATGCTTGTTTATTTTGCAATAAAGAAGCCGACAAAGCCTCTTTACGTTAAGCCCCCCAAGGAATCTAAGAAAAAATAATCGTCTGTTTCGGGGCGTATTCATAAAACGGAGAATAGTATGGAAAAGATAATTGATGGTAAGCTAGTATCTAAAAAAACCAGAGAACAGATCGCAAAGGACGTTGCAGATTTTACCAAGGAGGCTGGATATGCACCCGGTCTTGCGGTAGTTGTAGTGGGAAACGATCCCGCCTCTGCCGTTTACGTGAGAAATAAGCATAAGGCGTGCCTCGAGGTCGGTATAACCTCCTATCAGATAGAGTTGCCCGAACAGACCGACGAGGAAACTCTCCTCTCTAAGATCGACGAACTCAACGCGGATGAAAAGGTACACGGTATTCTCGTTCAGCTTCCGCTTCCTCGCCACATAAATGAGGAGAAGATCATTGATCGCATTGCTCCCGAAAAGGACGTTGATGCCTTCCACCCTTCAAACGTAGGTAGGATAATGATTGGAAATTATACCTTCCTTCCTTGTACTCCTGCCGGAATTATCGAGCTTCTTGATTTTTACAAGATTCCCGTTGAGGGCAAGAGATGCGTTGTTATCGGCAGAAGTAACATAGTAGGTAAGCCTATGTCCTTACTTCTTCTTGAAAAGAACGGCACGGTTACCGTTTGCCACTCGAGAACAAAGAATCTTTCCGAAATTACAAGAGAGGCTGATATCGTTGTCGTAGCTATCGGAAGGGCTAACTTCCTTACTGCTGATATGGTAAAGGAGGGAGCTGTCGTTATCGATGTTGGAATCAACCGACTTCCCGACGGTAAGCTTTGCGGTGACGTTAAGTTCGACGAGGTAGAGAAGGTCTGCTCGATGATCACTCCCGTTCCCGGCGGAGTAGGTCCGATGACGATTACAATGCTTATGAAAAACACCTTAAAGGCAGCTTGCATACAAAACGGCGTAAATATCTGACAAATTCGTTGAAAATTTAGATATTTTTGGGTTGACAAACTCCGCTAAAAAGCGTATAATATATTTCGTGGCGTCATAACGCCGCAGTTATGGAGTCTGCTATGCGTATTAACATTAAACAACTTCGCGACGGAAGCTTAACCGAAAAACAGTTTGAGTTTAAGCTTGATATCTCAGATACAGAGCCGTCTGTTTCTGCTCCGATAACGGTTTCCGGTGAAATCGTAAACCGCGCGGATGTTCTTCTTCTTTCTATGACGGTTGAAGGAGAGCGTAATCTTTCTTGTGACAGATGTGCAAAG
>JAZRMT010000091.1:0-2523 GCA_045647805.1 Eubacteriales bacterium | reverse complement strand
CATACATAAACTCTTCCACATCTTCCTGCGGAACCCACGTTGTACCGAGCTGAACACTAATTTCTGTAGGCGTAAGATCTGTAGGCTGCACTCTTTCAAGCGATTCAACATTTATAGTAAATGACTCGGGATTTATCTTTGCGCTGCTCTCTGCAATACGCAATTTTTCTCTTACGTTACCCGACAGATATTCATCTGCAGGTAAGTATTTTGCTTCGTTCTTTCCTTCTTCTTCGTAAAGAGGATTCAGAAAAATAACACCCTTGAGATCTTCATAAAGCTCTTCCTCGCTTTTTCCTGTCAGTTGCTCCATATACTCAACATCCACACGAGCACGTTCGCCGATTGATACAGCCAACGCTTCACTTGCAGTATCTACCTTTTCTATTGTTACCTGCGGCTTTATTGTCCGCTTGGTAAACATATCTGCTTTAGCTTTGAGCTCCATGTTTTCGTCAAGAATCTCAAGCGAACATAAGAGAAAGTATGAGTTATCGTCGCTGAATGCTATTGAATTTCCTCGGCTGTTGATCAGACCGTACTTCTTCGTGAAAGCATCGTACAGACTGTTAAGCTTGTCCTGAAGGCGTTTTATTTCATATTCCGGATAATCTTCAACCTGCGCGTCAATAAGCTCTCGCACGGCATCACGGATGCCTATAAGCCCCTTGATACGGTTCTCTCCCGTAAGTGAGGTTTCAACCGGAGACATAATGCTATTCTGTCTGTAATAAACCTTTCCGTCAACAACGGTAAAAGAATAGTTTTTCACATTCGGATCAGCAGGCAAAACATCCGTACCGTCATTTTCTTCTGTCAGTTCTTCCGTAGCTATATCGCTTATCTCGGCGTGAATATTGTCTACAGCTTCTTCGAGAAGTTCTCCAAGCTCTTCTCCTTCATACGCTCTGCAAGTAGGCTCGGGACCGAAAGGACCGCTTCGCATCTGCATTTCGCCCATTATCATATCGGGGTTGTCCACGAAATAACGATTCATAACTATTCCGTTTTCATCCTTGCCGAGATGAACCCACTCGGGCTCTGCCTCGATGAGACGGTCTCGCTTTTGGAGAAAGATAATGTCGGTCATAACTCTTGTTCCCGCACCGCTGAAGGCATTGTCGGGAAGTCTTATAGCACCGAGAAGGTCGGCTCTCTGTGCGATATATTTACGCACACTCGGATTCTCTTTGTCGAGAGTTCCGCTGCTTGTAACGAAAGCAATAACACCACCGGGTCGAACTTTATCTATTGTTTTGGCAAAGAAATAGTCGTGGATTAGGAAATTATACTTGTCGTATTTTTTATCGAGAACCTTAAATTGCTCGAAAGGTATGTTACCTATTGCAACGTCAAAGAAACTGTCGGGGAAAAGTGTATTCTCATATCCGTCGATCGTAATGCTGTTCTTCTGATAAAGCTGACGAGCAATTCGTCCCGAAATACTGTCAAGCTCTACACCGTAAACCTTGGCATCCATTCCCTCGGGAATAAGACCCATAAAATTACCGACACCGCAAGAGGGTTCAAGAACGTTTCCTCGCTTGAATCCCATATTCTCGAGAGCCTTGTACATCGCCTTAATAATAACCGGAGGTGTATAAAACGCCGTCAAGGTCGATTCCTTGGCGGCTTTGTATTCTTCCTCGGATAGCACGTCGGAAAGCTCTTTGAACTCCGCTTGCCAATTATCCTTTGTCTCATCAAAAGCATCCGCAAGTCCGCCCCATCCCGAATACTGTGCAAGAACTTCCTGCTCCTGCGGAGTTGCCAAGCGTTCTTCAAGTTCAAGAGTGTGCAGAAGCTTTATAGCTTCTATGTTCTTTTTGAACTTCTCTTTCGCACCGCCGGTTCCTATCGCGTTATCGGTAATACGGTAATTATGCTTCTCACTATCGGGGATATCCTGATGTGAGTTATATACGGGAAGCGTCACTTTTGGTTTGGGAGCTTCAACGAATTCCGGAAAAACGTTGCCGGAAGTATCTGTGGCTTTCAGCTCCTCCGATATCTCATCAGCTTTGTTTTCGCTTTTAGGTTCTTGTTTGTCGGGAGTAAGATCGTCATCCGTTTCGGCAATAGCAACCTTGTATCCTTTATCAAGAAGGATTTTAAGGTACTTGTCGAGCGCGTGATAAGGAAGACCGCACATAGGAATTCTTGTTGGTCTTTCCGGCACTGATCTTCCCGTAAGTGTAAGTTCAAGGGTATCGGAAGCTTCAACTGCATCCTGATCGAATATTTCGTAGAAATCTCCTACTCTTATAAGAGCCAGACTGTCAGGGAATTGAGCCTTGGTTTGCGTATATCTATCCCAAATATCCGTACTCATCGGGATAGATATTCTCTCAGCACCGATTGTAACGCTCTCTTCTTCGGGAGCATCTTCCCCGTTCATCAAAGACTCAAAGATATCCTCGATCATTTGATCGCTCTCAATTTGAGGTAGGAGTTTTTCAATCTCTCGTTTGCAAGAGTCAAAGCTATCAATATATCTGTTTGGATTTCTGTGACGTCTCATAT
>JAZRMT010000090.1:0-15983 GCA_045647805.1 Eubacteriales bacterium | reverse complement strand
AAAATATCTCTCCAACTCCTTGGCACACAGAACGACATGGCTACGATCCGACTTCCTCGGAGTAAAGGCGGTGATTTCCAAGAGCTTCGCAAGAATACACATGGCAAACCTCATCAACTTCGGCATTGCCCCCATCACCCTTAAGAACGAGGCTGACTACGACAAGATCCAAGAGGGTGACGAGATAATCATCGAGGGCTTCCGTGAAGCTATTGCAGGAAAGGACGAGGCTATCCTTACCGTTAAGAAGACCGGTGAGAAGATTCCCCTTGTACTCTCCTACTCTGCTCGTCAGAGAGAGATCCTCCTCGCAGGCGGAACCCTTAATTACACCAAAAATCAAAAATAAGTAAACAAAACTTCACTTTATACGCAAAAAGCGAGCCGTTCGGCTCGCTTTTTGTTCTTTGTTTTTACCGCTTTTGCACGAAAATTAGTTTTTGTCTAAAACCTGACGAGAGCTTCTTCCAAAGCACTTTTGCAATAATCGCATTTGTGGCACTGTTTGTCGCAACCGGTAACCCTGGAAAAGAAATCCTTGGGCATCCGCGTATTATCAATCACGTAGGGAGCATATATATCCCCGTATCCCGGTTCGCACAGATCCAAAAGGTTGCCCGAAAATTTTCCTCTGGCATAGGCAGAAATCACGAGTCCCGGATGAGCGTGGGTTCTCGTTGCGAGCTTTACCCCCGAGATAAGTCCCTCGTAATTATGAATATCCTCCGGACGCACCCAGCTTCCTTGCAAAAAAGCGTGTCGGTGTTCGGGGCGGCCCAGGTATCTTTTGCAAGTCAAGGGCTCGAAATCGGGAACGTTGCGCATAGCTGTGATATCATTTTCATGCGCCACAAGATTATCGTGGAAAATATGCCCGGTACAAAAGTTCAAGCACCCGCTGTTAGCAAGCATGAAAAGCTCCTTGCCGCGTTCCTTACACGCCTCACTCAAAAGACGAACACGGGAAAGGTCGCGGTTATATTCCCGTTGCAGATAAAAGGAGTCAAACAGCTCGCCAAGGTAATCGATCCCCTTTACCGTACCGATGCTCATATTGACCGAAGCACGCACGCGCGTGTCGGGAAAATGTTTTTTAACGCAATCGGCAATAAACGGTGATGCCGTTGTTACTACATCCACTCCTCCTGCACGGGCATAGAGGTGATCTATCATAGAGAGGATCCTGTTTGAAAGACGCTCCGAAAGCGACTCTGCGCCGTAGCAATTAGCATTAAGAAGCAGATCCAGGCGTATGCCCTTCTTTCTAATGGCAGACAGCTCTTTTACCATTTGTTCCCCGGCGGTCCAATCAATATAACCGTCGTCATATCCGACAGCGCCTCGTCCCGACGGACTGTTTGCCCACGAGAAAAAGACCTCGTCAATATGCTCAAGGTACGGCTCGATCGTCTGCGTAAACGAAATTCCGTTTTCCTTCGGAAGTTGATAGCCAACTAAAAATTTCATTTGATTACTCGAGGTTATCTTCGGTAACGCCCTCGCCCTCTACGAAAGCACGACGCATTTCAGGGGTAATTTTCCAAGGCTTAGTACCCTTTTCACGGAAGCGGTTCACAAAACCGCGAGTTAAAACGCCTCGTTCCTCCAAATGAGCGTAACACTCACGCATACATCCGCGCGCACCTTCAATAACGGGATTGTTACCGCCGAAGCCGCGTATACCGACCATTTGTTTGAGTTCGGTGCCACCATGATAGGTTTCGGGAACCTTCGACAGATCCGCATCCTTTTTCAGGAAGGGGTTATATTCTTCGCTGGCGCCCATATAAGCGACAGAGCATTTCTGTACGTCAAGCTTTCCGAATTCTACCTTGTGTCCCGCAACGGTTATAGTTTCGGTTTCGGTCATAGAGATCGCATTGCCGGAGCAAGCACGTGCGCAACGCATGCAACGGTCGCACAGATGTCCTTCGAAAATCGGATCAGCCTCAAGAGGAGCATCGGTCAACAGAACGACAAATCTCTGGAAAGGACCGAATTCAGGTGTTAAGAACACCTTGGAATAGCCGAATTCACCAAGTCCCGCAGCGTAAGCCGCTACTCGGAAGTCAACCAATATATCGGGGTTCGGAAGTCCTTCCTTTACCGGTGCCGAGAAGTTCGGATCGTGTTTTTGCGTATCAAAACGAATGCTGCTTGCGTGGAATAGGTTGGGAACGGGGGCGGCTTCATATCCGAAATCTTCGATATAACAGCACAGCTCACGAAGCGCCAGGGGCGACACTATCGTATTCATGTTATTGTATCCCATACCGTTGTACGCTTCAAAATAGGTTCCTTCCTCAATACCGCGGAAATAACCTCTCGGAATACGGAAAGCCAAGACGATGCAAGACTTAGCACGCGGCATTATGTATCGGGGATCCTGCTGCTTCGGAGCGCCTTCAAAGCGATCCATTGAGGCAATGCCGCACAGATCTGCGCCAATACTTTTAGCGTAATCCTTGACCATTTGCGACGTAAGATTTGTCATAAGTAAATTCTCCTTTGATTGACAATTTTATTGCTATGACAATTATACCAAACCGCGCCTTATCTGTAAATGGATTTTTCTCGCATAATATATTGACTTTCTTGACATATAGAACATAAAATATTGACTTTTTTGATTTTTGGAGTTATATTATGTATAGATCGAAGCGGGGGAGAACGAACATGAAGGATACCACTATATTCGAAAAGGAAAGCAATTTGCACGAGAGCACGGACATCGGTATGTATTATTGCGGTAAAAGGGTGAAATCCCTAAATCATACCTACGGACCCAGGATCAGAATTCGTTATATGTTTGTTCTTGTAAACGATGGAGAGGCTACGTTTTTTCATAAAAACGGCGACATCAAACTGAAGGCGCACGATCTTCTCGTTATGTGCCCCGGAGAAAAGATTCATTACAAGGCACATACCCCCTGGAGTATTCAATGGGTGGGGATGTACGGAAATACCGTTGAAAAATATATGAAGCAGCTTATGATAGACGGCGATAATCCCGTAATCCATATAGAGAAACACTATGAAATGGAACAGCTTATGGAGCAGATGTATCAACTGGTTGACACACGCTTCGAATACGCAAAGTGCGAACAACTCAGCTTGATATATAAATTCTTTGCACTTTTGTTCCAAAACTCAGGTCAAAAGGCAAGCGTAGACGTTGCGGAAAGTGCGAAAAAAATTATTGATTTTAATTTTGACAAAGACATCTCCGTTCAAAATATAGCGAAGTCGTTATTTGTTAACATCGCCTATCTGACGAGAAGGTTTACGGAGAAATACGGAATCTCCCCAAAGGAATTTATGTTAAAAAAGAGAATGTCGTATGCAAAAAAGCTTTTAACGGAAACTAACGCAAACATTAAGGCGATAGCGAATTCCGTCGGATATACGGACCCCTTGTATTTCTCTCGCATATTTAAGGATAAGGAAGGCGTATCTCCGTCATATTACAGAAAACAAATCAGATAAGGAATTAAAATTATGGAATTAAAAGTTTTAGCGGCAAGCCTTGGCATTACAGATTACCCCGAGGGACTGGAGGCGGTATATGCGAAGCTCGGAGCCGATGACGGCATGCTCTACAGCAGGGAATATCTTCATAATATCCACGAGAAGTACGGCGTCCTTGCGGGAATATACGAAGAAACGATGGCGGCTGCCTCTGCCATGCCCGAACGGCCCGAGCTTTGCCTTTGGGGACGGCTTGCGGTCGCCTGCCTACGCTCATTAGATCCCGCACTGAAAGCTCTGCCGATGCCCTCTCCGGATGGTACGGCGGCGGGGGATCTGCTCGCTCTTTTGGTGATTCTGCAACAGGTACCGTCCGCATATCAGCTGTACCGTGCGAAGGGCTTTTCCCACGAGGTTGCTATCGAGAGTCTTGGAGTTATACCGGTCTCACAAATTGCCTTTAAGGTACGCTTTGACAGATTTGCATTGGATGCCGAAGGGTTTATCTGGATGCAGTATTTTACCGAAGCCAAGATTTTCCGTTATCACTCCTTGAATTTTCAGACTTTCAAGTTGGGCAACAACATCATAGTTTTGCGTAATAGAAAAAACGGGGAGTTGTGCGTTGTTATGTGCTCCGGGCGTTTTCACCGCACGGGACGAGCGTTGGGCTGCGCCGGATTTAATGATGAAGAAGGAGCGTTTGATGCCGATTTCAAAGAAACAGAAGAAGGCTTCTACGGTCACGTAGCTGCCGAGGCACTTGCCTCTCCTACTCTTAGCTTCTTTTCAAAGAAAGAGTGGAAATGCGTGCTTCGTCCGGGGGACAATGTGATCAACCTTCACATTCCGCGCGGATGCGATCTTTCCACCGACGCGGTCGAGGAGAGTCTCAGGGAAGGTATGAAAATCGCTCGCAACGTATATCCCGATCTTGACCTGTGCGGCGCGGTATGCTATTCCTGGCTTCTTGACCCGCTTCTCGAGGAGCTTCTTGGCAAGGAAGCAAAAATTCCCCGCTTTATGCGCCTTTTCTCTACCTTCCCATTACGCAGCAACGGCACTTCCGTCATTGCAAGAGTATTTCCCGGTTGCACGGGAGGCCGTATTCCGGTTGAAAAATATCCGGAAAATTCCACCCTTCAGCGAAATCTGAAGCGGCACATGTTGAATGGCGGCTACCTCTACGACGCGGGCGGTGTGGTTTTATCTACCATCCCGTAAAAGCAGTCTCGCACTCTCCTACTCCGCTCGTCAGAGAGATCCTCCTCGCAGGCGGAACCCTTAATTACACCAAAAATCAAAAATAAGTAAATAATTATTTGCAAATATCGTGAAAGAAAGCGAGCTGCTAAACAGCTCGCTTTCTTTATTTTTTCATTTATTCGGGAATTATAGACACCCTAACAAAGCTAATGCGCTCTTTGTTTCCGTTGTAATACGCGCCCGCCGCATCGTGGCCGATATAGATTTCCCAATTAGCAATACCCTCAACATAAACGCTATCCTCATAGCTTTCTACGGATCCTCCGGTAAGTTTACGAACCACGTCTCCATCCTCTACGGAAATGTAGTAAAGCTTTACGGCGTCGTCTTCGTCAATAACCATCTTAAGGCTTACCTCTTCGTTTTTATACATGATGGTGTCGTCGGAATACCAGGCTCCTTCCATAAAGCCGGATTCACCATAGGATTTATCGCATTTCACGAAAGTGTTATCGTCTACTATGAAAGCTTCTTCATAGAAGGTTATCTTTGAGCCGTTTATTTCATCAAACAGATCCGTCCAATACTCCTCCATATTAGCCTTCCACTCGGCATTGCCACCATAGTTTAAATATACCTCATCAACGCTGACGTTGATCTTCCCTTTCTTTACCTTGTAGTCACATAAAACCTCACAGCCGTAAATCCAACCAATATGCTCCGTGCTGGATTCTATGCGGATCTGCTCGTCCTCCAAAACCGTAACGGTAAATAAAAAGCCCAGTCCCTCGCAGAAATAATGTCCGAGCTCCGGAGAATCCTGCTCGTCTCCGTATTTCGAGCTTTCATCGTCTTCGTCCTCGTCCTTGTCGCTTGACTCGTTGTTACCCGTCTGAACAAGAATGGGAAGCTGGCAGGAGGTGAGAGCCATAACAAACGTCAGAATAAGAGCAACTGTCAACAAAATTCTTTTAGTCATTTCTTCATTCTCCTTTTCTTTTTGTCAATAAATACACCAAAGCGCCGCGCGAAAGTGCGTTTCTCGGCTGCTTATTAAGATATTATACTCAATTGTTGAGTAAATGTCAATACTCTATTTTTGAGCATGCTGAACTTTTTACAATATCGGATTTTAATAAAATATCTATTGAAAAAATCTTTGGATGTGCTATAATTATAATGTTGAATTTTAACCTCAAAGGGAGATATTATCATGGCAGAAGTAATGAAGGTTTACGCATCCTTACACGCTCATTCCACCCATTCCGACGGAGTTTACACCCCCCTAGAGCTTGTTCGGGTTGCTAAGGAGGAGGGCTACGGAGCAATGGCGGTCACCGACCACGACACAGTCACCGCAAACGCTGAGCTTGCCGAAGAATGCAAGAAGGCAGGGCTAGAGTCTATATTCGGTTGCGAATTTTCCACCGTTTCCACCACCACGGGACTTGCTTACCATATAACGGCATTTCACTTTGATCCCGAGCACCCCGAGATGAAGAAGTATCTCGAGGACCTTTCAGAAAAGGAAACTCACCAGACCAGAGAACTGTTCAAGAGAGGTGTGGAGATCGGATACATAAAGGGCATTACCTGGGAGGAGGTTCTTGAATACAACAAAGGCATCACCTGGTTCTGCAACGAGCAGGTGTTCAGAGCTATGAAGGCAAAGGGAGTTATCACCGACCTTGATTATCCCGAGTTCTTCGAGGTATGCTTTGGAGTACATAGATCCGAGGTTCCCGAATACTGTCAGTTTAAATCCACCGAAGAGGTGATAGAGCTCGTTCACAAGGCTGGCGGCATTGCCTGCGTCGCTCATCCGAAAAACCAGCTTCACACCGTTCCCGCTCTCGTAGAGATGGGAATCGACGGCATTGAGGTATGGCACTCTATGCTCGATATCAAGTCAAGGCGTGAGGCACTTGCCCTTGCAGAGAGATACGATCTGTTCGTTTCGGGCGGTGCGGATCACGAGGGACTTCTCGGCGGTGAGTACGCAAGATACGAGCATCCGGAAGAGACCGAGTTCTGGGCTCCTCCGCTTACCCTCGGCACAACGAAGTTCTTCTACGAGGAAATAAGAGATGCAAAGAAGCATCCCGACAGAAAAAAGGTGTTTGCAGATATGCTCGCTGACGAGTCTATCTGGGTAAGAGCAAAATAAGGAGAGAAGCGATGAAGCTTAATTTTCAAGTAAACGAAGCCCTCCTCGAAGGCATAAAAAGACTTGCACCCATACTCGGCTACGAATGCTCGGCAGACGGGCTTTCGGTCATGGCAGAGGAGGGCGACAAAATCGGTGTCAGCCTTAAGGACGGCTCCGCAGTCATTTATCATAAAAACAAGGTGCAGTTCTTCCGTGGAATCGGAGTTCTCATCGAAAATGCAAGGAATTCCTCCGATTTTGAGGTCTTCTTCGATACCCACTTCGACACCGTTTCGGGAATGATCGACGCCTCCAGATGCGGCGTTCCGAGGATTTCTTCGGTAAAGAAAATGCTGGACTACGTGGCAATAATGGGCTACAACATGATGATGCTCTACACAGAGGACGTGGTCAAGCTCGAGGGACGCCCCTACTTCGGCTATATGCGCGGTGCATACACGGTAGAAGATCTTCGAGAGATAGACGACTATGCCTACGAGTACGGCATCGAGATAATTCCCTGCCTCGAGTGCTACGGACACATGAGCAAATATCTTATGTGGCCCGAGGCGTCGGCTATCAAGGACACCGACGGCGTTCTCCTCGCAAGAGAGGAAAAGACCTTCGAATTCGTTGAGCAGCTGATATCCACCGTAACCTCCGCACTCCGCTCAAAGAGAATTCATATCGGCATGGACGAGGCGTGGGATATGGGGCGCGGCGAATTCCTTAACAAACACGGCTACGTCCACCCCTTCGAAATATTCTCGGAGTTTATGGAAAGGCTTATCGGAATCACGAACAAATACGGGCTTCGCGTTATGATGTGGTCGGATATGTACTTCCGTGTCTGCAACAACCACAACGGCTACTATGAAAAAGAAATAGAGGTAACTCCCGAGGTTGCCGCGAGAATTCCCGAGAATGTGGAGCTTGTATTCTGGCATTACGGTGAATGCCATCACTGCGACGACTATATGCTAGAGAAGCATGAGAAGCTTGATAGACACATCATCTTTGCCGGCGGCAACTGGGGCTGGATAGGCCACTTCCCCGAACACAACTATATGATGTCAACAAGCCGGTTCTCGCTCGACGCTTGCAGAAAACACGGTGTCAAGGAAGCTATGCTGACCGTGTGGTGCAACGATAACGCCGAGTGCGACAGCTTTTCAAACCTCTTCGGACTGTCCTACTTTGCCGAGCTTTGCTATAATGCGAAGGCGACTGACGAGGATATCAAGAAACGCTTTGAGGCTTGCACGGGCGGTGATTGGGACCTCTTCTACAAGATGAGCTACTACCATAACGATTTTGAGAATAATAATGATTACCCGAACTACTCTCACCGTTTCCTCGGCAAGCCCCTATTCTGGCAGGATATTCTAGGCGGTCTATACGACACTCACCTCTTTAATAAGCCCATGTCTGCTCACTACAAGTACGCGGCATCCGAGTTCCGCGATAAGCAGAATAAGGACAGATGGGGCTATCTCTACGAGTACGCCTACCGAACCTTCGACTATATGGCAACAAAGACCGAGATAGCCGAGAAGCTTTACCCCGCCTACCACTCGGGCGACAAGGCAACGCTTAAGGATATAGCAGAAAACCTTCTGCCCGACCTGGCAGAAAAAACGCAGACGCTTCGCAAAGTTCACCGTTACGCCTGGTTCAGAAACAACAACGTCATCGGCTGGCAGAACCTAGACGTAAGATACGGCGGCATTGTTTTCAGATGCGACACCGCACAGAGTCTCATCTACGACTACCTGAACGGACAGATCGACAAGATCGAGGAGCTGGAGGAGCCAAGACTTCATAAGAGGCTCTCCGGATTTATCCATTACAGCGGCATCAATACAGTTAACCATAAAACCTGATTTTGGGTTAAAATGTAAATAATTATATACAAATAGAAAAAACAGGGCAAGAATAGAAGGAATTCATCACTCCTTTTGTTCTTGCTCTGTTCTGCTTTTATCATGGTTAAGGCTTTCGCTCGATTTTCCTACTTAACGTCGTAAAGGCTTCTTACTCTTAGGGCTCTTTGGAGAGCATAGGTCGAATCCTCGCCCGAAATGAGGGTGAAGGAAACCTTATATGGCGAATTCTGAGTAAGATCAAAGTAATTCTCGAAGAACAGGGCATCCTGACCGATGAAGGACAGCTCGACGCCCTTTGCGTAAGCATCGGCAGTCAGAGTAATACTGTATCTTCTGTCTCTGCCGGAGATGTCCGCCTTGATGTGCGGATCAAGGAAGTTAAAGGACTTGGGCTTTGTAAAGAGCATGGTACCCTTTGAGGCAATGCTGAGCCCTTCCTTTATGTAAAACTCGAGAAAATATTCATTCTCGTGTCCTTCGATATACTCCGAAAGATCCCTTGTAAACAGCTTCTTGGAGGAGTTCTTTGCCACCTGGCAGTCAGCGATCTCCTTGAAGATTACTCGGTTCTTATTATCAATGATCTTATATTCCAGCTCTCCGATAAACGCAAGCCGTCTTTCGTTAGACACCGAGAAACCTACCGAATACCCCTCTCTCTCGGCAAATACCGCAAGGGGCTGGAAAGCACGCTCGGCTCTGTAAAGAAGCGCCTTTCTTCTGCCGAAGGAGTCAACCGCCGAGCCGCTGACAAGATTACCATCATCGGTCAGAGAATCGAAAATAGCCCTGCCGCCGTCTTTCTTCAGCCTTGCCGACTGCATTTTTTCGTATATACACTCGGATGCGGCAATTCCCGAGAGATATGCGGTCTCGGAAAGGGTTGACGGACACAAATAGTCCCTTGAAATCTGCGAAAGTATCCCGATTCCGCTGTCTCCCATAAGCCTCATGGCACTCTCGGAGAAGAGGTTTCTCTCACCACCGGGTATCAGCTCCTCATAGGTCTTATCAATAGGGAGCGAGGGCTCCTTCGGATAATTCGGGAAGGAATTGAGCATGGAAAATTCAAGATCCGGGCGAAGCTTCTGCATCTTTTCGGCTGCCATAATCGCCTCGTCACCCTTACAAACAAAATCAACGAAGCCAAGCGAAGGATGCCGTGAGAGCCTTACAAGCTCAAGGTAGTCCTCCTCGCTCTCACCGACGAATTCTCTGATCACAACAATTCCGTTAACGTCGCACAGCTCATAAAGCTCCTCGGGTGCTCTGACCGAGTGAGGAATAACAAGAGCGTTGAAGCCTGCCATAGCCGCATTGGTAATGACCGCACGCAGCTTTTTCTCATAGGATGCAGGAGTTTTTTCAATAATGGGATGATAGAGGGCTCCCATGGGAAGGAAGGGTGTTCCGTTGACCTCGAGGTGGGAGGATGCGGGATTTATCGGTGTGGATATCCTTCTTAGACCAACTCTCGCCTCGAGAGTGTCCTCGATCTCGCTTTCACCGTAAAGGTTTACGGTCAGTCTGTAAAGATTCTGTACTCCAAGTCCCTTCGGCCACCAATAGAGAGGATCCTTAATAACAATGCTGCCACGTCCCTTGGTTAGTCCGCCGTAATAGATCTGCCCGGATGCGGAAATCAGCGTAGCAACAGCCCTTACGCTCTCCGCCTCACCGAGAGTGGAGATTTTAATGCCGAGATTGACCACACCGCCCTCGATGTGCTGATTTACAGCAATACTGTCAATTATAGCGTTCTCAAAACGCATATATTCCGCTCTGCCGTACACGCCTGATCTGAGCGAACCCTCGTCCTTTATGTAAAAGCGTAGCTCGAGAGGGTTTTCTCCCGCCGAGAGCCTTCCCGAAAGGTCGATACAGCAGCGTTCCTTATCGACAAGAACGTCGCACAGCGACTCCTCCCCGAGATAAACCGAGAATGGAGCCTTGACCTTATGCAAAATCAGGTAATGGTGGCGTGAGGAAAGCTCTGACGCACCGACACGGATATTAAAGATTGCAGAAACGAATTCCGTACCCGACTCCACACTCTCACCAAGAGCAGAGAACAGCGAAAACGGCAGTGTACGATCATACTCTGCCCCGCCTGCTTTCAGCTTAAAATTCAATAACTCTTTTTTTACCATACCGTTTTCCCTTGCCTTAAATCGCCATTTTTCTTCATTATATATAGTATAACATAAAAATGTTAAAATTTCAATCTGTAAAACGAAAATCAAAAGACGCAATGTAAATATGAAGGTAGTGAGTAAGCCATATGGGCTCCTTCCGGTGACATTGGCTCCCTGCGCAGGGAGCCTCAAAAAGAGGGTGCCTTGTTTACCGCTACTCTGTGCTGGATAAAAAGGACGACCGATTGCTCGGTCGTCCTCATTGGTTTTATGCTGTTTTTGTAAACTCTTCGTTTACTTTTTAACCACTTTCGTGATTATTCCGCAGCCTCAGCGCCCTCGTCAGCAACAACTGCTTCCCAGGTAGCAACAAGATTTACGTTCTTGTCGAAGGGCCAGGTCTCTCCGGTAGAGGGAATTACCTTGGTGCCGGTGATCTTGCCACTATTGTCGCCCTCGTACCAGCCTGCGAAGGTGTAACCCTCGTAGGTAAGAGTGGGAAGGGTGTATGCTACGCCTGTGTCAATAGAATACCTCTTCGAACCGTTGGGATTCTTATAGAAGAGCGTCGCACCGTAGATATCACCGACAGTCTCAATCTGCTCATCGGGAACAATGGTCGTTGCTACGATGTCAGTGAAGCTGTGATAGAAGGTGAACTTGATGTTAGCGTTTCCGGTCATGTATTTATTGTCTCTGCAGTAGAAGCTGAAGCCCTGAACGTTGTGAATATAATCACAGTCACCGGAAATGGAGCTGGTCATAGAGCCCGTCTGCAGTTTACCCTTGGAATTGAAAGCGTAGATTTCTACCTTACCCTGAGTCGCGGTAATGATACCGTTCTCATAGGTGGTGGTTCCGGTGGTGTAAGACATATGAAGCTTGTAGGTCTCGCCAACAACGAAGGTCATTCCGCACCAGGTAACCTTATTGTAGAAGAGATCAGCAGCGGTGAGATCTCCTGCTTTAACGTCATCCCAGTACTCCTCAAGGAGTATGTTGTTCTCGTCAACAACAACCTTGCCCTCTGCGTTAACGATCTGTGCGCCGGATGCAAGCTTACAGTCGCCGTAGATAAGACGGTCGCCCGTAGCGCCGTTGTTATAGAAGCCCATGTAAGCGATGGTAGCTCCGCTTACGTAGCAGGAGGTAACCTCGTAGGTCTCGGGATCAATGGTGAATACGCCGCCAAGTCCCTGGAACTTGTAGTTCATATCAATGATGAACTTGGAGCCGGTCTCGTCAACCATGCTCTGGGAATAGCCGGGCTTAACGATCATAGGATCAACTTTGTTACCGGTCTTGTCATTAGCCTTGCTCGAGGAAAGATTTTTTATTTCCTCAGTATAGATCTTCTCAACATAGGCATTAGTGAAGGTCTGAGTATTGGTATAATTACCAACGTATTTCGTACCTCTGTACTCGAAGTTGAAGCGACGGAAGTTAACTACAGCCTGATCCCAACCGGAAGCCTCAAAGTGACCGACCTGCTCGCCGCTATCCTTCTTATACATCTTTACGTCAAGAGAGGTACCTGCTGAGGTATCACCGATAATAACGGTCATAACAATGGTGTACTGCTCGTTGATCTTGAAGGTGGTGTTCATCCAGGTAAGAGTCTCGTAGAAGACCGCACCGGTCTTAAGATCGGTAAATCCTTCAAGAAGATTGCCGTCTGCATCTGCTACAACGGTGCCCTCTGCGTTTACATAGTTGCCGCCAACCGTAACGGTATAGTTTGCGCCGTAGATTCTCTTCTCTGCGCCGCTGGCATCGTAACCGTAGAGTCTGGGGAAACCGAAGTTACGGTTAGCGTCGGAGCCGCTGCGGTCGGTGATAACGCCGTCAGCTACGTCAACGCCTGCAAGACCATTGTACATATAATCGAAGGTCATAATGTACTTGGTGCCCGAAACATCGTCAACTTTTTCGGGAGAGTTGCCGGTATAGATATCGGGAGAGCTGGTTACCTTGCCGGGATCTGATACGTTAATTAACGACACAGGAACATACTTAGCGGTAAGAGTAGTAGCACCCTTGGTAGTCCAGATTCCGCTGTTAGAAAGAAGAGTGTCGCCGTTGTACCAGCCAAGGAAAATCATGTCCGAAGTAACGGTAGGAGTGGGAAGAGTGTAGGAAGAACCGACAAGAGTAGTTACGCTGGTTTCGGTGCCCTCGGGAAGATAACCGCCGTTTGCGTCAAGGGTGTAGGTAGCCTCCTCAACGGGGACCTCAACTCCTACGTAAACGTTGTCGAAGTTAAATACGTAACCGCCGTTTTTGGTTGCACCGCCTCTGAACTGGAGGTTGTATTTGTAAAGATCATCCTTGAGAACATCTCCATCCGCCTTATTATCGTAGGTCTTGTAAACGATGTCAGCCTTTGCAACGCCCGATACACCGTCGATGTAGATCTTGAAGGTACTGTCTGCATATGTATTACCAACGATATACTCGAAGC
This sequence comes from Eubacteriales bacterium, assembly GCA_045647805.1. Lineage (GTDB taxonomy): Bacteria > Bacillota > Clostridia > Oscillospirales > CAG-272 > UBA1740. Next base: position 2,678 of record JAZRMT010000090.1, on the reverse strand, counting down.
GGTAGGTATAGGTCTCACCCTTATAGAGAGTGTTACCGAACATCTCTATGGAATCTGCATAACCGTTCATCTGGTCACAGAAATGAGTAGACTGCTGCCAAGTCATATCACGAGTAGCAAGACCGCAATATGCAAGAGGAGTGCTGGTTTGAGCTGCACCGCTCACATAAGTGAAGTCGAATTCAACAACGAACTTAGTTCCGGGAGTAGCGTCTATAACAGGGCTAACGGGAAGGAACGAAATGTAAGGTCCTGCGCCGTTAGCAATCGTAAAGGTAAGCTCACCGTTTGCAACGCTCGTGGTGCCATCTGATTTAATGAATGAAGGACGTTTTCCATCGGAGAAGTCAGTGCTGTGAGAGGTGATAGTAACCCACTTAGCCTCAAGAATTGCGCCCATGCCAAGGTTAGCGGCCCACTTACCGGAGGTGGGGATAGTAATTCCGCCGCAGTTCCAACCTGCGAAGCTATAGCCTTCGAGAGTAGGAGTGGGAAGAGTGTACTCCTCACCGGACAGGAATGTGTAGGTCTTGTTGTCCTCTTCTGCGAGAGTACCGTAGGTAGGATCAAGAGTGAAGGTAGACTCAGCAGAGAGAGCTATAATACCACAATAGGTATTGTCAAGCTGGAAGTTACCGAGCGTTCTGAATCCGAACTGGAATCCGAGAACGGAACTGGGATCAACGCCATTATCCTTACCGTTATCCATAGTAAACTTGTGAGCACCCTTGTACTCTCCGTCAACGTAGACGTGCACAACGGTCTCTGCGCCTACTACAACCTCGTAACGGATACGAGCGGTAACACCCTTCTCATGCTTCTGACCGAAGAGAGTTACGTAAGCCGCGAAACCGTCAGCATCGGTCTCGGTTGCAGCAGTGTAAATGTAGTCACTGTAGTACATAGCTTCATTCGATTTGGAATAAGAGCTGTTGTTAAAGCCGATGAAAGCGGGAGCAGTACCTTGTCCGCCGCCTACGGTTGCACCGCCAAGGTAGGTGAAGTCAGCCTCGAAGACGTACTTGTTACCCGCGGTATTACCGGTTACGAGAGTGTTTCCGGAGTTAACCGAGAAGTACGAGGTAGTATTCCATCCGGTCGCAGTGAAGGTAAGAGCGCCGTCAGCAACGGTGCCGGAAGAACCTACGCCAACTTTGGTACCGTCGTCGAAGTCGTTGGTAACGCCTGCGGTCTCAACGTACCACTTAGCGGTAAGAGCTACATCGGCATCAGCCGCGAAGGATGTGCCCTTGGATGCGAACATGTTACCCTCAGCATCGTACCAACCGCCGAAGATGAGACCTGCTCTCTCGGGAGTGGGAAGGGTGTAGGGCTGATATGCGTAAACCGAAGCGGTAGTAGAGGATACTGTGCCGCCGTTAGGATCAAGAGTTACGTTAACGGGAGTAGCCCACTCAGCGGTGAGGGTAGGAGCCTTACCGTATACCTTAGCTGTGCTGTCGTAGCCAACGTAGGTCCAAGTGCCGGTCTGGGGAACGAGAGTCTCGCCAAGATACCAGCCAAGGAAGGGAAGGTCGCCGTTTACGGGAGTGGGAAGAGTGTAAGCCTCGCCCATGGTTACGGTGTAAGAATCAACCGTACCGCCGTTAGCATCGAGAGGAAGCTCATAGGAAACAGCCTCGCCAACGGTGTAAACCGCAACGTTGTCAAGAAGGAGGGTGGTATCGGTACAGTCGTGCTTATCAGAATTTCTCAAAGCAACGCCTGCGGAAACCATTCTGTAATCGTTGGTGTTGAGTTCCTTTTTGAAGGACTGTAATTGCCAGTCGCTCGACTCATATCCGTCAACGTTCGCGTATGTGATAACGGTACCGTTGTCTGCAATCTTAAGTACCAACTTAAGATGATGCCAAGAATCGTAATCGCAGTAAACACCGCCTGCCTCATAGTTATCCGTTTTAGTGTTCAGAGTAATGTTGAAGATCTCGGACGTACCGTTGTAGAGACAGATCTTATAAACCCACTGGTTCTTAGACTGAGTTACGCTCTCCCAGTTAAAGTCTGCCTCAAACACGTACTCTCTGGCGTAAACGCCGGGAGTCGCGGGAGCGAACTTAAGCGATCCAGCAGCACTACTGTCCTGAAGAAGACCAAAGGAAACGTTGCCATCAGCAACGTTTGAAAAAACGTCGGTACCGTCTCCTTTATCGAAGGTAGCATTTGCGGGAAGCTCGTTACCATCGAGAGTCTGGAGAGCCGAGTTGGTATCCTCGTAGTTCTTATTAAGAACGAGAGTACCGGGCTTAACCTTAAGAGAGGTCCAGCCAACTACGGTCTTGCCCTCGCCGTCGGTCCAACCGGTGAAGCTCTTTGCACCGGACTCAAGGAAACGGTCAGCGGTGAGAACACCGTTGAAAGTCCTGCCGCGCTTGTAAGCAGCCTTGCCGTCAAGAGTGATCTTATAGTACTCGTCAGCCCAGCCGCCGAGTGCGTCAACATCAACGCCGAGAACCTCCTGAACAGCTGCTCCGTAATCAAGGAATGCCTTGTAAAGAGTGAACTGATCGGTGGTGTAGGAAGCATCGAAACGAGCCATTGCGTAATCATAGGGAGTGAAGTTTACGGTCTCACCCGCTACTTTTACAATGCCGTCGCCGTCTACTACTACGGGAGTTGCGTAAAGTGCCTGTCTGTATGCCTTTGCAAGTATTCCGTCG
>JAZRMT010000089.1:0-5874 GCA_045647805.1 Eubacteriales bacterium | reverse complement strand
CCTTTTCCTTACGGTTTACCATAATGAAGGTAGCCGCAACCTTTGTTCCTTCAAGATGAGAGAGAATATCCATAAGTCGGAGGCCAAGCGGTCTTAGGAAGACAAAATATCTCTCCAACTCCTTGGCTCACAGAACGACATGGCTACGATCCGACTTCCTTTTCCTTACGGTTTACCATAATGAAGGTAGCCGCAACCTTTGTTCCTTCAAGATGAGAGAGAATATCCATAGACTCTCTGATAGCAGTTCCGGCAGTGATAACGTCCTCAATAATAACGATCTCCTCGCCGGCAGTAGGAACGTAGCCTACGAAAACACCGCCCTCGCCGTGATCCTTAACCTCTTTTCTGTTGAAGAAGAAGGGAACGTTGAGGTCATTCTTTGAAAGAGCAACGGCTGCAGATACTGCAAGGGAAATTCCCTTATAAGCAGGGCCGTAAAGAACCGCCTTCTTTGCACCGAGCTTGTCGTTATAAGCCTTTGCATAGAACTCACCGAGCTTTGCAATATCGTTACCGGTCTTTATCATTCCGGCATTGATGAAATAGGGAATCTTTCTACCCGACTTAGCGGTGAAATCTCCGAACTTGAGAACACCCGCGCCCTCAAGGAACTGTATAAATTCTCTCTTGTAGTTTTCCATGATAGTCTCCTTTAATATTAGGTTTTACATAACGATGCCAATGAAAGCTGCAAAGCACAGAAACCGCAGAATGCAGATTGTGCTTTTCACGCCATTTGCATTATCTTAGCCCACAAACTCCTCTATGCATCTCTCGTATGCTGCAACAGGATCCTCCGCTGCGGTAATCGGACGTCCTACAACGATGTAGTCAGAGCCGATCTTCTTTGCCTCGGCGGGAGTCATGACTCTCTTCTGGTCACCGATGTCACCGTCGGCAAATCTTACGCCGGGAGTAACGGTTACAAAATTTTTGCCGCAGGTATCGTGAACCTTGCCTGCCTCAAGAGGAGAGCAAACAACACCGTCAAGACCTGCTTCCATTGCATTGTGAGCATAGTGCATAACTACCTTGTCGATAGGCTCCTTGATGAGAAGATCGTTCTCCATTGCCTCTTGGTCGGTAGAGGTAAGCTGAGTTACAGCAATAAGCATAGGACGGGTGCCGTCGGGCCTGGTAAGTCCCTCGATAGCCGCCTCCATCATTCTCTTGGTACCTGCCGCATGAAGGTTGGTCATATCAACGTCAAGGCGAGAAAGAACCGCCATAGACTTCTTTACGGTATTGGGGATGTCGTGAAGCTTAAGGTCGAGGAAGATCTTGTGACCTCTCTTCTTAATTTCCTTAACGATAGAAGGGCCTTCTGCATAGTAAAGCTCCATACCGATCTTTACAAAAGGCTTCCTTCCGGTGAATTTATCAAGAAATGCAAAGGTTTTTTCTGCACTGTCAAAATCGCAGGCGATAATTACGTCTTTTCCCATTAGTGTGCTCCTCCAATTATGTCTGTTAATTTATCTATTTTGTATTTTTCCATTGCACGGGGAAGATCCTCAATTATTCTCTTACAAGCGTAAGGATCTACAAGGTTTGCCGCACCGACCTCAACTGCTGTTGCACCGGCAAGCATCATCTCAATTACGTCCTCGGCAGTCGATATTCCGCCACCGCCGACAATAGGAATTTTCACCGCATCGTAAACCTGATAAACCATTCTCAGGGCAACAGGCTTGATAGCAGGGCCGGAGAAACCGCCCATTTTGTTAGCGACCACGGGCTTTCTCGACTTGAGATCGATTCTCATTCCGAGAAGGGTGTTAATAAGGCTGATACCGTCAGCGCCCGCCGCCTCACACGCCTTTGCTATTGAAACTATGTCGGTAACGTTGGGCGAAAGCTTAACTATAACCGGCTTGTTCGTCACTTTCTTAACCGCACGGGTAACCTCAGCCGCAGCCTCGGGAGAGGTGCCGAAGCTCATTCCGCCGCCGTGAACGTTGGGGCAGGAAACGTTGACCTCAAACCAGCCGATCTGATCCTCGGCATCAAGCTTTTCGCAGGTGTAGACGTACTCGTCTACCGAGAAGCCCGAAACGTTTGCCATAACAGGCTTATTAAAGCAAGCCTTAAGCCTCGGGAGCTCGTTTTTGATAACGTCGCAAACTCCGGGATTCTGAAGTCCTACCGAGTTGATCATTCCCCTCTCACATTCGGCAATACGGGGAGTGGGGTTACCGAACCTCTTTTCCTTGGTAGTTCCCTTGAAAGAAAAGCTTCCAAGGATATTTATGTCGTATATTTCGGCAAATTCATAGCCGAAGCCGAAGGTGCCGCTCGCAGGAATGAGAGGATTGTCCATCTCTATTCCGCACAAATTAACCTTTAATTCTGCCACAGTATCTCCTCCTTCTTAAGAACGGGACCTTCCTTGCATATTCTCTTATATCCGGTCACCGTCTTGCAGGAGCAGCCCATACAAGCTCCGAAGCCGCATCCCATACGCTCCTCAAAGGAGAACTGGCCCTCGGTGACAGAGTTCTTATAGATGGCCTTAAGCATAGGCTCGGGACCGCAGGTGTAGAAGTAGGTGTAATCCTCGTCACGCATCGCATCGGTAACAAAGCCCTTAATTCCCTCAGAGCCGTCAACGGTTGTTACAGTCACCTTAACACCGAGTTCTGCAAAGTCATCTTTACAAAATACCTCATCTTTGGTATTGAATCCGAGAATTACAGAAGGCTTCTTGCCTTCGCGAATAAGCTTTTTACAAAGCATATAGAGGGGAGGAACACCAACACCGCCGCCAAGAAGCAGAGGTCTGTCACCCGAAAGGGTGGTGTCGTAGCCGTTGCCAAGTCCGGTGAGCACGTCGAGAGTCTCTCCGACTTTCATTTTGCTCATCAGCTCGGTTCCCTCTCCTACAACCTTGTAAATAAGGGTGAGATTGTCACCCTCACAGTCACAAACCGATATAGGACGGCGAAGGAAGAGGCCGTCAAGCTTGATATTAACGAACTGACCGCAATTCGTAATATCCGAGGTATCTCCCACAAGAAGCATCTTATAAACACTGCTTGTAAGAGCCTTGTTTTCCTTTACTGTAAAAATCGATTGTTTCATTATAGTCCTCAACTGTTAATTTTTTGAGAGCTCCTTTGAGAGACGAGAGATTTGAGGCGGAAGCGTCGTTTTCCGCCCCGAAGGCGTATAGGAATACGTCGAGCGGGCGAAAACGGCGGTAGGAAAAGGCACTATGTGAAGCCAAAATTTGCAAATTTTGGGGTATGCCTTTTCCGGTCCGACCAAACATCTCGTTTCTCAGGCGTCTATTGTGGAAATGGTGAGCGTAGTCTCCTCAAGCACGTCGAGAAGAACTCTTACTGTATCGAGAGAGGTAAACATTGTCACGTTATTCTCGGTAGCATACTTTCTGATCTCAAATCCGTCACGGATAACGCCCGAAGAGGAAGGATCGGAGGTATTAAGAACGTAAGCGATATGACCTTGACGAAGCGAATCTGCAATTTCCTCGGAATTCTCGGAAAGCTTCTTAAGAACGTGAGTTCTGATTCCGTTAGCCTTAAGGAAGGTTGCGGTTCCCTCGGTAGCCTCAATATTGAAGCCGAGGTTGTAGAAGCGGCGGATAAGAGGAAGTGCCTCATCCTTGTCGCAGTCGGCAATGGTTGCAAACACGGTACCGTAGTTCTGAAGGTGCATTCCCGATGCCTGAAGTGCCTTGTAAAGTGCGCGGTAGTACTTGTCGCCGTAGCCGATAGCCTCACCGGTGGACTTCATCTCGGGGGAAAGGTAAGCGTCAAGTCCTCTGAGCTTATTGAAGGAGAATACGGGAACCTTAACGTACCATCTCTTCTTCTCCTCGGGATAGAGCGAGAAGATGCCCTGCTCCTTAAGAGACTTGCCGAGAATACACTCGGTTGCGATATCCGCAAGAGAGAAGCCGGTAGCCTTGGAAAGGAAGGGTACGGTTCTGGAGGAACGGGGATTAACCTCGATGATGAATACCTCGTCGTTTTGGTCAACGATGAACTGAATGTTGTAAAGACCAACGATTCCGATACCGAGACCGAGCTTCTTTGCGTACTGAAGTATAGTTCCCTTCACCTTGTCGGAAATGGAGAAGGTGGGATAAACCGAGATAGAGTCGCCCGAGTGAATACCGGTACGCTCAACAAGCTCCATAATGCCGGGAACAAATACGTCGTGACCGTCGCAGATTGCATCGACCTCAACCTCCTTACCGCTGATATACTTGTCTACAAGAACAGGCTTGTCCTCGTCGATCTCAACGGCGGTCTTAAGGTAATGGCGAAGCTGATCCTCGTTAGCAACGATCTGCATAGCACGTCCACCGAGAACGAAGGAAGGACGTACAAGAACGGGATATCCTACCTTTGCCGCAGCGGCAACACCGTCCTCGATCTTGGTAACGGCTCTGCCCTCGGGCTGAGGAATACCAAGCTCCTTAAGAAGCTTTTCGAATGCATCTCTGTTCTCTGCTCTGTCAATTGCCTGACAGTCGGTTCCGATTATCTTAACGCCCAGGTCGTAAAGAGGCTGAGCAAGGTTGATTGCAGTCTGTCCGCCAAGGGAAGCAACCACGCCCTCGGGCTTCTCAAACTCGATGATGTTCATTACATCCTCGGGAGTAAGAGGCTCGAAGTAGAGCTTGTCCGCAGTGGTGTAGTCGGTGGAAACCGTTTCGGGGTTATTGTTGATGATAATAGCCTCGTATCCGGACTTCTTGATAGTGCTTACTGCGTGAACGGTGGAATAGTCGAACTCAACGCCCTGACCGATACGGATAGGACCTGCACCGAGAACTACGATCTTCTTCTTGTCGGTAAGAACAGAGGTGTTCTCGCCGGTGTAAGAAGAGTAGAAGTAAGGAATGTACGCGCCGGTATGGCAGGTGTCAACCATTCTGAATACGGGGAAGAGATTGTTCTCCTTACGGAATTTGAATACGTCGAGCTCGGAGCACTTCCACATTCTTGCAACGTACTTGTCCGAGAAGCCCATCTTCTTAGCCGCCTTAAGTGTCTCAAGCTCAAATGCGTGGAGCTTAAGAGTCTCTTCCATATCAACGATGTTCTTGACAGCCTCGAGGAAGAAGGGTGTGATCTTGGTGATCTCGTGGATCTCTGCAATGGTAGCACCGCGGTAGATAAGCTCTGCAATAGCAAAAATGTTGTCGTCACGGAACTCGCTGATATACTTACGGATGTCAGCATCCGACATATTGTCAAACTTGTGATGATAGATGTGATGAACGCCTACCTCAAGAGAACGAATACCCTTAAGAAGGCACTCCTCAAGGTTAGAGCCGATTCCCATTACCTCACCGGTAGCCTTCATCTGAGTACCGAGAGTGTTGGATGCGGTAGTAAACTTATCGAAGGGGAATCTGGGAAGCTTTGCAATAACGTAGTCAAGGCGAGGCTCAAAAGCCGCATTGGTGTTGGCGATCTTGATATCCTCAAGAGCCATACCGACAGCGATCTTAGCGGTTACTCTTGCAATAGGATAACCCGACGCCTTGGATGCAAGTGCAGAGCTTCTGGAAACTCTGGGGTTAACCTCGATGAGGTAATATTCGGAGGAATGGGGATTTAATGCAAACTGAACGTTACATCCGCCCTCGATTTTAAGTTCCTTGATGATCTTGATAGCGGAATCGTTGAGCATCTTCTTGTCCTCTTCGGAAAGAGTCATAATAGGAGCTACGACAAGAGAGTCACCGGTATGAACGCCGACGGGATCGATATTCTCCATACCGCAAATGGTGATGGCGTGGTCATTGGAGTCACGCATAACCTCGAACTCGATCTCCTTGTAGCCCTTTACAGACTTCTCGATCAGAACCTGATGTACGGGAGACAGTTTGAACGC
>JAZRMT010000088.1:0-7656 GCA_045647805.1 Eubacteriales bacterium | reverse complement strand
GGAAAATGAATAAGACCCCCGCAGAGGCTGCAGCTCTTATCAACGAGATGAAGCCCCTCGTAGCAGGCAAGGACGCTTGCGACGTAGTTCTTTGCGTTCCCGCAATTGACATTCCTGCAGCTGTTGAGGCAGCTCGTGGCTCCAACATCAAGATCGGTGCTGAGAACGTTCACTTCAAGGAATCCGGCGCGTACACCGGCGAGCTTTCCGCAAAGATGCTCACCTGTGCAGGCGTTGAGTACGTAGTAATCGGACACTCCGAGAGAAGACAGTATTTCGCAGAGACCGATAAGACGGTCAACCTTCGTACCCTTGCGGCTCTTAACGCAGGCCTTAAGGCTATCGTTTGTGTAGGCGAGACTCTTGAGGAGAGAGAACTTGGCTACACCGAGACTCTTCTTAAGTTCCAGACTAAGATGGCTCTCACGGGCGTAACCGAGGAGCAGCTTAAGAACGTAATTGTAGCATACGAGCCCGTTTGGGCAATCGGCACAGGCGTTACCGCTACTGCTGATCAGGCTGACGAGGGCAACGGCTTTGTAAGAGCGGCTATCGCCGAGGCTTACGGTGCGGCAGCAGCCGAGGAAGTAACCATTCAGTACGGTGGCTCCATGAACGACGGCAATGCGGCGGAGCTTCTTTCCAAGGTCAACGTTGACGGCGGTCTCATCGGCGGCGCGTCTCTTAAGACCGACAAGTTCACCGCTATCGTAGATGCGGCTAACGCGTAAATGTTTGGATAATAAAAAATGCGCTGGAGCTTAGGGTTTCACTCTAAAGGACAGTTTTCGAAAATGCGGTATATCTCGAAAGAGGTATGCCGTATTTTTTACATTTGTGGACACAAAAGCAGTACTTGTCAGGAAAAATGACAAACCATAGATGAACATAAAGAAAAGGCTCCCTACGGGAGGGAGCGTGGTGCCGTAGGCGACTGAGGGAGAGTGCATATACAATCTTTTTTATTGGTTTGAAACAACCGAAAATTAAAAATCCGCATTCTCCTTCCGTCACGCAATAGCGTGCCACCTTCCACCCGGAGGAAGGCTTTTGCTAGTAACCCGTTGACGGGTGGCTTGTAGTTCTTTTACATGGCTGGCAGGCTAAACTAAAACGCACTTGTGCATCACCAGTAACATTTAAGGTTCTACCTTTTTATTTCTAACTTTCGGAACAAAAACTACATACGATGAGGTAACAATAAATGTTGTAAACAAATCCAGTAAATGAATGTAAAAGGCGAGCAAAAAGCTCGCCTTTTAAATAGAAAACTATCTTTTAGAATCCCCCTTTTACTGTACACATTTTCTCTTTTTCACGAAAAAGTTTCGTAAATGAAGTGTATTGACATTAAAGACAGCTGTGATATAATTAAGACAAAAAGTACAGAAAGGACGTAATTATATGACTAAGCCGGAACTTCAAAACGCTATCCGAGTAAACATGCGAGGCTTTCTTCCAACGAGCGAAAAACGCTTCGTCCTCTGCGAAAACAAGACCGGTAGAGATGAGTTTACCGTAACTCTCATACACGGTGAATCTGTGGAGCATACAGTAGTATATCGAGGTAAAATGACAACAGAAGTTGACGAATACGGTGAAAAATATCAGGTTGGAGACTTTTCATCGGTTACCTCCGACGGAGATTATTACATAACCGCGGGAGGGTTTGTCAGCCGCCAATTTGTCATATACGATAAGGCTTACGACAACTGTCAGAGGATGATGCTTGAGTATTTCACCTGGCAGAGATGCGGTCATCCCCTTGGCTGGAACGGCAAGTGCCACACCGACGACGGCTACATTAAGGAAACCGGCGAGCATATTGACCTCTCGGGCGGATATCATCAATCCTGCGATCTCAGAAAGTCGCCTGCGGGCGTTCCGATAGGCGTTTTGTCAATGATGAGATTTGCCGTTAAGGATAAGTCGGAATGGGGAGAAATCCTAGTTCGTGACGAAGTAATGTGGGCATGTGACTATTTTGTCAAGCTGATTCAGGATAACGGTGTTATGTATAACACGATGAACGATCCTTTTGGTTGGAAGGGAAGAATATTCTACAAGTCTGCCGCACCTTCATCAGGTCAATGGTGCGTAACCTCTATCCTTGCACTCGGCTACTCCTACTTTAAGGAGCTTGACTCTGTATGCGCGGAAAGATATCTTGCCGCCGCCAAACGCTCTTACGATTATATGGTCAGCGACAGACGTCCTTCGGAGCGTTATTATCATCCCGATAAAATTCAGAGAGGCTACGATCCGGATAATTTCTTTGAGTACTGTCAGAAGGGATCCTCGGCAGACCTTTGTTACGGAATTTCCGCCGCGGCAGACCTTTACCGTGCGACGGGAGACGCGAAATACCTTTCCGACATTGAGTCAATTCTCCCTGTGCTTCTCCCGAGATTCCTTTCGGGCGAGCTTGCACATATACTCACCGAGTCGTTCTGTGAAAACCGCACGGTTGCCGGCGGCTGCTATTATTCCTGGGCACCGGCTTTCCCTCTTGCACTTCTCGATGCCTACGAGATCGTCGGTGACAAATGTGGACTTGGCGAAATGATTCGTACGTTATGTGAGTCACTTTGTCATCTTACCGCGAGGAGCCTTTGGCATGATATTAAAACCGTGTATTCGGATGCGGACCTCGATGCGAGGATAGGTCATCCTAAGCCTGGTCAGACGATTCCAAGTCAGAGAGAGTGCAATGCCGAAAATCTTGAAAGGCTCACAGAGCAAAACGGTCAGAACTATTACTGTGTAAAGGGTGATAAGGTTGGCGTTTTGAATTGTCTTTACGGCTCCTTCCTCGCAAGGGCGGCAAAGCTGTTCGGTGAGAAAAAGTTTGCTCGCCACGCACAGTATTGTCTCGATCTTATTCTCGGTACAAATCCTCAGGATTCCAGCCGCATTAGAGGAATAGGTTATAATCAGGTTCAGCATCACGCCTTTGGTCAATTCTTCCCATCAACACCCTTTATTCCCGGTGCTATGGGAGTCGCCTATTCAAATATTGACGTTTACAGCTCTACTTCCGAGTACGATATGCCGTGGGTAGGCATGACGATGGAGCTTATTGCCAACATTTGTGATTGTTAGTTTGCATTTTGATAGAAAAAGAGGGGTGATCCCCTCTTTTTCTATTGAATCTATTTGATCTTTATTGATTCTCTTATTTTCAGATTTGCGGGAAAGACAAGGCTGCTTCTGTTCCTGCTGCCTGCTTTATTATCCATTTTCGAAATCAATATTTCAACTACCTTTTCGGTCATGTGAGCGTCACTTGTACCTATAGTAGTCAACGGGACGTCAAGATATTCGGATGTTGTAATATCGTTGATGCCGACAAAGGAAATATCCTCGGGAATTTTGTAGCCTCGCTCTCTTGCTACCTTCATAGCACCGAAGGCTATATTGTCGTAGGCTGTGATTATTATCTCCGGAATATTACCTCTTTCGATGAAGCTGCTCATTCCGTCTATTCCTGCCTCTGCAAATCGGCTGTCATCGGCTATGTATATGAAGCTTTCCTGCAGCGGAAAACCGTGCTTTCGCATTGCGTGCCTGTATGCATTAAGTCTGCTTTCTGTCAGACTCTCGCCTATGAATCCGATTTTCTTGTAACCGTGTTTTTTGATAAGCGCAAACAGCTCGTCCATTGTTTCTTCAAGGTTTATGGATACGCCTATGCCCACAGAGCTTTCGGAGCTTACCTCGCCCATCATAACGGTCGGAATATTATCGGGATTTTTTAAATCGCTTCCGCTTCCGATGATTATTACTCCGTCCGCCCTTGCTCTGTAGATTAATTCAGAATAAAGAGAAGCGCTTCTCTTCTTGTCAAATCGCGATATGCCTATAAAAGTCTCTATTCCTCGCGACGATAAAGCCTTCTCGATACTACCTACGGTGATCCCGTAGATCTCGCTCTCGGGTTCTGGGCAAATAATTCCGACAAGCCGCTTTTTCTGTTTCCCTTTGTAGTATTTTTCGAAGCAGCCAAGCTCTTTTGCCGCGTTGAATATCTTATCCTTGGTCGCCTGACTTATCTCCGCACTTTCACGGAACGCTTTGGAAACGGTTGACACCGTAGTTCCCGTCATTTTCGCAATAGTCTTGAAATTCATAACGCACCTTCCTTAACGCCTATATTCTATCACACAAAGACGTGAAAAACAATATCTGTTGCGAAAAAGTTTCGTATAAAATTTTATTTTCAAACGAAATTCGGTGTGGTAGAATTAAAATAATAAAAAAGGAGTGATCTTATGGACAAAAAGAAAAAAATAACGAGAGTAGGCTTTGTTGCCGACGAATCCCTGAATTACTTTATTTCTATATTCGTAACAACGAATTTTCTTGGTTACATAGCAAGTACTCTTGGATTCAGCGATGCGGAGCAGGGAATTATCAACACTCTCGCAACGTTCTGCTTTGGCGCTCAGTTGCTTTCTCCCTTGCTGCTTGGCAGAAAGGTGAAGAGGATAGTTACCGTTGGTATGCTCCTAGGGCATCTTGCGTTTTCAATGGTTTATCTTCTTCCGGTATTGCCTATATCATACGGAATCATATCCGCACTGTTAATAATACTTCTTTTATTCGGCAACCTCGTTAATAACGCGTTGCTTCCAACAAGACTCGTCTGGCTTATGCAGTCGGTCGAGAATGAAAAAAGAGGAAGCTTCACCGCGGTTAAGGAAATGATCTCTCTTGCGGGAGGGGTGCTAATTTCACTTCTTCTTGGCGTATTAGCAGATAATTTCCGTGATACCGACGGTAACCCCATGAAAGAATATTATATAATATGCTTTGTCGCGCTCTTATTAATGACCGTCTTGCATATGATATCGCTCCTTGTATCCGACGAGGACAGCGACTCTGTAACGTATTTGGCTGCACCGAGAACCAATCCCTTTAAGGCACTTAGACTGTCAAACGTACGTAAGATCATTTTCATAGATATATTATGGTATGCTTCCATAGGAATTTCCACCCCATTCTATGCATCATATCTCAGAGAAGAGCTTGCCTTCAGCTTTACGGTTATAACAATCTTGTCAACGGTCGCACTCGGTTGCCGCATTGCCGCATCTCCTCTTATGGGAAGGCTTGCGGATAAATATGGATTCAGAACAACAATGTTCATCAGTATTTTGCTGGAAGCTGTAGCATTTTTCGGAACAGTCTTTACTGCACCGGGTAATATGCGATATATGTATATTGTCTATGCCGTGTTTTCGGGCTTCGGCATGGCGGGACTGAACAGCGGACTTATGAATCTGGTCTACGATTACGTCTCGCCCGACGAAAGATCGGTTGCTATGGGAATAAAGAGCGCTGTAGGCGGCGTGGTAGGATTCCTCGTGACAGTAGCGGCAGGTTCGGCACTTTCGTCTGTTCAGGAAAATGGCGGACTGAGGATCTTTGGCGTTACTATGTATGCTCAGCAGGTGCTTTCGGCTGCCTCCTTGCTCGTTGTCCTCCTTCTTTTGCTCTACGTACGTATCGTAATATATAAAATGAAAAGAGTAGACGAATAACCGACGAAAAAATCTACCTTATTATTTATATATTAATAAGAACGATTGCCGAAATAACAAGTCCGAGACCGATAATAGAGGAAAGACGGATTTTTTTCTTGAAGAAAACACAATCGGTAAGCAGAGTCAGTGGCATTGATATTGCGTATGACAACGGATAAAACAGTGCCGAAGCGAGCTTTCCCGATGCAAGGGTGTTAAGGTACTGCGAGGCGTAAAGCATGACAACTGCTACCGAAATGTAAACTGCAAGTTGCTTTGTGCTTGCTTTTTCGTGGATTTTTGTGCTTTTAACGTTTTTTCTGAAGAGCTTAACCGAAATAAATATTGTTCCGAGAGTAAGAGTGCAGGCGAGGAATGTTATGAGGTTGAAGTCGGACACCGTTCCTTCACCGTAGGCGGTAAAAAGCTTTTGGGTAACCACGCACCCTGCGTTAGACAGTCCCGCCAAGAGTAGGAGCGGAAGGGAAGAGAAGGAAAAGGCCGCACCGCTTTCGTTCTTTTTTGAGAAGCAGTAAGCCGAGGGAAGAAGCATCAACGCTCCCGCCCATTGGAGTAGCGAAACGGTCTCACCCTCGAACATTAACGGCGCGACCAGCATAGGGAGCGCGACTCCGCCTATCATGCAGAATATCTCGACGGTACAAAGCGAGCATTTTTCAGCGCACAAAACCCATGCGAAAAGTAAAAGAGCGTTTGCAATTCCCGACAAAACCGAGAAGAAAAAGCCGACTGCTGAAACGCCTTTGAATCCGGCAAATACGCAAATTATCAGCGATATTATAACACAACCCAGCGAACGGATAAGATTGATCCTCAGACTGTTCTCGGCTCCTTTTGCCGCATCTCCGCACTTTTTCATTGCTATCATCTTGCCGATCGCAGTGGCTTTTGCGCCTATCAGGTAAAAAATTCCCATTTTGATCCCCCCCTTCATGTTCGGGATTAATTATACACCGCCTATATGCATTTTTCAATTTTTTTATAAAATATTTTTTCTTGCGGCTTTTGGAAGAGTCTGAGGCATGTATGTTTTCTAATAAATTAGAATTCTTAGATTACACACGGCAATTATAACAAAAAGATCTCCTCGGTTTTGTTACCTTTGCACAAACGGAAGAGGAAAAAATCGTAATAATTGCCTCTTGGCATTTGGATTTTTTTTTGTTATAATGTTATCGTTAAAATTTAATTTAAAGGAGAACCGCAAAATGGCAGGTCTTTCACTCAGACACATTTACAAAAAGTACCCCGGCGGCGTTGTAGCCGTTTCCGACTTCAACCTTGAGATCAGAGACAAGGAGTTCCTTATCTTCGTTGGTCCTTCGGGTTGTGGTAAGTCTACCACTCTTCGTATGATCGCAGGACTTGAGGAGATTTCCGAGGGTGAGCTTTACATAGGCGACAGATACGTTAACGATATCGCTCCTAAGGACAGAGACATCGCGATGGTGTTCCAGAACTACGCTCTTTATCCTCACATGACCGTTTTCGACAACATGGCATTCGGTCTTAAGCTCCGTAAGGTTCCCAAGGAGGAGATCAAGCGCCGTGTTGAGGAGGCTGCAAGAATCCTTGATATCTCTCACCTTCTCGAGAGACGTCCCAAGGCTCTTTCCGGTGGTCAGAAGCAGAGAGTTGCACTTGGACGTGCAATCGTTCGTAACCCCAAGGTATTCCTTCTTGACGAGCCCCTTTCCAACCTTGACGCTAAGCTTCGTGCATCCATGAGAACCGAGCTTACCAAGCTTCACAAGAAGGTTGAGACCACCTTCATCTACGTTACTCACGACCAGGTCGAGGCTATGACCATGGCTACCCGTATCGTTGTTATGAGAGACGGTCTTATCCAGCAGGTTGATACTCCTCAAAATCTTTACGACCTTCCTTGCAACCTCTTCGTTGCAGGCTTCATAGGCACTCCTCAGATGAACTTCCTTACCGGTAAGCTTGTTAAGCACGACAATGACCTCTATGCTACTCTTGGTACCACCGAGGTTAAGCTTCCCGCAGAGAAGTCCAACAACCCCGACCTCAAGGAGTACATCGGTCAGGAGGTTATCTTCGGTATCCGTCCTGAGGCTATTCACGACGAGCCCATGTACCTTCAGAC
>JAZRMT010000087.1:0-14544 GCA_045647805.1 Eubacteriales bacterium | reverse complement strand
TCCTCTGCGGTGATCGCAATACAGCGGCTCTCAAGAATTGCCTTTACCTCCTCGGGATGTGCCGCGGGATGAATACAGCAGTAGATCATCTGCCCCTCTCTTAGCATTCCGTACTCCGAGGGGTGAATTTCCTTGACCTTGGCTACCAGATCGCACCGCTCGAATATCTCCTCGGCTCCCTCTGCGGCAATAGCTCCCGCTGCCTCGTATTCCTCGTCCGGAAATCCGGCACCTGCACCGCACCCACGCCCAAAAAGCACCGTATGCCCTGCTCCGACTATCGTTGCAACCTCAAGCGGAGTACAGATCACTCTGTACTCTCCGTTTTTTATATCCTTAAGTATTCCAAACGTCATATTGATCTCCATTCTGTCGCCTAATAGGCGACCGCACGAGCTTTTTCAAAAAACGTGCACCTTTTTTCTTTATTTTGGCAGAATGACCGTTGATCTATGCATTTTAAGAACGAATAATTACTTTAATAACGTTGTATTCTTTGGGACGGAAAACAGGTTCATAATATAACAAAACAAAGAAAAAACAAGGAAAATCGCATTTTTTAGCCGATTTTCCTTGATCTGTTATTTTTTAGTGATAGCAGGTGTCTTTTTTGCTTTTACAGCTTTATTCTCGTCGCAACGGTTCTGTATCTTCCGTCCTCGGCACACCAATGCGTCATAAGAGCGTCGCCGTCGGAAAGCAGTATCGCACTCGGCTGACCGAACTTAAGGAAGGAGAATATCTCCGCCATCTTAGTGTCCTTGGACACAGGAACCGCAGGTGCCCAGATCAGCTCCTCATCAACGATTTTCCACGTCTTGTCCGAGAAGTCTATAACGTAGCCGTAAATACCAGGTCTGTCGGTATCCCGCCTCACCGCGTGAAGAGCGAGCAGCCTTTCGCCGCCTATTGCACATACCGAGGATGCCTGTCCTCTTATTCCGGTGGAGATAGGAGCCGAGAAGCTTTTGCCGTTATCGGTGGAATAGGTATAGTGGTTTTCAAGCCTCTCACCCGTAGTTACGTCCTCGTTCCAGCCAATGGATATAATAGTTCCCGATTCAAGCTGGCACATCCTCTGTTCGTAGCAGGTCACGTCCTTTCCGAAGTCCATAGAGACAACCTCGTCACTCCAGCTTTTACCGCCGTCATAGGAGCGAAGTGCCCTGCCCGCCATGGGACCGTAAGAGATGCCGTTCCAATCGGGGAATCCGGTGATCGGTGTAATAAATGAGCCGTCCGCAAGCTCTGTTATGGGGGCTGAGGCTTCAATATGAGGCCCCCATGCGCACTTTATTTCCTTCGGAGCACAGAAGCTTTTTCCCGCATCTTTTGATACGGCGTAGAATACCAGATCGTCAAGCACTCCGCCGTTTTCCGGGTTGCCGATAGGAAGCCCGGGATCGTCTCTGTAATAAGCGTAGCCCATGACCGCCACATCTCCGTTTTTCAGCGCGGTTATCTTGGCGTAATCGGTAAGTGTGCGTGAAAAATTACTAAAATCAAGCATAACCTCCGGGGAGGACCAGCTTACGCCGCCGTCGGAAGAGAAGGACTTGTAGGTCTTACTGTCAATGCTTTCGAATGCCTGACCGATAACGATAGAAGCCATAATGCGTCCGTCCTTCAGCTCTGCCGCATTGGGAAAGAAGGATTGCCTGGACTCAAGCTGCGGAAGCGGATTTTCGTATATAGTGTTTGATGCGATTATTTTCATAATAACCCCCAAAAAAATAAATAAAGGCGGCAGAATGAACCACCGTCTTTATTATATCATAGAGTGAATTTTATGTCAACTTCAAATAGCGACATCTTTATTCGGCAGATGTCGGCTTCAGTCAAACTCTGCCACCTGAGTTTCAAGCCCCTCCGCCGTAACGCTGATTTTGATCTTGCCCTCCGTTTTGGAACGAATAATCGCCATAGCCTCACCGCCGAAGGCGTGACATATATTGCTTCCGTACTCGTCCTCGTTTTTCGGATCACCGGAGAAGAAGCCGAGAAGCTCTCCGCCCTCAACACGGCATGAAAGCTCTCCGACGAATCCGTCCGCAACCGTTCCGCGAGCGTCGGCGACCGCTGCTCTGACGTAGAGAAGATCGCGGCCGTTTCTTTCAAGGCGGCTCTTCTCGGGTATAAGCAGGATCTTTGCGGGTGAACCGTAAGAGTGGAGCGTATAACGGGAAATCTCCTTACCGTCCTTGTAGGCAACGGCGGTTATTTCGCCGGGACGGTATACTGTCTCAATATAGGCGATACCCTTTTCGGGCTTGCTCCTTCCAACAAATGCGCCGTTTACAAGCCACTCTATCTCGTCGGCTCTCGTATAGGTCTCCGCCTTGATGGGACGTCCCACGTATTTTTCATCGTAGGTCCAGCATTCTCTGACGTCGTACCAGTGCCACTTCGTACCCGAAAATCCTTCGCCGAAATGCTCGGGATGAGTAACGAATATCCTCGGCTCGGTGTTTTCCTTCCACATCATTTCCCTGAAATAGGACTGTGGACGTCTCTTGCCGGTCAGCTCATGGTCTCCTTGATAGCAGGCGCGCCAGGGATAGGGCGAAGGTCCAAGCCCCCTAACCAAGCCGTCCCTTTCCCAAAGGAATCTACCGCATCCGACCTCACCCATATTGTCAAAGGCAACCCAGGTAAAATCACCGAGAACGTAAGGATATTTTTCGACCTTCGACCATGAATCATAAAAGAAGATCGCCATAGTCTCCGAGCCCCAGATAACCTTGTCGGGGGAATACTCATGATCCTTCTCGTATCTGTCATAGTAGTAGTTGTTTCCCACAATATCCAAGGAGGATTCGTAGTCCCTTGTAATGTCGTTGACCTCGCAGACCTCGGTCTTCATAAATCTGTCGTTGAGATACTGCTTGTACTCGGGTGGATCGATTTCATCACCCGCCTTTTCTCTTCTCAAAAAGTCCTTCTGAAGTCCGGAGCTCACAAATCTTGTCTTGTCATATTTTCTGACCTCGTCGGCAAGGAGCTTTGCCCATTCTCCCGATCCGTACGTGCCGTCGATCTCGTATATCTCATTGCCTATGGAATAGCTGAATACCGAGGGGTGGTTTCTGTCTCTTTTTACCATATAAGCAATATCTCTTGTGCACCATTCTTTAAAGAATATATGATAATCGTTCTGCACCTTTGGCATACACCATGTGTCAAATGCCTCGTCCATTACGATCATACCAAGTCTGTCACAGGCTTCGAGGAATGCGAGGGATGGAGGATTGTGTGCGGTTCTTATTGCGTTGAAGCCCGCTTCTTTAAGCAGTCTTACCTTTCTTTCCTCTGCTGCCGGGTATGCCGCGGCACCGAGAACTCCGTGATCGTGATGAATGCATCCGCCGCGAAGCTTGATGGGTTTTCCGTTTAAAAGTAAACCGTGCTTTGCATTTGCCGCTATTTCGCGTATTCCAAAGGTTGTCACGGTAGTATCTGTAAGCTCGCCGCCTACGGTAATTTTTACCGTAAGGGTATAAAGGCTTGGATGCTCTGTGTCCCAAAGCGAAGGAGAAGAAAGGCTTAAGGAATGAAGAATCTTGTTCTCGCCCCTCTTTACCATTGCCACAAGACTGTCTTTCTTTACGGATTTGCCCGCACCGTCTTTTACGGTAAGCTCGATTGTCGCCTCGGCATCCTCGTCCGCCTTTACTGTAAAGTCGGCGGTAACATCGGCAGAGCCATCAGAGAGAGAAGTGGATATGAAAAGATCCCAGGGCTCTATCCTGACCTTGCCGCCCTCCCAGAGATAAACGTCACGGAAAAGTCCGTTACCCGTGTACCACCTTGCACTGATGGGAAGAGGGTTAGTCGTGATCTTCAGCTTGTTAATACCCTCTATTGCGAAGGGAGTAAGGTCAACCAAGAAAGGTGTGAACCCGTAAGGATGATTGGCGAGGGTATTTTCGTTTAATACCACCAGAGTATTCATATATGCACCGTCAATATCGAGGATAGTGTGAGTGCTTTTGTTAAGTGTGAGATGCTTGGCGTAGGTTCCCTTTCCTGTTGGGTAGTAACCGTTATGCCAGCCTTCGGGAACATTCGGGTTTCTTTTTGTTTTGATCTGGTAGTCGTGGGGGAGATCTACCTTCTCATAGTCCCCCTCGGTTTTAAAGAACCAGTCCGAGGAAATCAGTCGCTTTAGCATAATTTTCTCCTTTATATAAATAAATTGCAGGCAACGTATTGAAAACGCTTTAACAAAATGCTATACTTGAATATATTTTACAATGTTTTTCATCATCAGTAAAGAAACAATGTTGCACAATGATAGGATTATCTTGCAAAAAATAGGAGAATGATAATGTCTGATTTGAAGAGTGAGAGGATAATATATTCAAGTGAAGCGGGAAGGGAAAAGCTGCCCCTTAGTCTTTTCAGCGCTTGCAAATGCCATAGGCAGGAGAGTATTGTAAGACAAAACGGTGCGCCTTTTTATCAGATACTTGTGGTTCTGGAGGGTGAAGGAAGTCTACGCTATAACGGAGAAGAATACCGACTTTTCAAGGGGTGTGGCTTTTACGTCGGGGCGAACGTACCGATAGAATACATTGACTGCGGCGGTCTTGTCTCGACGTTTGTTACCGCAGTGGGAAGTGGCTTCTCCGGGCTTGCCGAAAGCTTTGGAAATAAGGATTTTCTTTACCTTTCGGGGCTTTCCGTACAAAGGTATGGGGATGAGATCGCGAGAATTGTTGACGCCTATCACGGCGGTGAAAAAAACGCCAGACTGTCTGCACTGACCTACTCCTTTTTCGTGGATTTCTTTGAGAACGGTAAGCGGGGTATTTTGGGCCTCGAGGAGGTTTTCCTCTACATTGAAAGAAACTTTGACAAAAGGCTTACTCTCGAGAGGCTCGCCGCCGTCGCTTCGGTATCTGTATCGGGACTTTGTCACGGCTTCAAGCGAAAATACGGCAAGAGTGTAATAGAGCATCTTCTTGGTACCAGGCTATCCTATGCCAGAATGCTTCTTCTTTCGGGTGAGGCGACGAGCGTCAAGGAGGCGGCGTTGTCCTCCGGCTTCGAAGATTTTTCTTATTTTTGCAGAGCTTACAAAAAGCACCTCGGTAAAACCCCGACAGAGGACGTTAAAAGAATATAAAATAAATATCCTTTATACTACTTTTTTTATAAACCACTTGAAAAATGTTATCGTATGTGATAGAATATACGAGGCTTTATTAAAAGCCCCGTTGTTTAATCAAAAATTTATAGTTCGGAGGTATTGAACGTGGATAAGATTAAAATGACAACCCCCTTAGTAGAAATGGACGGAGACGAAATGACTCGTGTCATCTGGAAGATGATCAAGGACGAGCTTCTCTATCCCTTCGTAGACCTTAAGACCGAGTATTACGACCTCGGGCTTCCCGAAAGAGAGCGTACAAAGGACCAGGTCACCTTTGACGCAGCATACGCCAACCAGAAGTACGGCGTCAGCGTAAAGTGCGCAACCATCACCCCCAACAAGCAGAGGGTAGAGGAGTACAACCTCACCGAGATGTGGAAGAGCCCTAACGGCACTATCCGTGCGATCCTCGACGGTACTGTTTTCCGTGCTCCCATCATAATCGACTCAATAAGACCTGCGGTACGCAATTGGAAGAAGCCTATTACCATTGCCCGTCACGCATACGGCGACGTTTACAAGGCTACCGAGTACCGTGTAGAGGGCGAGGGCAAGGCAGAGCTTGTTTACACAGACAAGGACGGCAAGGAAACCTTCCGCAAGACTATCTATGATTTTGAGTGTCCCGGTGTTCTTCAGGGACAGTATAACAAGGATTCGTCTATCCGTTCCTTTGCTCATTCCTGCTTCAACTACGCTATCAATACAAAACAGGATCTTTGGTTTGCTACCAAGGACACTATTTCCAAGCAGTATGACCAGACCTTCAAGCTTATCTTCAAGGAAATTTACGACGAGTGCTACAAGGAGAAGTTTGAGGAGCTTGGCATCACCTACTTCTACACCCTTATTGATGACGCGGTAGCAAGAGTTATCCGTTCCGAGGGCGGCTACATCTGGGCGTGCAAGAACTACGACGGCGACGTGATGAGCGATATGGTTTCCACCGCATTCGGCTCGCTTGCAATGATGACCTCTGTTCTCGTTTCTCCCGACGGAAAGTACGAGTATGAGGCGGCTCACGGCACCGTAACAAGACACTATTACCGCTTCCTCAAGGGCGAGGAGACATCGACTAACCCTATGGCTACTATCTACGCTTGGTCGGGCGCTCTCAGAAAGCGTGCAGAGCTTGACGGTCTTACCGATCTTGCGGCCTTTGCCGATAAGCTTGAGGAGTCCTGCATCGACACTCTTAACGACGGCATTATGACCAAGGACCTTGTCGGTCTTGTTGAAGAGGGCGTTAAGGCTACCGCTGTTAACACCATCGAATTCATCAAGGCAATCAGAGCAAGACTCGAGAAAAAACTTGCGTAAAACATGGTATTTGTAAACAAATATATGCAAAAAAGGCAATATCCTGCTTAATTGGCTAGGTATTGCCTTTTTTATTATGGAAAAACAATTGGATTTGATCTTTAAGCAAGCTTGGAGCGTTTCTTGTATTTCAGAGGTGTGGTGCCCGTAAATTCTCTGAAAACCTTTCTGAAATGCTGCTCGGAGCTGTAACCGACAAGCTCACAGACCGTTGCTATCGAGCAGTCACGGTTTTCGAGGTATTCGATTGCAACGTTGATCTTTACCGAGTTGAGGAACCTGATCGGCGTCTGTCCAAGCTCTCTTTGGAACAGATGATAAAGCCCCGATTCGCTGATGCAGCAGCTTTTTGCTATCTCGCCGACCGAAATTATCTCGTTCCAGTTTTCGGTTATGTATTCTATCGCCTTTTGGAGAGTCTTGTCAAGCGAAAGGTTGGATACCTTCATTACCGGGAGAATTTTTTTCAGCACCCTGTAAAACTCGGAATAGGCATCAAGGCGAGAAAGGTCGTCCGAGGAAAGAAGCTCGCTTATATGCAGTACGTCTCGCTTTACGCTCTCCTCACACCGGATTATCTGCGGCTCGTACTGTATTTCATTAAAATGAATGAAGGAGCTGACGTATATTACCTCTATTTCTGGATCTCCACGCCATTCGGAGTAGCAGTAGATATTCTCGGGAATGAAAACAACGTCCCCCTCCGACACGTCCACCCTCTTGTTTAGGTACATATAACTGCCCGAGCCCTTCAGAATAATGCCGAGCCTTGATTTTCTCTTATTACTGTTTCCACGACAGAAATGGTATTTGTTGAATAGATGCTTTGACGTAGAAAGAGCAGAAACGTAGATGCTTTCGCTCAATGTTTTCCCCTCCGAATGCAGAATAGTTGCTTTTTTTACAGTATAACAGATTGAAAGCGGTATGTCAAGATGATATACTAAACTCGGATAGAAATAAAACCCGTTTAAACAGAAAAGGAGGAGTTCCTATGAAAAAAATAAAGGTTGCACAGATCGGCACGAGCAAGTGGAGTCACGGCTCGGGAATATGGCCGACTATGGCAAGACACCCCGAGGTCTTTGAGATCGTCGGATACGCCTTCCCCGAAGGAGAGAGGGAAAAATTCCCCGATAACCTGAAATGCTTTGAGGGCTATCGCGAGATGACGGTAGAAGAGATCCTCTGTGATCCCGAGATAGAGGCGGTTGCCGTTGAGACCGAGGAGATATATCTTACGAAATACGCCCTTATGGTTGCAAAGGCGGGCAAGCATCTTCACATGGAGAAACCGGGCGGCACGGGCCTTGCGGATTTTGAGGAGCTTGTAGGTGTAGTTAAGGAAAAAAAGCTTGTGTTCTCGCTTGGTTATATGTACCGCTTCAATCCCAAGATCAACGAGGCGATAGAGAGGCTGAAAAACGGCGAGATAGGCAAGGTTTGCTCGGTGGAGGCGCAGATGAGCTGCAGACACGGCGAGGAGCTTCGGGATTGGCTTCGTGTCTTCCCCGGCGGAATGACCTTCTTCCTCGGCTGTCATCTTATCGACCTTATCTACCGTATTCAGGGCGAGCCTGAAGAGATAATTCCCTTTAACTGCTCCTCCGGCTTTGACGGCGTTTCGGGAGAGGATATAGGAATGGCGGTTTTCAAGTACCCGAACGGCGTGTCGTTTTTAAAGACGAGTGCCTGCGAGTCGGGTGGATTTGCGCGCAGAAGGCTTCTTATCTCGGGTGAGGAGGGAAGTTTTGAGGTAAACCCTCTTGAGTCCGAGGTTCAGGGCGGCGGTCAATATTCCGTCCTTCGGGAGTGCTTTGGCAAAACGTGGAGCGTTCCCGTCAAGGAAACGAGATCCGAGACTTTCGGCAGATACGACGGTATGATGCTTAATTTTGCGGAAATGGTGAGAGGAAAGGAAAATCCCTTTACCTACGATTACGAGCTAAGACTTTACAAATTAGTGCTTAAAGCGTGCGGGGTGAAAATATAATTATGAAAACGAAGCAGATAGTTTTTACAAGAGCCTATATGGCAGAGCTTTTGGAGGTTGAATACGAAGAGCCGAGGGCAAACGAGGTCACCTTGGAGCTTGAATATTCGGCGATCAGCGCGGGAACCGAGAAGGCGAATTATACAGGACAGAGAAACGGCCCGAATATGAAGGACGACGAGACTCCTGTATATCCCGTAACCGTCGGTTACAGCTCTGCGGGAAAAATCGTCGCGGTCGGAAGCGAAGTAACCGATCTTAAGGTCGGCGACAGAGTTATCGCATTTTGGTCAAAGCATAAGAAAAGAATGACTGTTGGCAGGGAATATATAATCAAACTTCCCGACGGTGTCTCCACGAAGGAAGCCTCTATGGCGTACATATCCATTTTCCCGCTTGCCGCTATCAGAAAAACGCATATAGAGATCGGAGAGTCGGCTCTTGTTATGGGACTCGGAATTCTCGGCGTGTTTGCGGTTCAGCAGCTTCGCGCGGCGGGAGCCTACCCGATAATTGCGGCAGATCCTATTCCCGAGAGGCGTGAGTTCGCTCTTAAAATGGGCGCGGACTTTGTTCTTGACCCTACTGCCGAGAATTTTGCCGAACAGGTCAAGAGGTTAAGCTTCGGCGGCGTTAACGTGTGCATTGAGGTCACCGGACTCGGTATCGGACTTATCCAGGCTCTCGACTGTATGAAGGAAATGGGCAGAGTCGCCCTCCTCGGCTGTACGAGAAGCTCGAAATTTGAGATAGACTATTACGCGAAGGTGCACGGCAGAGGCATATCCCTCATCGGTGCACATACTATGGCTCGTCCAAAGAAGGAGTCCTCCTCGGGACTCTGGACTATAGAGGATGACGTAAAAACCGTATTCAACCTTATCGTTGGCGGAAGACTTAACTTCAAGGATATGATATGCGAGATCCATTCTCCCGCCGACGCGCAAGAGGTCTACACAAGACTCGTAAACGATAAGAAATTCCCCATAGGAGTTTTGTTTGATTGGAGCAGGGTGTAGTTCCGATTTAGGGTTATGAAGGTAGACATCCGAATGACGATGGATTCAAATACTATTTTGAAAACTTAATGAAACAAGTTGACGGTTTGATAAAATGACTAAGAATGGAATTTTTTTACAAAGAAACGGATCATATATATCGACTCTGCGTGCCCTTTGACGATCTCTACACCTCGGTGTTTTTGATAAAGACGGAGGACGGGTATATTCTCGTTGACTCTGCCACCACCGACCGTGACGTGGACGAGTGGATCATACCTGCGATCTTGAAGCTTGGAGTAAGGCTTCCCGAGGTTAAAAAAATTCTGATCACTCATAATCACGGCGATCATGCGGGCGGTCTGCTGCGGCTTTTGACTCACCTGCCCCATGCCGAGGTAGTGCGCGACGCAAGAGAGCTTTACAGCCTCGTTCGTATCTACCCCTTGGCTGGGCATACCGAGGACTTTATCGGTGTGCTCGATCTCAGAACAAATACCCTTATCTCGGGCGACGGTCTGCAAGGTGCGGGAGTCGGTAAATACCGATGCTCTCTTGAAAATAAAGAGGCTTACCGCAATACGCTTGAAAAAATAAGGCGTGACGGCTTTGTAGAAAATCTGCTCTTTTCTCATGAATATGAGCCTTGGTATGAAAATGGGATATTCGGACGGGAGAAGGTTCTTTTGGCTCTTCTTGAATGTGAAAAATACTTGTAAAGGAAAAGAATATGAAAGCAATACTTGTAAATGAAGATAAAAGTCTAAGGTGGGATAACGTTCCCGACCCCGTAATAAAGCCCGACGAGGTTTTGGTAAAGATCTATGCCGCAGGAATTAACAGAGCGGATCTTCTTCAAAGAGAGGGAAATTATCCGCCCCCTCCCGGATGCCCCGAATGGATGGGACTTGAAATATCGGGTGAAATCGTTGAAGTCGGTGAAGAAGTAAAAAAGGTCTGCTCTTGGAAGCTTGGCGACAAGGTATGCGCCCTGCTTGGCGGCGGCGGTTATGCCGAATACGTAGCTGTTAAATACGATATGCTTATGCCCATTCCGAAAAAATCTTCGATGGTTGAGGCGGCGGCAATTCCCGAGGCGTTTGCCACAGCATATCTTAACCTCTTTATAGAAGGAAATATAAAAAACGGAGACACTCTTCTTGTCACCGGTGGCAATTCCGGCCTCGCAAGCGTAATAATTCCTATGGCAAAAGCATTCGGAATAAGAGTGCTTACTACCGTAAGAAACAAAGAAAAAGCAAACTCTATTTTACATTTAGGTGCTGATAGAGTGATAATTACGAATGAAGAGGATATCAAAGAAGCACTGAAAGAAGAGCTTGAAGCAGGTCACGGCGTTGACGTTGCCATTGATTGCCTTGGCGGTGAGATAATGGGTAAGTGCCTTCACTACCTGAACCGTGGTGCAAGATGGATAATGATAGCCGCCCTCGCAGGTACGCTTACCGAGATTGATCTTAAGAATATCTACGTCAGAAACGTCCGCATTATCGGAAGCACTCTAAGATCCCGCGCGCCGGAGTTTAAGGCAAAGCTCCTCGGTGAGATCGTAAGCGAAATCTATCCGAAGATCGAATCCGGAGAGATCAAGCCTACCATATATGCAACTCTTCCTATAACCGAAGCCGAAGCCGCTCAGGATATGCTTTATAAGAGTAAGAGCGTTGGTAAGGTAGTTTTAACTTTGTAGGCCTTTTTTGAGGTTTTCAACAAAGTTATCAACATTGATGTCCCTTGCCTCTACTGCCCTAATATTACCTATATTCTTGCACTTGTCTCAACTGTATTAAACTATATTTTCCTATACTTTCCTGGGTTGCAAAAATGACAACCAAAAAAGCCGAAAACCAAGGCGGTGTCTGAAATCTTTAAAAAATATCGTCGATTAAAAGCGTTAATACAGTTCGCTTTTATGGTGATTATAGCAGCGCAAATCAAAAATGGCAATACCACCTTACTCGAGGAGATATTGCCATATTTTTATTATTTTTCAACTTGTTTTACTTCACGAAGCTGTCGCTTGAATTCCAAGGGGGAAGTACCCATATTTTTCTTATAGAGTCTGTAAAAATTCGAGTAGTTTTTAAAACCTACACTGTACGCCGCTTCCTCTACGGAGGTGTTTTCGTTTATCATGCTGTTGAATTTCCGAATTCTGCATCTGATCACGTAATCCCATAACGATAAGCTCATCTGGCTTTTGAACTTGTGCAACAGATGGGATCTGTGAACGTTGAAATGATCGGCAATATTCTGGATGCAAATGTCCTCGGTATAATGCTTGTTAATGTAATCGAGAATACGGTTTACCAAAGTGTCTTTTGTCACAAAATTTGCACTTGAGCTTGGAACAAATTCGATGATTTTATTTATCCAGCATAGAATTTCGATAGCCTTACAAATGGATAAAGTTTCGTGGACCTGACCTTCCTCTCGGGCATAATCAAGCAGCTCTCTGAATAATCTGTCGAGCCCGTATTCCTTTACCGTGTCGGAGGAAATTACATTTGAGGTTCCCGCCTTTCTTTTATAAAGAGAGGAAAATACCGAAGAGTAGTCACAAGGAAATGATTTTATCATTCTTATATTTGCGGATAGCACGATACGCTCGTGGTAACAGTTGTTTTCTATGTCAAACCAAAACAGCTCCGACGGATTAAGTAAAATAACGTCGCCTGTTTTAATTTCAAAAGAACTGTTTTCTATATGCAATTTTCCGTGTCCGCTTATAAAATAGATGAAGAACAGATTTACCGAATTATGATAATCCCGTTTAGTGCTTGCCTTAGCATTTTCACCCTGTATGTATTTTACACGATAAAACAGCTTACTCTTGTGTTCTTCTACCGTATAATCCATTCAAGCTCCCCCCCTGTCACTGTACTGTCAAGCACGATTATACATAAAAATTACACAATTGTCAATTGTATTTGCAATTTTTTTGAACTATAATGATTATAACAAAGAAAAAAACGGAGGGAAAAATGAAAAAACTTTTACTTGTACTGTTTTTGTGCTTAATGATGCTTCATTTGTGCTGCTGCGATCAAAGTAAAGAGGAAGAGGACGATGGGGCGACGTCCGATCAAGATAAAGAGGAAGAGGGCGATGGGGCGACGGAGGAGTCTGTGTTTCTCTTCTCGGTTGACGGTGAGGAGTATAAGCCTCTTGTGGAGCCGATAAGCGAGGGAGAGGAAATACTTGTTTCGCTTGACGATCTTCGTGCCGTTCTCGATGCCGATTTTACCTACGATGAGTCTGTCGGCTTGATAACGGTCGAGGGCGATTCCTTCAAGCTGGATTTCATATTGGATTATGATCTTGCGACTGTTAATAAAAAGATCTATAATCTTAAGGTTTTCCCTAAGCTTATAGAAGGTAAGGTTATGCTGCCATTGTATTTTTTGGCGGACCATACGGGGTACTTAGTCAGCTGTGAGGAAGGAATAAAAACGCTTTCAATCGAAAAATGGGTACTGATTCCCGACGAGCCGGAGAGCGACTATTATAAGTGGGCGATCGCAAGAGCGAGACAATTGACCGAGTTCAGATTTACACCCTTAAAGGATATTCCTACCCATTCTTCCGCAGGCAAGGGAGTCTTCAAAGCGGGCGAGGAGTACAAGGGCTTCCCCTATTCCTCTGCTGAGAGAAATGACAAATTCCTTTGCGAAAACGTATCCTTCGAGACCTTCCTCTCGGCTCTTGCAAATCCCGACAGCGTTCTCTACACCAAGGATATATACAACGGAAACAACGGATCCACCTATTACGGGATCGTATGCAACAGCTTTGTGCGCTACTGTCTCGGCATAAGACAAAGATGCAATACGAAGAACTGGCTCGATATTCCCGGAATGAGCGTCGTGGCGCAAAAGGGTGAGTACACCGTTGACGAGCTTGAGCTTTGCGACGTGCTTCACGCCTACGGCGAGGGACCTAATCACGTGGCGATAGTCACGGGCATTTTCCGTGATAAAAGCGGTAAGGTCAGAGAGGTGGAGGTCTGCGATGCGGTAAAAACCAACTGCAGAAGGAAGACCTATACCGAAAGCGAATTCTACACAAAATGGGAGAAGTACAAGCTTTGCAGGTATGAGAATATCGAGTCGATCCCGCCCTTTGACGAGCAGCAGAATGATATTCTTTACAACAGCGGAATAGAAAAAACGACACCGGTGATTGCCGTGGATTACGGTAATAAGTCAAACTACTTCTACGGAGAAACGACGGTTATCTCCTCCTTTGCCGATGGTGAGAATACCATACAGATCTTCCGCGCGGGAGAACTTATAGAGGAAATATCGGTGAACGGTTATGAGAAGATAGAGAGGGTGCTTGAGAAGGGCTATTATACGGTAAGACTAAAGGGTACCGAATATTTCACCGAATTTTGCGTCGTGAAGCCCGAGATCACTCACACCGTTGCTAACGGAGTAATTACGCTTAACGTATCCTCCGGCGACTCTGAGAGTAAGATACTCTTTATGGAATACAGAGGCAAGGGACAGGTTTTTTCGGGGCTCGTTGAGATGATCCCGCTTACCGAAGAGGAGTGCGAAAGCGGAGTTATCGTAAGAACACTTACCGAGGGGGCTTACACCTATAAGGTGTCCTTTGAGAATAAGTACGGAATCTGGACTCATACTATAATACAGATCTATGAGTAAAATAAAAAGCAATACCGCATTTAGCGTGATGTCATTAACGGAGAACACGTAGCGATATAAATTTCTTGCGGGATTTGCGATATTCCCCTCGGGAGCGATATTTGCCTGCGGCAAACGATATGTTTTAACATACTCGCCATAGGCGAGATATGCTAAAACGAGGGATTTATATCATATCGCATTGGAGCAAAGCGACAATATATCGCATTCATTTTTTGTGCATTTGAAAAGTGAATATATCGCGTTTGCAAAGCAAACATATCGCAAAACAAAAAGAGCATTACGGAGATGCCGTATTGCCCTTTTTGGTTTTATTATTTTACTTATTATTAGAAGACATAATAAATATAAGACAAAGGGTATATTAGTATTTATGTATTTTATATG
>JAZRMT010000086.1:0-11468 GCA_045647805.1 Eubacteriales bacterium | reverse complement strand
GTTCTTAACGAGAATGCACAATCTTGTGCTTTTCAAATTTCGTGTTGTTCAATTTTCAATGATCAAGTGCCTCCTCGAAAGTCGGCTCGTCTATTATACACGATTCATTCCAAATTGTCAAGTACTTTTTTAAAAAAAGTTCAAGTTTTTTCAAGTTTTTTTGTTTTTTCCACAAAGTGGCAAAAAACGAGGCAAAATCCACTGTATCAAAGAAAAAATCAAGTCATATAATCATAGTATCGCTTCCTTTATAATATATAATGAAGCAAAAAGCCGTCACTTTATGCCGAAACTTTTTTTGCATAAAATGTATTGACAAATAAGATATGTGTGTGTTATACTCATCTTTAGAATACCCACCATCAAGAAAGGAGCTCTCGCATGACACTTTGCGAAGAATTATATTTTGAAATCACCCTCACAGGCAAAAAGCACGAGCTTAAAAAACTTATCAGCTTTTTAAGATCCGGGGAGCTCGATGAATTTTTTGAGTTCTCGAAGGAATATATAAATTATGATGACTCCTATGCGGATGCAACGGACACCGATGAATCATCCATCGTTCTTTCCACCGATGATTACGGCATTGAGATCGACGAATTCGACACCGACGAGTTCCTTGACGTATTCTGCCGTGCGGCGAAAAACCTTTGTGTTCAAGGTCATTTTTACGATATCGACGACGAGGAATTCAGCTTTACCTCCGAGGAAGGCGATTCCTACTACGTAAATTCCCGCAAAGCTACCAGATTTAACGAGGACGACGATCTGGACGAAGCCGAGGGAAAGTGATCCCGTCAATAAATCTTACATTATATATATTATTGAAAAAGAGGATGTCTCAAATGCAAAATTCGAGACATCCTCTTAAAGCTTGATAGGGAGCCTGACACCTTCGGTTTTGCCAAAGTAACGGCTCCTTTTGCTTTACACCTTAGCAGTACATATTGTTGCAGGAAAGATAATTGTAAAGCTGCTCACCGTGATTCTGCTCTTCCTTCTGGATATGAGCAAGAGTATCACGAATCACGGGACTCGAAAACTCAAATACTCCGGTGTTATAAACAGAGGAAACGTGCTTCTCCATAGAAAGGGCGTCCTTGCAAAGATAAGCGTCATTCTGCTTTGCATTCTCGGGACAAGTGGACATCTTACATTCAAGCTTCGACTGCACTGCGGAAGGGGATTCGGAAGGCATCTTCACCTCGGTTCCGCCTAAAATCTGATTAATAGTGTCGAGATGCTTTTCCTCGTTCTGCTTCAAGCTGGTAAAAAGCGTTTTAAGTGCGGGATCGCATGCCATTTCGGAATACTTTCCGTACTTTTCGATGCAAAGCTGCTCCTGCGACTTCATATCGTTCAAAAGCGAGGTTTCTTTCTGGGTTAAGGTCATTGTTTATCTCCTTTTATTTTGTGGTAGGAATATTTTAACCCCAAATTAACCTCTTTATTCAAAACCGGACACATTACAAGATAAATTCTTTTATTGACAACGGTTCTATTTCAATTTCAATATCTTTTCTATCAGTACGTAATAAAAACCTTTGCTTATCAAAGCCGAAGTTGTAAAGGAATAAAATATCGCTATCGTTATCTTTATACCAGAATGGCGCAATAGTTATCGCATTGTCAATTACAAACGGAAGCTTTCCGAAGAAGAGCTTTTTTACTACTGCGTGAAGCTGTTTAATTCTACCTTTGTAAAGAAGATTTGCTCCGGTAAACTTTGTGCCGAGTGCAAGAACACGACCGCCAAGCTCATTTTCAAAATAGGTGCTTGCATCTGCTATTTTATTAAGCTTTGCATCGGCAAGCTCGGTAAGCACGGTCGCGCCCGGCATAGCATTCAGCTTGTATATTCTTTCATCGCTATGCACGCTACCGGTATAAACGGGATAACGAAGTCCTGCGTGTCCCGAATTTTCTTCGACGTCGGCAAGTCTTTCAAAGCAGGCTTGTGAAGCTCGCTCGACAACGCTTGCGCCAACATATTTTGAAAATCCCCGTTCGGTTGCGGCTCGCACGCCCTCTTCATCAAGAATAACACCTTTTGAGAATAGCTCTTTCAGCTTTTCGTCGGAGTAGCAATTAAAATGCTCACCCGTTAAGAAGTTGACATCGAATTCCTCGAAGCAAACAGGGAGTCCAAGCTTATGAAGCAAGGATTGATATTCGTGCGCTCCCAATAGACCAAATCTTCCGTTATCAAGCTTTTCAAGGTAATCATTCGGCAGGGGAAGTCCAATTCCACAAAGACGCTTTCCTTTAACTTGTGCGTTAAACTTATCATACTTTCCCTTGTTTTCCTTAAGCATATCCAAATATTCGATACTCTCCATAGGTGAAGTTCCGAAATGGTCGATAATATTAAGTGAAAGCTCGTCAAATCCTGCAATTGCGTGCATTGAGCATTGAACGTCAAGAAGCTTTACGCTCTTGGTAAATATATTTCTCGGTGCGAAAACGTCAACCTCGCTGACGTAACGAATATCGTCGCCAAGCTTCGTGCGATATTTAACTCCATAGTCCATTCCGTTGAATAAAGCATCACCGGGAGTGTTCGTATAGGCTCCACCAGGAGGACGAATAAACGGCACTCTTCCTTCACCGGCAAACGCCCTAAGCAGCTTCTTCATATCTCGTCCTTGATATTGGTCACATTCAACGCCCGACGCCATCAGTCCGAGTTGTACAATCGGATCAACTGAATGTACTGCCTTTTCAATTCCGTGTGCAAAGAAAAGCTGCCCTTCAAACGTGATCTCACGGAAGCATTTTTTGATTTTCAAGCTCTCCTTATCGTAAGATTTTATCGCAGAAATAAGGTCGCTTTGAGTCAGCTTTTTACCGTATCTCAGAGAGGTTTTTAAGACGTGCAAATCGCAAGCGCAGCCGTACTGTCCGCAATGGTTCATAGAACGAAAATCATCGTCTATCATCATACTGTCGAATTCGCATTCAGCGTAATAGCTCATAAGAGTTGCCGCATATTCGGCAAAGCCTTTATCCAATAGGCAAGGCTCGCTTGTTGAGCGTTCACCGTTAAGTCCCACGAACATTTCGTATGGCAAGACGTAAGCCTTACTGGTAAAGTGCCCAACCAGTGATTTTAAATAAAAACTGGTCTTGATTCCGCTTTCCTTGAATTTCTTTACAGCGTTTTTCATTATATCTGCCATCTCCCGATGAGCAGATAAGGGTTGAGGAATTGCCGTAATGAAAATATTATCCTCACACATCATTATTTCGTCAATGTTTGAATATTTACAAGCAACGATCAACTCATCAACGTATTTGTCAGTATTTTCTCTGGGAATACAAGCCCTCAATATGTATCTCATAGGTTCTCTCCTCATCTTTACCGACCGACTTACAGAGCCGTCTGTGTGTCATTCGGGTCACCGTTACGCGCGAGATCGTACTCCTTCGACCAATCGAGATCGCGGTAAGCTTCGCCGCGGGGATCGTTCTTGATCCAATCGAGAAGCATATCCAGCATATCCTCCGTCCATGTATTCTTATCGATCTGCGCCGTGGTGAACTTACCCTTACAGATCATTTCAAAGCCGAAATCGTCCTTGACGTGTGTCTTTGCTGCACCATCAACAACGTCGGCAACAAGGTGGCTAGGGATAAAGAGAACACCACCGCCTGCGCCGAACACGACGTCACCCGGCAGACACACCGCACCGCCAAAGGATGTGATGTCGTTCCAATCCTTCATCACGAACTCGCGGATGGGCGTGGGATCAATTCCTCGGAAATAGACTTGTACATCAGGGATCTGTTTCATCTGCTCGACGTCACGCACACCGCCCCAGATTACTGCACCGCCGTTTTTTGTACGCTTGTGAATAGCTGTGGTGAGATTGCCGCCGAGGAACGTCCCCTTGTAGATCTTATCGTACATATCGCAAACTACAACGTCGCGTTCAACGAGAGAGTCTATCACCCATTGGTTATAGTTACCCTTAAGTCCGTCATCCGCACCACGTTGGAACTGCACCTCGTGCAGATCGGGGCGCGTGGGGACATACGTGCAGGTAACGGCACGGCCGACAAGCTTTCTGCCGTCATTGTGAAGTGTTTGCAGGGGAGCTTCGCCGCCGCCAACGAACTGATGCTCATATCCGAGGACGAATATGGGCTTCCATACCTCCTCCAAGGTCATACCGTAGAGGGCATCGAGATATTTATCTGCAACCTTCGGTCTGCCGTCGGGAAATCTTTCCCCCTTCCAAAGAGGGGTAAGTGCAACTATTTTATCTCTGTCATTAAAATTCATATTTGTATCTCCGTTTACTGTTTTATTTAACGGTCTGTAACTTTACAGTTGTAATCCGCCGTCGATAACTATATCGGTACCCGTAATATAGCTTCCTTCGTTAGAGCAAAGCAACAAAACCGTGGGACTTATATCCTTCGGCTCACCGAATCTGCCGCAAGGGATCTTTGCCTCAACTGCGCTGCGAAGCTTGGCATCCTCGTATATAGCGGCGTTTCTTGGAGTTGCTATGGCACCTGGCGCTACGTTATTTATAGTAACTCCGTAAGGTGCAAGGAAGGATGCAAAATTTTTCACCATCTTCATCTGAGCCACCTTAGTCACCGAATACAACGACAGCTCCGGATGCTGGTTATACTGATTTACGCTTCCGATAGTCACTATACGTCCCCAGCCGCGCGCCTTCATTCCTTCGGCATATTTCTTTATCAGCAGATATGAGCTTCTCACGTTGCAATCCATCATTTTATCATATTGCTCCATAGTGAATTCATTCCACTTTTCTTTGTATTGTATTGAGGCGTTGAGCACGAGGATATCCACATCTCCCGTTATCTCATACATCTTATCAGCGCAATCCACCGAAAGCAGATCCACGTTAACCGGAACAGCTCTGTTTATCCTTTCGGCTGCCGCCTCAATCTTCTGAACGTTACCGCTTCCGCAAACGAATACACTTGCGCCCTGCTTGGCAAGAATCTCTGCAATGGCAAAACCTATTCCCTGTGTCGATCCTGTTACGATTGCCTTTTTACCCGTCAGATCAAACATTTTCCAAAAGCTCCTCTACGTCATATTCTTTATCGTATTCCAAAGTCACTACGTTATCAAGTCTCAACATATATTTCGAAGGGTCACATCCTGTCAGCTCCATTCGCGATCGTTTGCCCATTCCTTATCCCACTGAGTTGTTGGTTCCCACTGTCCGGGATACTTGGGGTGCATATGTTGTGCGATAAGCTCCTCGTTGAGGCTCTCGATTCCAAGACCGGGTGTGTTGGGAACATCCACAAAGCCGTTTTTGAAGAGCGGATTTGCGATGCCGTTTGCAAGATCGTTCCACCAAGGGATGTCAACGGAATGGAATTCCACAGCCATCACGTTCTGGATCGCAGCAGCAGTGTGAACCGCAGCCATACAAGCGATGGGGCTTTCAGCCATATGTATTGCCATAGCTACTCCATATTTTTCACACATATCGCCAAGCTTCTTTGTCTCAAGCGCACCGCCGATAGAAAGAAGATCGGGATGCACCAAAGAAACTCCGTGCTTTTCCATAAGAGGACGGAAATTCTCCGCAAGGTAGATATCCTCTCCCGTTGCCAGCGGAATATTACAGTTTTCCGCAATGCGAACATAATGGTCGGTAAGATGCCAAGGCTGAATATCCTCAAGCCAAGCTATATTGTACTTTTCAAGTCGCTTTGCGAATTTGATGCAATCCTCAATAGCCACGTGGCCAAAATGGTCTATGGCAAGAGGAACCTCGTATCCAACAACGTCCCTAACCTGCTTTACGTAGTCCTCAAGCATATCCATACCCTTTTCGGTAATACGGATACCCGTTGCGTAGTGAGGAATGGTGAACACCTCGTAGTTCTTACCGAGCATCATATCCATATCGATAGAACCACTTTGGTGCTGTATCGCCTTCATCGAGTATTTCTGCATCTCCTCAAGCATTCCGAGGGGGGCGTTGAGAGTACCGGGCTCGTCGTAAAGAAGCTCAATACCAAGATCCATCTTTACGATAGAAAAACCCATATTTATGCGTTTCTGAATAGCGCGACCCATATCAGTTCCCGTATGCTTGCCGTCAACGTCGGTATCTCCGTAAACACGCACCTTATCGCGGAACTTTCCGCCAAGCATCTGCCACAGCGGAACTCCCCACGCCTTGCCCGCAAGGTCCCACAGCGCTATCTCAATACCGCTGACACCGCCGCCCTGGCGAGAAGGGCCGCCAAACTGCTTTATACGCCTGAACAACTTATCCACGTTACAGGGATTTTCGCCTACAAGCCTTGACTTAAGCATCAGCGCATAGGTGGCGCTGGATGCGTCACGAACCTCGCCGTAACCAACGAGGCCTTGATTTGTGTATACCTTTATAAGGGGACAGTGCTTGGGAGCGCCCGTTATATTTGCTACACGGATATCCGTTATTTTAAGTTCGGACGGATTTGAGCAAACATTGACATTTTCTGAAATTTTTTCAATAATAGAAGAATTCATAACTTACTCCTTGTAAAATTCAAACTTTTATGCTATACTCATTATAACAAACAACATCACGCATAACAACCACCATGTTGTGTTTTTTATCCACTATTTTACGATTTCGCCTAAGAGGAGTTTAAAAATGCGCTGTCAGGAAATGATATTAGCCGATGATTTTAACCGCACTGTCATAAAGACCTATCACTCCAAGCTCTTGCCGCAAAGCAGAAAATATCTTGAGCATCACCACACCGAATGTGAGCTCTCACTTTTTTTATCCGGCAAAGGCGTTTATTCCGTAAAGGGAAAGCAGTATAACTTCTCAGAAGGTGACATTTTTCTGTTCGGAAGCAACGAAGCGCACTGCATAACCGAAATACACGAGGAAATGGACGTTCTTAACATCCACTTTGAGCCAAAGCTCCTCTGGGAGCATTCCGAGAATGCCGAGCTTCTTGGTTTGTTTACCGCAAGAGGAGACGGATTTAGCAATCGCTTTTCAGACCAAAGCGGATTTTTGAAAAATGGAATACTCAGCTTAGAGGACGAGCTTACTCTAAAGCCTTTATGCTATTCAATAAGCACAAGATGCATCCTGTTTTCTATGCTTATATTTATGATACGAAATTATAACTGCGTTCAAAAGGACAAGCTTTGCACCGCCCAATATTCTGTAACAAAAAGCCTGAACAAAACCATCCACTACATAGACGAGCACTTGGGTGAGCATCTAATCTTGAAGGATTTATCCAACGTAGCTTGTATGACGCCGACCTATTTTTCCTCAGTTTTTAAAAAATTTAACGGAGTTTCTCCCTGGAAATATATCACCATAAAGCGCGTTGAAAAAGCGATAGAAATGCTCAAATCCACCGACATGACCAAGCTCGAAATCGCCGAGTGTTGTGGCTTCTCCAGCTCGTCAAATTTTTACAAGGCCTTTGTTTCCATAACAGGTAAAAAGCCCGGCGACTACACAAAATCATAAAATATAAGTTCTATCCTTTTTCTCAAATTACAGTATATTATATCATAGTTATATCATAGCGAATATAAAAAAATAAAGTCTATATACAGATTTATTGCGACTTTAACCTTTCTAACTAAATAGGAAAAACAGCCTAAACAAGCCTGAGGGCTACGTTTGGGACAGAAAGCCTCTGTGGGGATATGTAAACGAGGCAAATCCTGACGTTATGGAAATGCAGATAAATTGCGCAAGCCGACACGGCGTCAACGTTTTCATTTACGATTGGTATTGGTACGACGAAAGACCCTTCCTCGAAAACTGTCTTAACGACGGTTATCTCAAGGCGAGAAACAACGACCTTGTTAAGTTCTACATAATGTGGGCAAACCACAACGCCACCCACGTCTGGAGCGTAGACCACGCCGACGAAGGATATTTTGTGGCGAGGCGACGTTTCCTTTGACACCTTCAAGGTCATCGTAAAGCGCTGGATAGATAACTATTTTTCTCACCCCTCTTATTATAAAATTGAAGGAAAACCGGTTCTTTCGATATACAGCATTACAAACTTCTTAAAGAGCTTCGGCGGATTCGATGGTGCAAAAGAGGCAATTGCTTATTTCAGAGAAGAGGTCAAAAAGGCAGGGTTCCCCGGTTTGCATCTCCAGCTTATCCACAATGCCTTTGAAATGTTTGATTTCGACGGAAAATTCCGTTCAAATGCGCTGGACGCCTATGAAATTCTTGATTTTGACAGCGTTACACACTACAACATGGGAACGCAGAAGGAGAGAAACAAGGATTACACCGAGATTATCAAGGACCATAAAAAGGGTTACGACGAAATGGACGAAAGGGGTATTAAATACTTCCCTCAGGTTTCGGTCGGTTGGGATGCAAACCCCAGATTTCGCGAGTTCCAGCCCTGCATAATGAAAAACAACACCCCCGAAAACGTAAAGAAGGCGTTCGTGCAGGCAAAGGAATATATAGATAGCCACGACCTTCCCGCGCCTCTCGTTACAATAAACAGCTGGAACGAATGGACCGAAACCAGCTACCTCCAGCCCGATAACCTCTACGGCTACGGCTACCTCGAAGCCATCAAGAGCGTTTTTGTGGACGAGGAAGAATAAATCATCTGCGGTACAAAGTTATTATCTTTGGTTTTCGTCTTATGCAAACAAAAAAACTGCCCTCACGGGCAGTTTTTTGTTATGTTTTGTAATTAGTTCTTTACATTTAATCCAATTTTGGCAAACTCGGCAGTAATTGCATCAACGAAGGGCGTAATCTCGTTTTTGGTAAGAGTACGCTCGGAGGATGCAAACGAGAAGCGAAGAGTAAGAGCCGATGAGCCGTCCTCGAGAGTGTAAATGTCCTTTACAACGACAGAGCGAAGTATATCGCAGCTCGCCTTGGACAGAGCCGTCGCCTTCTCAAAGTCAACCGAAGAAACATCGGTATCGAAGGTAACGTCAATGTCAATTGCAGGGAACTTAGAGGGCTCGCTGTACTTGAGAGCGGCAGTCTTAATCTTAGCGAATTTCTCGGTTGCTATTTCAAAGAATGCGACAGCCGCCTTCTTATCAATGTTGTCAAGCACGGTGGGATAAGGCACGGCAATGTAACCGATAAGTTCGCCGTCGATGCATACGTTGAAG
This sequence comes from Eubacteriales bacterium, assembly GCA_045647805.1. Lineage (GTDB taxonomy): Bacteria > Bacillota > Clostridia > Oscillospirales > CAG-272 > UBA1740. The sequence continues at coordinate 2,329 of JAZRMT010000086.1, read as the reverse complement.
CTGTTCACGGGATGCTCGAAGTCATAGGCATCGGCTCTCTCGGTGAAGCTCACCTCGCGGTGAAGAATGTCGGCACAAAGCTCCTTTACTGCATCAACAGCCTTTCCGAACAATGCCTCCTCGGAAACAGTCTTGGAGTAAAGTGCGGCACCGAGCTTGTTCTGCTCGTTGCACTCGCCGTTTTCACGAAGTCCGTCAACGGTGTGACCGATCTCAAAGATAGCGAAATCATCTGCATATCCGCGATTCTCCTTTACAAAGGAAAGGAGGGTGGGGATCATTGATACTCTAATATGAGCGTGATCGGGTGTCTGTGCATTGATTATGCTGACGTTCTTGGGGGTGATGATACCAAGCTCGTCATTCTTCTTGGAATCAGACCAGATGTAGGAGTGAACCTCATGCATACGGTAGGTCTTAACGAGTATATCCTTCATTCTGTCCTCATCGGACTTAAGAACCTCTTTGCGAACAGGAACAAGAGGGCTGTTGGAGGTAAATATCTCGAAGTTATCGTAGCCGTAGATACGGGTGATCTCCTCGATGATGTCCGCTTTGATGGTAACGTCCTTGGTAGCTCTCCAAGAAGGAACGACAACGGTAAACTTATCACCGTTCTGCTTAACGTCAAAGCCGAGTGCGGTAAGAGTCTTTACGATAGTTTCATCGGAGATCTCGATACCGGTGTAACGGTCAACGTAAGCCTTGTCAAAGTCAAGAGTGATAGTGGGATATTTATTTACGTAAACATCGGTGAAGGAGGAAATAACTCTGGCTCCCTCATCACACTCATTGATAAGCGAAAGAAGTCTCTCGGTAGCAACACGGCAAAGCTCGGGATCGAGCATCTTCTCATATCTCTGAGAAGCATCGGTACGAAGACCGAGTCTGGTTGTGGTTTTTCTTACCGAAATACCGTTGAAGGTAGCCGATTCAAGAAGAAGCGTGGTGGTGTCATCCTCGATCTTCGAGGCATCTCCTCCCATTACGCCCGCAATAGCCACGGGAACGTCTCCCGAGGTTATCATAAGCATATTCTCGTCGATATTTCTCTCGATGCCGTCAAGAGTTGCAAACTTGAAGGGCTCGGAGAAGGTCTGAACCTCTATTTTGTCAACCTTAGCATTGTCAAAGGCGTGCATAGGCTGACCAAGCTCCATCATTACGTAGTTGGTAAGGTCGGCAAGGAAGTTAATAGCACGGCTTCCGCAATAATAGAGGCGGATACGCATATTAACGGGGCTGATCTTTCTGGTTACGTTCTCAACCTTGATAGCCGAGTAACGGTAAACAAGATCGGTAGCCTTTACGTTTACCTCCACCGAGGGAAGTCCGTCGTATGCCGAGAGATCGGCAGTCTTAGGAGCCTTAAGCTCTCTGCCGGTAAGGGTTGCAAACTCTCTCGCCATTCCGTAATGGCTCCAGAGGTCGGGGCGGTTGGTAAGCGACTTGTTATCAACCTCGAAAATTATATCGTCAATATCGTAAACAGTCTTGATATCTGTGCCGAGAGGAATATCGTCGGTGATCTCCCAAATGCCGGAATTGTCATCGCTTATACCAAGCTCAGCCTCAGAGCAACACATACCGTAGGACGTGAAGCCTGCAATGGTAGCGGGCTTGATCTGGAATCCGCAAACCGCACCGCCGTTTGTTGCGAGAGCAACCTTCATCCCCTCTCTTACGTTGGGAGCACCGCAAACGATGTCAACCACCTCGTCGCCCTTGTCAACCTTAAGAAGATGAAGCTTCTTGGAGGTAGGATGATTCTCAACCGAGAGGATCTTTGCAACAACGACGCCATGAGTGTCGGCACCCTTCTCAATTATATCCTCTACCTCTGCGGTAGAAAGAGTGAAGTTGCGGATAAGAGCCTTCTTATCGAAGCCGGAAAGGTCAACAAAGTCACCGATCCAATTCATAGATAAAAACATATTTCTGTGACCTCCCTTTCCTTATACAGACTTAAACTGAGAGAGAGCCTTAAGGCTTCCCGAATTGAAATCACGAATATCCTTCACACCGTATCTCATCATAGCAAGACGGGTAAGACCGAGACCGAAGGCAAAGCCCGAATACTTCTCGATGTCGATACCGCCCTCCTTGAGAACGTTGGGATGTATCATACCGCAAGGACAAAGCTCGAGCCAACCGGAATTCTTGCAGGAGGGACAGCCGTCTCCACCGCAGATCTCGCAGTTGATATCAAGCTCAAAGCCGGGCTCCACGAAGGGGAAGAAGCCGGGACGAAGTCTGACCTTTACGTCACGCTTGAACACCTCGGAAAGCATGGTCTTCATAAAGTAGATAAGGTTAGAGATAGAGATAT
>JAZRMT010000085.1:0-2465 GCA_045647805.1 Eubacteriales bacterium | reverse complement strand
AAGCGCCCAATCGCTCTCTGATTGACGCGCCTCGCAGTAGGCGATGAGCGTTCCGCGGTTTGTTACTATCATACCGGGAATTCTATGGTTTGAGTAAGACTCATTCTTGCCCCATAGGGCTTTTGTCTTAAAAAACGGCTTGTTCATGATATTAAGTCCTGCTTATTTCATCGGCTTGACATAGGGGATGATTTCTTTTGCTATGATTGCCTTTTGCTCTTCGTTAAGAGCGGAGAACGGGTGTCTGCATTCACCGAAATCAAATCCGAGCTGATTGAGCACTTCCTTCTCGCTTTGCATTACGCCCAATCGACAGATAACCGAGATTATGCGGTTTGCTTCCTTCTGTACTGCCTGCGCTTCGGATATTTTTCCTTCCTTGAAGAGCTTTTGTATAGCGACGAATTTGTCAGCCATAAGGTTGTAGGTGCTTCCGATACCACCGTCAGCGCCCATGGAAAGACCTGCTAAGAACATCTCGTCATATCCGTTATAGATGAGCTTGTCGGGGAATGTGGATTTGCATTGTTCAAGTGCGAAGAAATCGTTGGAGGTGAATTTGATACCCATAAATCTGTCGTTAGCCAAGAACTGTGACATCTCGTTAAGTCCCATGTTCACACCGGAAAAAGCAGGGAAGTGATACACCAGCATGGGGATATCCGAGGCGTCTGCTATACGCTTGTAGTAATTCTTGATCTCGTCAAAGCTGAACTTGTAGTAGAAGGGCGTAACGGATGAGATGGCATTGTATCCGAGCTTTTGAGCGTGGTTGGATAGCTCCATCGCCTCACCCTCGTTTATCGAGCCTATATGTGCTATAAGCGTCTTATCCTTAGCATATGAGCTTACTATCTCCATTACGTGCTTTCTCTCATCTGTGGACATGAGAAACGCCTCACCTGTGCTTCCGCATACGTAGAATCCCGTGACACCCATATCGATGTTGTGCTTAATGAGTGACTCAAGTGCCTTTTCGTTGATTTTATTATTCTTGTCAAATGGGGTGAGTAAAGCTGTGAAAATACCTTTAAACATTTTTTCTCTCCTTATTCTACGGTTTTATCGGGGTGTTTTCTCTGACTTGACCAGATGGAGATCGACTCATCCTCGCATACTGCGTCAAGAGAATATTTATGATTGATTGCGGGCGCGGGACGGAACCATCTTCCTCTTGTAAAGTCGGGGATAGTTACGGGATCGCCACCCTTGAGTATAGATTCCTCGGACAGGGGTGCGATAGACATCCAGGTGACGGTATCGTAAGCGTTGATAGGTGTATCTACTCCAGCCTTTACGCTCTCGATGAACGCGCGTGAAACGAGCCAGTCAATACCTCCGTGACCGCCGAGAGATTCTCCCTTCAGGTATTCGCGGTGTAAGGGATGCTCGTGCTTCGCCATTACCTCCTCCTCGTTGTTTTCGATAGGCTCTTTCATACCTTCGAGGAAGAAGACCTTGCGGTTTTCATCGCACAAGCCTCGTGTTCCACGTATTGAAAAGCTTCTTGAGTAGAAGGCGCGGGGAAGTGTAGTGTCAAGTGTGAGAGCTATCGTTTCGCCACCGGCACATTTGATAACTGAGTTGATTATATCACCCTGCGCGAAGCTTACGTTTTTGTAGTTATCGTCCTTTAAGGTGTGCTTGCAATAGTCTGAAAGACCGCAGCTCTTTGATGCGATGGAGTTGATGGTAAGGAAGCGGTTTCCTCGGTTTATATTGAATATTTTTGCGATAGGGCCGAGGGCGTGTGTAGGATATTGCTCGCAGTTGCGATACATGTATTCTTTAACACGGTATGGGTATCCTTGCTCTCCGCGGCTTACGAAGAGGTCGCAATCGGGCAGATAATGGCTGTATGATCCTACCGCGTGTACAAGCTCGCCGAAAAGGCCTTCTCTCGCCATTCGCATAGCTGCAAGCTCTCTTCGTCCGTAGCAACAGTTTTCGAGCATCATAAGAGGCGCGCCGGTTTTCTCGTGAGCATCAATAAGATCCCAGCAGTCCTTGAGCGTGTAAGCGCATCCTACCTCAATCGCGGTATATTTTCCCGCAAGAAGAGAGTCCTTAGTCACATCGACGTGACTGTTCCAGCCTGTCATGTTGATAACCGCGTCAACGCTGTCATCATTTAATATGTCCTTGTAATTTTTCGTCACCTTAGGTGCAGGGAGATTGTTTTCTTCGAAATGCTTGAGCGCCATCTCAATTCTGTCATCACTGAAGTCGCATATGTAAGTTATCTCTACGTCGGTCATAGCGGCGAAGCATTTGACTAACATACTGTATCCACGCGCTCCAAGACCTACGTATCCTACCCTTACGGTATCCTTTGTGAGAATTCTGTTTTCACTCATTTTTATCTCCTTTCGCTTGACAAAATATATGAGTTATGATACCATTATATAAAATCTAAATATATATTTCAATGTGAAAAAGGATACTAAAAATATGTTTTTGGATAC
>JAZRMT010000084.1:0-35315 GCA_045647805.1 Eubacteriales bacterium | reverse complement strand
ATTTTCTTCTGTTATACCCAACTTCCCTACACGGTAATCATAATATCTCTGGGACAAAGAAGATAACAATGACCAAACTATCGATGCTATTGTTAAAATTATTCCTAATGTTGTAAATTGCTTATTCCCAGATTCATTAACATATACTAGATGTAATGGCTCTCCAAAAAATCCAACTATAAACGGAAACCATATTCCTGTTGTAGTAGTGATTATTGATACCCAAAGCCATTGCTGCTGATTAAAGTTGTTTATCGCTTTTAGTAGTTTTTTTAAAAGATTCACGATGTCCTTTACTTCCTTTTGCTGATATTTCGAGAGATCTTCCATAAGAGGTCTGACCTAAAACGCTACAACTTTTCGGTTTGCTTTTGTTGGTGTTTTCACCGTATTTACGTGCCGCCAATGGCGAGGTAGATGAACTTTTGAAAAATAAAATAGATTTTACCATTTTTACACATCTCCTTATCTTATCCAACATAATTATACACCTTTCCTATTGGATTGTCAATATCCGAAGATGCTATTTTGATTTTATGTAATTTTTGTTTGAATATATGATTGAGTTTTCTTTCCACTTTTCAAACTCTTCTTTTCCTTTATCCGATTCAATGAATTTGATAACATCCGGCAGTAGACACCGTGCGATTTCTTTAAGCAATTCATCGGGAATTTCGCATTCACCAAGATTGTCTTGTAACAGTTTTTCTATACGTTTAATTATTTCGGAAAGCTGATTTTGAAATTCGGGTTGAATGCCCGAAGATTTGTCTTTGAGTAAAGATACTAGTCTATCTTTGATTGTTTTTAAGTTCATATTGTTCCTCCCAATTTGTTGACGTACGAATTGACGTACACTTTTTTCTTGAAAAAGCTGATAAAACACCTTTTTTGACGTACAACTCTGGCACATGGTGGTTTTACCGACGTACACTTTTTGAAAAAGGCAAAAGTGCCAAAAAACCTTACGCTGTCGGCTCTGCCGGCAGAGGTGAATTGGGTGAAAGACGGTTACCGACGTACACCCTTTCTCCTGCTTTGAAATCGATAGCATCATCCTTGCTAGTTTTTGCCGTATTTTTGCTCCCAAAGCGTCTTTTTTGCTTGGTTACATCCTCGCTTATTGTTGCGCTCGTCTCGGTGGTTTTGCCAATCAGCTTGTTCATTTGCTCCCTGGCTTTCTCTCGCTTTTCGTCCGACGGTGGCTTCATGCATCTAAATGTGAAACTGTCTTTGTTGATCTCAAATACCAAGCACCCCAGCTCATCTTCAGAAACAAGTTTGCATAGTTTGGGGCATTCGTTAGAAAACTGTTTCAATCTTTTTTTGAGCTTTGTGTTATAGGTTGATATTGTTGTAATATCATCTGCTTCGTTGAAGTAAATTTCGGTTGTTTTTTGCTTCTTTTTAAGTCCTGTTATCATAATTCGTCCTTTCTTGATATGATGGTCGATTTTGGACAAAAAAGCCTAGGTATAGAGCGTGGAAATTTGCGTTTTTTTCGAATAACGAGAGCATTTTTGTATCTATATTCGTATTTTCTCTCAAATTTGCAAAACTTGCAATTCCGTAGGTATATACCTCGTTTTTTATAAGTAATTTTCAGGCTTTTTAGGATGCTTTTTTCTTTGTTTTAGGCGGTATAATTTTTACCGTATCAATTAATAAAGGGTCGATACAATTAGCGTAAGCATAGCTATAACTATGTCTTGTAGCTATTTGTATCGACCCTTTTGTTTCCCAAATACTCAGCTGGGAGGGTGATATTCTTTTCACTGTACTGTAACAAGTGGAGCTGCAGTATGCAACGGTTTGATAGTTAGCCCAACTATCTTTCTGCACTTTGGGCATTGAATAAAATAATCTGCGCTGTCGGTTACTGTTAACTCAAGCGAGTTTTTAAGCGTAGGTGTTCTTGAATCTACGACTCGCGAGTCGCAATAAGGACAACGAGATTTCGGCATTTGTCTTCTGCCGTCATCTTTTTTCTTCACTTCAACACCTCCTTCGTTTAGGGGCTTCAAGATTTTTAAGAACTCGTACAGCTACACCCTGAATTTCAACTTTACTGACTATGATATCATCAAATTTTTCGTTTTCGGGACGTAGTATGTAACGGCTGTTTTTTTCGTCTCGATAAAATCTCTTTAGAGTGGCATAGTAACCGTCCGTTAATTCATCTTGAACAATCGCAACAACGATCTCTCCATCCTCTGCTGTGGATTGCTGGCGAATATAAACGGTGTCTCCTGCGCAAATTCCTGCATCAATCATAGAATCACCATCCGCAATAAGACCAAAGTATTCTCCGGGGCCGAGACTTCCTTCATCAATCGGAATATAACTTTCTATGTATTTTGCTGCAAGTATTGGCTCTCCACATGCTATACGACCAACAACAGGCATACTTGAACACGATATATTTCCTGCTGCCTTTATTTGATACCTACCAAGCTTTTCAATTAGTCCATCTTCAATAAGACGGTTTCTATACTTAGAAGCTATAGATTTTGCCATTCCAAGTTTGCCGCCAATTTCTTGAACAGTAGGGTACACACCATATTCTTTCATATATCTGGTCATGAAATTGTAGACTTCCATCTTACGACTGTCATTTTTGTGGCGCATATAAATACTCCTTTTCAGTATAATGCATAAAGTATAGAATCTCTATAATACGAGTTGAGGTAAATCGATACCTTATCAATTACAATAAACTTTCCGTCTTGGTATTCTAATATGTATAAAAAATCGTTGCATATGAATGAGATGAAAGTATCGTGTGATACTTTACTACTTCTAAACTTAAATGCATTATACAACAATGTGTGCAAATATCTTATAACCAAAACAGTTTGCATGTCCGTTGTGATTTTTATGGGAAGATAAAAAAACACATTTTTCTCGGTTTTTAATATCTTGCAAAAAGCTAGCACATCACTATTTGTGATTTTATTTTCATAGTTTAGAAAATCATCCAAAGAGTATTGCAAAAGCAAATTATGTAATGGGATTTTAGCTGGCTCTTTATTGGCATTAGGATTATCATATGTAAAAATAAAACCTTCTTTCATGTGAGTTCGGTCTATAGTGGGAGCGAGGTCATTCTTTTGCTTCATAACAGACGATCCAACAATAAGCTTGAAGTCGAAAGAGTAATTATCCCCGATGGCATCGCACTCACCATGATCCTGCTTCTTTGAGTGAGTAAAAGAATGACAACCAACTCTTTTGTGAAAATCCCACGCATATTCAATAAAGTCCAAAAGCATTACTTCGTAATCAAAGTGATTAGCTTTATTATTTTTTGTTGCATAAAAGGGTAAATCTTCAACTTTAAACATTTTGCACCTGCTCTCTTAAATAGCGAACACGAGTTCGTGATATAATTATATCATGCCCAGAAGCACTTGTCAATACCCTAGATGTACATGTGCGTGCACATTTCGAAAGATTTTTTTACAAAAGTATTTACATTCAAATTTTGCAAATAAATTATGTAGCTATTGACAAAGCCGTCTACATGTGGTAGACTATGTATGTCTACAAACATTAGACGGGGGAATTTACTATGAATGAAATTAGGCTCGGTGCTATAGAATCTAGATTTGCGGATATCGTTTGGGAGCATGCTCCGCTTTCCACATCAGAACTTATCAAGCTTTGCGAAGCAGAGTTCGATTGGAAGCGTACTACTACCTACACAGTACTGAAAAGACTTTCCGAGCGAGGCATCTTCAAAAACGATAACGGAACTGTTACGGTTTTAATTTCAAAAAACGAATTTTACTCTATGCAAAGTGAAAAGGTTGTCAAGGAAAGCTTTGGGGGTTCGCTCCCTGCTTTCATAGCTGCATTTACCTCAAGGCAAAACTTGAGTGATGACGAGATTGCAGAAATCAGAGCCATCATTGAGAATATGAAAAGGAGCTGACGATGGAAGACTTATTCATACATGTATTGAATATCAGCATCACTGTGAGCTTCCTTGTTTTAGCCATAATTCTTTATCGCTTATTCGCTAAAAAAGCTCCCAAATGGGTTTCGGTTTTGCTTTGGGGACTTGTTGGTTTAAGATTGCTTTTTCCTTTCAGTATTGAAAGTGCTATGAGTCTTATTCCAAGCAAAAATACTATACCTACTACGATTACTCACGATAGATATCCCGCACTTGATACAGGATTCGGCAGTGTTGACGAAATCGTTAACCCCATTCTTTCGGGGTCAATGGAAGCTCGTCCCGAGTATAGTGCAAATCCCATGCACGTATGGATAACTGCGCTCGGTTGGATTTGGCTCGGGGTTATGCTCTGTATGCTACTCTATATGGCGGCATCGTTTATATACCTTCGTATAAAAACCAGCGTTAAGGTAGAGCGAGAAGATAACGTATATCTTTGCGATTATGTAAAAACGCCTTTTATACTAGGAATAATAAGACCTCGTATTTATCTTCCTTCCGACATATCCGATAAGGATTATTCTCTTGTAGTGGCACACGAAAGAGCACATATAAAACGCCTGGATCATCTTTGGAAACCTCTCGGTTTCTTTCTTCTCTCTATTTATTGGTTCAATCCGCTTTTGTGGGTTGCTTATGTTCTTTTGTGCCGTGACATTGAGTCGGCTTGCGACGAAAAGGTTATATCCGATCTTGGAGATAACGACAAAGCCGATTATTCAGAAGCACTTTTGACACTCGGCATAAAAAGCAGAGTCATTTCCGCGTGCCCCCTAGCTTTCGGAGAGGTGTCTGTTAAGTCGAGAGTATCGGCTATTTCAAAGTATAAAAAGCCTGCAACTATTGCGATAGTTATTTCGCTTGTTGTTTGTACTATCTTTGCTGTTTGTTTCCTGACATACAAAAAGAATAACAGTGTAGCAATAGACCAAGGTATTTGGTATGCCGGAAAGGTAATCGGCTCGACTGATGCAAATGCAACCTGCGATGATGTTCCGATGTTAGTTTTTACCGAGAACGGTGACTTGCTCGTAGAATCAAATAATCTTTCTGATCTTTCTTACGTTAGGCTTGGAAAAATGAATTCAGCCTACATATCAAAAAACGAATATGAAGCCCTTTTTGAAGGTGTAACTTTCCGCGAAGGCTATGATGCTGAATATTTCCATAGTGCCATCAAAGCCACTTGGAGAATAACTCCGTCTGTTTCTTCCGGAATTGACCACAAAGAAGTATACCTCTTACGCTCCGAAAAAGAGCTTTATATGGGTTATTCCGATGACGGCAAAATCGGCACGCTCTATGAGCTTAGGTTTAACGAAGCCTTGCCAACGTATCTTTATACTCTAAAATATACTTCTCCTGATGTTAATGGCGCAAGCCTTATTCTTGATTCAAGTAATGGAACGGGGCGCATCATATTCGGAGAGCATTCGAGCTACACGGCACTCGGAACGTATAAGCACGAGAATTCAAGATTGATATTCACAACCACCGATGATTTTGAATTAACTCTTGTGTTTATGAATGTAGGCGATGCGCTCATTTATTCCGAACGTGATTCTGATGTAAAGGGACTTTCGGGTTTGTTCCCCGATGGAATTTCTTTTAACGGATATTATCAGTTATATGCTACTTCAAGCTGCACAAAATGGATTGATATTAACAATGATGGAAATCACGAGCTGATATCTGTAAATATAGGAAACAGCGGTACACTTTGGTATCTCGTTCACTCGCAGGGTGTTACTCTCGCAAACAATACCATTCCTTTCACAAAATACGATGATGTCAAATTTGAGGAAAAGGACAGTTCTCTTTACCTTGTTTGTGAGTATAGTGACGTTGATTTCAATTCTTATCGTTATAAAGTAACCTTTGATGGCGAAAATCTTATCTTCACTCTGGAGGAATAAACGATGAAAAGTTATAAAGTGTTATTTATTATTGGTTGCGCTGTTATTGCTCTAATCGTAGGTATGATTATAGGCATTGCTCTACCAGAAAACACGGTTGATTTTAACGGTAGAGTAATCGAGATAACCGAGCAAGAAGATGGCACTTATATGTTAAAAGCTGAGTCAATCGCCGGTGGAGCATTTTCGTTCATAATAGATAGCAAGAGTGGTCTTGAAAACTGTTGCGATGAGGAAATTACTGTAGATGATATCTCGGTTGGCGCAATAGTACTTATAAACTATCGAAACTCTCTTTTTAAAAAGGCTGAAATAAAAACAGTTAAGGACTTAACCTATTTTATTGGTTCGGAGAATACTAATGGGAATTAAAATTACAAATCTTGCGAAGAAATATGATTCATTCGGCGCGGAAATCACGGCTCTTGACGGTGTTAATCTCACCTTCAACGATGGAGATTTGGTTGCCATTATAGGCGAATCCGGTTCGGGTAAAACTACACTCCTAAATCAGCTGTGCGGAATGGATGTACCTGACAAAGGTGAGATTGTTATTGACGGAATCAATCTGACGAAGCTTTCTTCTAACGATCTTTGCAAAATGAGACGTAGCAAGATTGGTGTTGTATATCAATTTTATAACCTTATCCCTGAACTCAACATAAGAGATAATATCACTCTTCCCGTCGAGCTTGACGGTGGAAATGTGGATGAGAATGAACTGTCGGAAATTTTGAAAACTGTTGGACTCTTTGGAAGAGAGCGTGACTTTCCTAGTGCTTTATCGGGCGGTCAACAACAAAGAGTTGCAATAGCACGTGCACTGTTTCAAAAGCCTTCGCTTATTCTTGCGGATGAGCCTACGGGAAATCTTGACGAGAAAAACAGCGAAGATATACTCGGACTTCTTTGTAAGCTTAACGAAGAAAAGAAGATTACCGTTATTATCGTCACTCACAGTAAAGTAGTTGCGGACAGAGCCAAACGTCTTATATCGCTTAAAAATGGACAAGTTATCAGTGATGAGGTAAGATGATATGAAAACACTGTTGCATATCACTCTTGCAAAGATGAGGAAAGACTTCAGAAAAAGCTTGTTTCAATCTTTCGCAGCCTTTGTGTCTATGTTTGCTATATCTTTCTTTGTATGCTTTGTTATTTCTCTCGAAGCATTCAGAGCTGCGAATCAGACTTTCGGAATAGAAGCTGTTGGTGGAGAAAACATATTAACGATTGAATCTTTTAGCTCGTTCTTTAAAGAAATTGTATCGGGAATTAGTTTTATCGCTATCGCCATTATAATTCTATCTTTCGTTGCATTGTTTATATTTGCAAGGCTACGAATAGAAGAAAACAAGCACTTTTTCGCAACGCTTACAAGTATCGGAGCTACAAGCGGTCAAAGAAAAATCATTTCTCTTACAGAAACACTTGTTTTATACGGAATCCCAATCTTGTTAGGCAGTTTTCTTGGAATACTCCCTTCGCAGTTGTTTACCGGTATGGTTGCTCGCATTTTCGTAAGTGACTATAAGCACTCGCCTATTTCATTTCTAATCCCTGCGCTTCTTGCTATCGTGGGAGTAGTGCTTGTGCTAACATTTACTTATGTACCAAGCGTGAGACGAAAGAAATCTGTAATAGAGACGGTAAAATCTCACAACGAAAAAGAATCTGGAGAAACACATAATTATCGCAATTCATACACGTTTCGTCATATGCCTATTGAAAAGCGTATTGCGAAAAAGAGCGTAGCATACTATAGCAGCACTTATCGTCGAATCACGTTTATGTTTATATCCTGTGTTTTGTATCCCGTTTTGGCAGTAATTTTCTTTGTGCTTGTATCAGAAACAAGCGTAACGGATTACACACCTAATTATGGGGTTGATGTAACCAAGCTTGTAGGAATATTTGCAAAAAACATAGCAATATTCGGAGTTTTAGCTTTCCTGGCATTAACGGTGTTCGGAGTTCTTCAAACAATGTATATCATTCAAGCTCACAACCGTGTTAGGAGAGAAACACTGGCTACTTATAAGAGTATCGGCATGACCGATGATAGTATTAGAAAAGTGTTGAAATATGAGTATATGACTGCGGTTTTCCATGCGGTTATTTATCTCATATTCATACTGGTTTTAGCCTTTGTTGGTATAAATAGTTTTTAATATGTAGCAAAGAGGTTATCCCAAGCTATTAAGCAAAGGATAACCTCTTTCTATTGATTACCGTTTTTAAGCGAATCATATAAGGGATTAGGAAGAAAAGAATGCGATTGAATTTTCAGAAAAATATAAAATCAATTGAATAACAAAAAATGCAAGTCGTTTTATGGCGACTTGCATTTTTGCACCCATTGGGTGCATTTTTGAAACAATTTGCGAAAACGCAGAAGATCAACGGATCTGCGCGCGATAGATCAATGTGTCAAAAACGCAAGCTCCGGATAGTCCCAAGCGTTGTCCGTGGTATAATTTTATGTCGCAATTCAAAAAAACAAGACAAAAATTGCAAAAATGCAAATAAGACCAACAGAAAAAGATAAAATAGGATAAGCAATTTTGACAGAACGTGTTGACATTGCGATTAAAATATGATAAAATAGGAGGCGAAGAAATGAGGTGATTATTGTGTCAATCTTTGACGGGTTTACGACGTTCGACTTTAACGAGGGCGTCCCTTATGTTTCTGTTACAAAAAACGGTGTTTCGTTTAATAAAAGTGTAATTATGAAACTCAATTATCCCACGCACGTTCAGCTTCTTATAAATGCAGCTACTAAGCAAATAGCAATAAAAGCGTGTCTTCCTCTCGAAAACAAGGCTCAATCCTTTTATAACGCTGAGAAAAAGAGCAATGTCCTCTCTGTGAGATGGAACGCAAAAGACTTGCTTAATACTATATCGGATATAACCGGTTGGAATTATGAAGTAGAGTCTTACAGAATCGAGGGCGTTCTTATCCCAGACGAAAAAGCAATGTTGTTTGATTTCAACAATGCAGAAATTCTTAATTGATGTTTACGATTTATCGTTAACATAAAAAATACCGTTCGAGCAAGAGCTCAAACGGTATTTTGCGAATAGCAAGGCGAGGTAAACCACCTATACTAATCCCTAGACAAGAATAGTATAACACATTTGCCTTCTTTTTGCAATATATTCCCGAAACTGTACTCAACAAATTTCTTGAGCGTTTCTGGAAAATTATTCAGAAAGGAGGATTTTCACATATGAAATACCTCGAAGAAAATGGTCACTATGTCTTTTGCAAGTACATTACTCGCAAAGACGGCACTCGCATTTACGCGAGCTCTTATGGCAAAAAGGCATTTCGCATTTTTGTTAAAGACTAAGTAAAAATAAGGGATGTTGGTGGTTTCGTCCTTTCATATTAAATACAATGAAAGGAGATTTCTGTTATGGCTAGGAATCAGCACGTAACTCCTCACCCTAATGGTGGTTGGCAAGTTAAAGCGGCTGGTGGTAAAAAAGCGACAGTAGTCACAACCACCCAAAGCGATGCAATCAAGGTTGCTAAGCAGATTGCCCAAAATCAAGGAAGTGAAATGTTTATTCATAATAAGCACGGTCAGATTCGCGAAAGAAATTCTTACGGAAATGACCCGCATCCTCCAAAGGGTTAATACGAGATAAACACACCGAGCCAGTCATTGTATGTGACTGGCTCTTGCTCTAATACATACAGAAAATTTATTGTAATAAAGAATTAATCAATATATAAAGAATACTATGGAGGACAAAAATGAACATTGGTAACAGATTGTTATGGAAAATAAAACTTTGGTTCTTCGACAAAAAGAATTTGTCGTATAAGATGCACGGAACGATTAAGCATCCTCGTTTATGGGCGTTTTTAATGGATTTTATTTCACCATTAGTCACCGCCGTCATCGCATTAGCTGTTGCTGCGATATTGTATGTAATATTCGCTTTTGCTGCAATAATGGTTGTTTATGTTTTAGCGATGGTTTTCTCTTTGGAATCATCACAAACAAGTAATTTCATTGCTTTAATAGCGGCGCTTATTCCGCTGATAACTTTAATTATCACTCATAATAGAGATTCTGATGAATACGACGAGATTCAAGTGTCTGCAAAAATCATAATTGAGTACTTAATAGAACTTACACGCGGAAACACAAAATGCAAGATATATAAAGATGCCTTGAGTATTATACTCTTGGTTTGCCCCAATAAGATGATTACCATTTTGCACGATATACAAGTGAGTATAGCTAATAAAACTACAGATGAAATTGAAAAAGATTCCTTCATCTATGAACAAATAGTTTTCCTAATGGATTATTTAAGGAATTACGCCTACCTCGATGGGCAGCCTATGGAATCGCTAAACTACCCCATTATAACAGAGTTAATAAAAAATAGCAGTTCCGAAAAAAGATATAACACCGGCTCCGAAATTAACACAGAGTCCTAACAGAAATTAGTTCGATTGAACTACAATAATATAAAGAGCCATCGATTCAAGGGTTTAAATCGGTGGCTCTTCTATTAAGTAATTTTCAATTTGGCATAGACAACTTTTATGATATAAATAAATACTCCTAACAATTCGGCAAGTGTCGCTGTTGTATACCACTTTGCTAATGTAGATAATTCCAAAAGATTTTCTGTTGATACAATCTCAAACCAAGGCGCATTAGTCGTCTGAGATAAAAGCAACCATCCAACAAAACAATTCATAAAAATAATTTGTAGCAACAGCATAATCATCAAATAATGCGTAACAACTTTTCTTACTCTAAGTTTAGAGTTGTTGTCATCCTCTTGACATCGAGCATTGCGCTCCTCAATGGACTTATCTGCACTATCATTAGATTCCATCTTTTTCGATTCAAAAAGATCATCTATGTACACATCTTTATCATCTTCTTGTATTAAATCAATAAAATGTTTTAATAGTATATCTTCAGGCTTTGTTGTGGCATCGGAATGTGATTCATTACTCATTTGTATTTAATCCAGTCTTATTTAATATCAAGAGCTAGCATCCTACGTCTTATACATATGGACGGAACACAAAAAATTTCAGATAACAGCGAGATATCTATGCTACCGCTAAATTTACTACACAAATCCCTGAATTGTTTCTCCGGAAGTAGCAATTCATCCGCAAACACATGTGCTTCTAACTCGTGTTGATTATCAGAATCAAAGTCACACGCTAATTCGATTTTTTGATTTCTTAAAGACGAAGCATGCTTGCAACAATGACCTAATTCATGCGCCAAAACAAAGCGCTGCTCTTCTTGAGTAAGCTTCTTACTAACAAAAACAGCCAACTTATCTTCGTTTAACACAATCGCACCAATTATGTTTTTTTCTAGTTGATTATTAAGTCCACTAAAATCATATGTAATAACAGATACACCCATTTTCTTCAATATATCTTTCATATCTGTTGCGTATGTACTGGGATCTGTAGGATAGTTTGCCAAAATATTAGCAGGTGTCATGCCACTCAATTCATTTAATTTTTTGCACATAATACTTTCTTTCACTTCCTTGCTTATAGAATCAAAGTGCTCACAATCAATATCAATATGAGCAGAAATTTTAATCTCCATATTATGCTCCTCCGATTTGATTTTACTATTATAACACAAAAACAAACCGAAAAAGCGCACAATATGACACCTTCCCATATATATTGTATCATGCAAATATTAATATATTATGAACAACTCTTATTTTTGTGTCGATTTTTTGTGCATTTTAGAATATTTTTCAAAAAAAGACAACCAAAGTGTTTAACCCATTGACTTTTGGGTTAAAATAGGTTAAAATAGGTATAGTAATATAGTGAGGTGATTGTTATGATGAACAAAACCGATAGAATTTCAGATCTTAAAAGGCAAATTGCTGAATTGCCTGCCGGTAGCATATCCAGAAAAACGATAAACGACAAAGTTTATTTTTACCATCAATGGCAAGAAGATGGCAAGACCAAGGGTTATCCTGTTTCCGAGGAAGAAGCTGCAGAAATAAAAATACAAATAGAAAAACGCAGAGCTTTACAAAAAGAACTGCGTGCGCTCGAAAAGAAATCCAATGTAACCACTTCTGCACAAAGCAATAACGATTCATTCAAAACAGTAGTTGTCTTTGGCGATAATCTCGCAAGCACGGTCGAAAGCGTTAAAAAGTGGCGTAAACGTACTTGTTATAATAGTTTAATTAAATATCTTGATGCTCCCGTGGCAGACCGAGTATGCCTTGTTTATGGACTGCGCAGAACTGGCAAAACAACGATGCTCAGGCAGGCTATTGCCGATTTAAGTGAAGAGAAGTTTGAAAAATGCGCATATATAAAAGCTCGAACCACCGATACAATGGCAGATATCAATCATGATCTCAAAGCGCTTTTCGCGCTCGGATATAAATATATCTTCATAGATGAAGTTACCTTAATGCAGGATTTCGTTGATTCCGCAGCCCTTTTCTCGGATGTTTTTGCAGCGCAGGGTATGAAGATTGTTCTTTCCGGCACCGATTCTCTTGGCTTCTGGTTTGCTGCGAACGAGGAGCTTTACGATCGTGCTACGATGATACACACCACCTGGATATCCTTTAAGGAGCACAGATATCTACTCGGCATTAACGATATAGACGAGTATATACGCTACGGTGGTACGTTGCGTGTTGGAGAAACCAATTTTGGTGATGTTATCGATGACGATGCATCCTTCCGCGACGATGAATCCTCAAGACGTTATATTGACACAGCAATCGCACGAAACATTCAACACAGCTTGTCCTGCTATAAGGATGGCGGTCACTTTAAAGGCTTATATGAGCTTTATCAGAACGGGGAGTTGACCGGAGCTATAAACCGCATTATTGAAGACATGAACCACGACTTCCTCGTATCCGTGCTCGATAGAGATTTTGAATCTCACGATTACGGCGAGGCCGCAAGCAACCTTCGTCGTGCCCGAGATATTGAACAAAGAACCGATATACTTGATAGGATCAACAGAAATGACATTACAACTCACTTAATGCAAATCCTTGAGATACGCAACAAAAATGCTTCAAACACTACTTTAACCGAGGCACACGTTTCGGAAATCAAAGCATATCTCAAGGTTCTCGATCTCATCGAAACATCTCAAGTTCTTTCGATTTTCGGTGGTGTTCCTACTGCATACACAATATTTACTCAACCCGGTATGAGATTCTGTCAGGCTCAAGCGCTCGTTTATTCGCTTATGCAGAACTCGGAGTTTTTGAGTACAGCAAGCGAGTATGAGAAAACACTTGTAACGAACAAAATTCTCGATAGTGTCCGTGGTAGAATGATGGAAGATATAGTTCTACTCGAAACCGCGAAATCTCTCAGCAAGCGTTACCGTGTATTCAAGCTTACCTTCGTTGTAGGCGAGTTTGATATGGTTATCTATGATACAGAGAATAACTCTTGCGAGATCTACGAAATTAAGCACTCCAAAGAACGTACTCCCCAGCAATACCGTCATATTAACGATCCCGAAAAGCTCGCCGAAACCGAACGCAAGTATGGTAAAATCACGAAACGGGCAGTTATATACCGTGGCGATGCTTATCTCGAAGAAAATGGTGTTGAGTATATCAATGTTGAATCTTATCTTAATTTGTTATGATAAATAAAAAGGATACGACTGATATGAATTTTTTGACCGATATTCTAAAAGCGGTGCTAAAGCCGCTTTTAGAAAAATATCTTGCAACGAGAAAAGAGAGAAAAGAGCTCGAAAGGTTCTACAATACTCTTATATCGTTGAGCGACAAATATATTAGCGAGCACGAAACAGAAGCTGTCGCGCACTCAGAGTTTGCAGATTATGTGCAACGGTATAATTTATATGAACACTTGTTTGAATTTATTGAATCCCCTCAGCCCATTTCTGAAACAGTATTTATAAATGCACAAGCAGAAAAAGCTACAGAATATGTACGCAAAAAGCACATAATCGGTATCACTGATCATTCTATAAAACAGTATATACAAGCATCTTTTGACCTAATTAAAAAGTTCTATACTGATAAACTCGATTATCGACAGACATATACAATCTACGAAATCCAGCAAGCAGTGATGCAAGGGAACTCCGCCCTCTTGGATAAATTAACGCCACTCTTAACCTTCAATGGCGTAAGATCACCCCAGACAAGCGCGACAGAAAAACAAGCACCTCAAAAAAGGAATTATTCGTATGACCCGACTTTGATAGCTCGTACGATTGCTACCTCGCTCAATGTCGATGTTGATATTTGGGGTAATCCAATCAACAACAGTAACGATACTCTAATGAATTTTTGCCAAACATCTAACCACATAGTTTTATTAGGCGATGCTGGATGTGGCAAAACTATCGAGCTTAATCAGCTCGCTGGCTGGGTTTTTGAAAATCGTCCCTCTGACTTCCCGCTTATATACGAACTTGACAATTATATTGACGCTTCCGTTCCAGACATCTTAAAAGAAGCGGGCTACGATAGCATCCCTGCGGAATATCTTTTTTTGATATTTGATGGGTTCGACGAGATACAAAACGAACACCGAAACAACTTTGCCCGTCGCATAGAAGAATTCGCCAAAAAGAATCCTCGTACGCATATTGTAATATCTTCAAGAAGCAATTCTTATCGATTTGTAAATAACGAAGGGCTCGGTTCAACATTTGATGGATTTACAGAAATATATTTAAATCCATTGACGCAGCAAGACATCGATAATTACGTTGTGTCTAACGGTCTCGCGACAAGTGACTTTTGGAAAGAGATATCTGACAAATCTTTAAACGAAATAGTATATAATCCATTTTATTTAAAGACTTTGGTCGCTTTCATGAAAGCAACCGGCAATCTTCCTACGCTTGCAAGATTAATGGATGAAATAATACAAAACCGTTTCGAAGAGGATGCAACAAAATATCATTTAACTGTAAATCTGGACGATAAGAAGCCTTTAATTCTCGGTTCTCTATGCAAAATTGCATTTGCTATGCAATGTCTTCAGAAAAAGAGCATTGATGTAAGAGTTTGTTATGGATTTTCGTCCGCCGAGGATATTGAGTTCACGAAATATTCGGGCATTTTAGTAAAAAAGTCAAATGACACCTGGGTGTTTGAGCATAATAATTTTCGTGAGTATCTCGCAGCAAAATATCTATCTGAACTTGATGTCGAAACAATACGAAAATTTATTTTCGACACGAATAGCAAAGTAAAAGATTCATGGTTGAACGTGTTATCATTTTTAGTAGCTCTTTATCCAAACGATTCGCTTTTGAATCTTATTGCAGAAACCGATATAGAAATTTTTGTTAAGTTCGAACAAGATCGTTTGAATGATGCAGAGCGATTTAGAATTTTCAAAAGCGTTTTCAATTCTTACAAAGAAAAGAATGTTTGGATCGCTCGTTCAAGACTCGATGTAGAAGCATTCGCAAAGTTCGGTCAGACAAGAGAGAGTTGCGAATTCTTGCTTTCTGAGATATCATTTTATACCAAACATTTTAGATCTCTATCTAATGCAATACATATCCTTTCACACTTCACGAAATATTTCTCTTTGGAATCTAAAATCAGAGAGGTTTTATTCAATGTATTAAAAAGAACGGATGTTCGTATATACGAGAAAAAAGATGCAATAGCTGCTATAGTTAATTTAAACCTTTCAAACGAAGAAATTACTAATTATCTAATAGCGAGCATGCCTGAAAACTGCAATTGTTATTCCGGAGAAATACTTCAATATCTCATTGCAACCAACAATCACGAGGCTAATATTGATTTATTCCTTCGTCAATTAAAAGCTTCCCATACTCGCTCGGATGACGGTTATTCTGGAACTGTTTCTTACTATGTTAAAAAAGCTCTTCAGCAAGTAAAATCTTTTGATTCTGTTAGTAAATCACTTGTATTTTTAGCTTCGGCAGACTATTTGTACTCCACAGAAAAAGAAGTGTTCGACAATCTGTTTGAGCAAGCTGAAATTCTGTTTCGCAACGGAAACATGGATATAGTGAACACTATATTCGAGTGTGCGAAGATTTCGGCAAAAAAATTTACACACAATGTAACTCAGCGCTGTAAGGAATTCTTTGTAAAAACAAAAACCAGCGTTTCAATTTTCAAAGAACTATTGGATCTCTATGTTAAAAACGATGATTACCACGTTCTGTTTTTACTTGAAGATTTTGCAACAGACGAGTGTTATCTATTTTTAAGAACGCTCTGCGGACAAGCCGAAAGTCCTTACATAGAATGTTTAAAGAAATTAACATTTCGAATGAGCACAAGTGAAAACGGTTATTCGGAAAATGTATCGCTTTTGACTTCGTATGGAATAGTTATTCCCGAACCAACACCGAGAATAGATTATTCCTTAGAAAGTCAAAAAGGAGCTCAGGCATATTTTGACAGTTTGTTTGACGAAGAAGAATATCACAAACTTATAATAAAGCTTCTCGAGTACATAGGTAGTCAGGATATAACATTTGAGGACTTTGAAAAATGTATACATCTTCGCGATTTTGACGATCGAGCTACAGGGCAAACGCTTCTTCAAATATCCATCGATATGGACAATTTAAAGCGTAAAGATACCGAATCTATAAAAGTTATCGATTGGAAATCCGCCATTACTGACTGGACGTGGTATTCTATAGGAGAAATCTATAATGCACTTCATAGAAATGAAAAAATAAGCATTTCTGTAGAGCAAAAAAGCTACATTGAAGATTTCTGCAAAAAGCATATTGGTGAAATCGATTTTATACGCGAAATCAATGATCTGAAAAACGGTGGGTTTAGTTGTTCCCCAAGATTGCAAATTATCGTTGCGCTATCATCGAAGTTAAATATTGACTATTCAAAAGAAATCTTTTATAAACTCATGTTGGTGCCATCGTTCATAATTAACCACAATACTACCTCGTATTATAAATTTTCTGAATATATAACAAATCATATAACGGATGATGAGTTAAAACTTGCAGTAATTCAAAACATTTCAACAACAAAAATGTGTTTTGATGCTGCGCATACCCATTTGGATTACTGCAAAGAACATAATTTGAACAACGGTGTAGATTTAGCTGTATCATTGATTTCCAACAAAGTAGCCTCTGAATTTGTAAAACGAGCAGCCTTTGATTACCTGTTAGCATTTAAGGGAATTGACTATCTTTATGAAAAATATTTGGATAGCAAAGATGCTGTTGTTTTCAAATGCTTAGTTGAGACAACTTCAGCTTTGAAACATCCCTTGTTAAAGAGCAAATTAGAATCACTGAATAGGGACTCGGATAATAAAACAGATTATCTAAGCTTACTTATATCTATGAATAGCAAGTATGGATTACAAGTTTATTATTCCGAGGCAAAAGCCAAAATGGAGATTCTTGGTGGAACAAATGCAGGAGATTACTCTCCCCTTAATGAAGCTATTTCAACGGTTAGCGATGTTGAACTATTACCTCAATTATTGTTGCTACAAGAGTTGGTATTTACTGAAGGTTTTAAAGATAAAAGCCATTTTGGTCTATACAATTCCGTTTATAATGCCTATCAGAATATTGCAAAAACAAACTACGAAAAAGTGTACACTTGGCTTTCTGAAAGATTGACTATATCCACAATATCACCTGAGGAAAAGTGCTTTTGTAACACACTTCTTGATGAAATATCGCAGTCTTATGCTATGCATATAGACAAGCCCTGGGATATTCGAGAAATCACATCATTTATCAAAAAAACTAATTTTGCTTACTACTAAACTTTGCAAAAGACCGATAAGAACCATGTGTTCGAATCGGTCTTTTCTTTATCCCAAAAAACTTGTCACAGTCATGTCACAAAAAAGGCAAAAAGTTGGCAGAGTCTTGCCGATGACAACTGCGATTCGGTATGATAAAATAGAATTGTCAAAAGGCAAAGGAACATTCCGACAACAAAAAATCCCGAGCCTCACTCACTTTTAATAGCTCAGAGTGAGTATGACAAAATCTATTTTACAAAGGAGGTGTTATATGCGAAAAGAAGTACCAATCTGGGAGAAGAGCAATCTTACCCTTGAGGAAGCGGCGGTCTATTCCGGTATCGGAATCAACAAGCTACGCAAAATGACCGACCGCGAGGATTGCACATTCGTTTTGTGGATTGGCACAAAACGCTTGATAAAGCGTAGGAAGCTCGATGAATACATCGAGAAAGCATACTCGATCTAATGGCAAGATGCGAGTAACAAAAGTAAAAAATGCGTAAACGACATACTGTTTTCGCCCGGGAAGGTTGACATAGACTTGCAAATATGATATAATTTTCTTGTATTCTTAGTGCCTTCCCAATCCAAAAGAAAGGAAAGGAACTAAAGATGAGTACAAAGAAAAAGAGAAGACTTGACAAAGACAGAATAACTCTGAAAAAGGGCGAGTCTCAGCGCAAGGACGGGCGATACAGTTATCGGTGGACAGCTGATGACGGCACTCGCCACACCGTATATGCGTTGAGCCTTGAGGAGCTACGCGAGAAGGAACAGCAAATTGCAAGAGATCTGAGCGATGGAATTCGTGCTGAAACGAAGAACACGACGCTCAATGATCTTTTCGAGCTGTGGTGTACGTTAAAGCGAGGTCTGAAGGATAACACCTTTCAGAACTACAAATATATGTACAACCTTTTTGTTCGTGACGGGCTTGGTAAAAGCCGTGTTTCAATGATCAAGAAATCCGATATACGCCGCTTCTATAATACACTTATAGACGGAAAGTATTTGAAGGTTGCAACACTCGAAACCGTACACGGTATTCTCCATCAGGTGTTTAGACTTGCGGTTGAAGATGGCTATGTACGCCAGAATCCCACCGAGAATATGATGCGCGAAATGAAGCAAGCTCATAACCTCGGCAAGCCTAAAAGAAAAGCATTGACCGTATCGGAGCAAAGCTTGTTCGTTGATTTTCTGAGACGTTCACCGCAATACCGACATTGGTATCCCGTGTTTGCCGTAATGCTCGGCACCGGGTTGCGAGTCGGTGAGGTTGTGGGGCTACGATGGTGTGATATTGACCTTGAACGAGGCATTATCGATATCAATCACACGCTTGTCTATTACAATCACGGCACGGGCAATGGTTGCAGCTTCGGTATTAACACACCGAAGACAAAAGGAAGCAATCGTATCGTTCCGATGATGGACACGGTAAAGGATGCATTTCTTGAAGAACGAGAGTTCCAAAGAGAAAACGGAATCTCCTGCCGGGCATCAATCGAGGGATACTCCGATTTTATCTTCATCAACCGCTTCGGCGACACCCAACACCAAGGAACGCTCAATAAGGCGCTTGCTCGCATTATCCGAGATTGCAATGACGAGGTGCTTGATGCACACAAAGGAAAGAGCGAACCTGTTCTACTCCCCCATTTCAGTTGTCACAGTCTGCGTCACACGTTTACCACAAGAATGATTGAGGCGGATATGAATGTCAAGGTGGTTCAAGAGATTTTAGGTCACGCCGACATTTCCACAACCTTAGATATTTACGCCGACGTTACCGAGGATACAAAGGTTGAAACCTTCAGAGATCTTGAGAACACCTTCAAGAGCATTGGTGTCTGCGGTACACCAATCTGACACCAACTTTACGCCAATTTGCACGGTCTGTACGTAGACCTATGAAGAATTGCGTAAAACAAAATCTAAATACCCACCGCAAAATAAAGGAAAAAGCTGCTTTACGTAGGGTTACATAAAATTTAAGAATAAAATCCCCACTATGAAGCCCGAAACATAATTTTCAAAAAGCGTACAAGCCATGAAGCAATAATATTAATCCCCTTAGAGTAGACACTTGAAAAAAAACAAAAGGTTTTCAAGACTACACTAAGGGGATTATATCATTTGCTGTAAGGAACAACCTCTTTTTATCTATCATTTTTAAAACTGAGTCTTGCGAATATCAGACACCAAAAAACTCCCGACTTTTCTATTTTTAATGCGAGTTTTGATCCTTGAATATCGGCTTTGTATTTGCTGTTTTGTAAATATTTTTCTTTTCGATAGATGAGGTGTTGAAATTTCCTTTTTCGTTTGGTATAATAGGGTTGTTGATTTTTATTTTGGAGATTTATAAATGGAAGACAAGAAAATAAAGGATATTTCTCCGAGTGGCGAAGTGAGCGGCTCGGAGGCGGATGTGACTACGGTTGACGGCCCTGTAAAATCGGCCGGTAAACTGTGGTTTGAGAACTTCTGGTACCATTACAAGTGGCACAGTATTGTGGCGGTGTTCGTGATCGTAGCTATTGTCGTGGTGTCACTTCAGATGTGCACTCGTACAGAATACGACGTTTATATTGTCTACGCAGGAGACCACGAAATAAAGAAAACGGTGTCCGGCACCAATTCGCCTTACGCAGAGGCGGTAAAGAGCCTTACAAGGGTAGCAGAGGATTTTGACGGTGACGGTGAAGTCAACGTTAACTTCCTCAACCTTTTCGTAGTTAACGAAGAGGAGCGTGAGGCCTTGCTTGCGGGCACGACTAATATGGAGATCAATGAAACGCTCGTAAAGGAAGACACCGAAACGCTTGAAACTAACATCGCCTACGGGGATCATTACATTTTCTTCCTTTCTGAAAGGCTTTTCCGAGAGTATGAAGAGGAGTTCGACGGAGCTATATTCACTTCACTCGAGTCTTACGGCAATGAGGGCAGAACCTACGAATACCTGACAGAGGGTAAGACCGGAATCTACCTTCACTCACTGGAAATCGGCGATCTTCCTACCCTTGCAGACCTGCCCGAGGATACGGTAGTATGTATGAGGGCTCTCAGCCCGGTTTCCTCGGTGTTCGGAAAGAAGCAGAATGAAGAAAACTTCGAGCGTAGTGAGGAAGTAATGAGAAACATTCTGGCATTCGACTAACTATGGATAGCCGTTAAAATTCTTTTGTAAATATCAGTCTTGGAGAAATAACTATGTACTACGGATACAATATCAGTAATTATACCGCCTCGCTGGCAAAAAAAGCCGAGGAGGATCTCAAAGAGGTTTTTGAAAAAATCGAAGAAAACTGTCTTATCTGCTCATCAAAGGTGCTTTCCGCCTTTCAGGAATGCAGAGTGAGCACGGCAGACTTTATTGAGATAACCGGCTACGGCTACACCGACTCCGGCAGAGATAAGCTGGAGGAGATATACGCCAAGGTCTTCGGTGCGGAGGATGCACTTGTTCGTCCTCAGCTTATGTCCGGCACTCACGCATTGGCAGTGACGCTCGGCGGGCTTCTCAAGCACGGGGACACCCTTCTTTACGTTTCGGGCGAGCCATACGACACCCTTAGGAGCGTTATAGGAACGGCAGGAGATAGTAGAAATTCTCTCATTAAATGCGGAGTAAAATACGAGGAGATAGATCTTCTCGGTGACGAATTTGACCTTAGGGCAATCGAGGAAAGACTCAAGGGAGATTTCGTCAAGGTTGCGGCAATACAGAGAAGCCGTGGTTATGCACAGAGAAAAAGCCTTACCATTGCCAAGATCGAGGAGGCGGTAAAGCTTATAAAGAAGGTTTCGCCAAACACGGTAATAATGGTAGATAACTGCTATGGTGAATTTACCGAGGACAAGGAGCCTACCGACGTTGGAGCAGACGTTTTTGTCGGCTCGATGATGAAGAATCTCGGTGCGGGCTTCGCTGTCAGCGGCGGATATTGCGTCGGTACTCACGAGGTGATCGAGGATATTGCGGAGAGGCTTACCGCTCCTTGCGTTGGTAAGGATCTCGGTGCAAACTTCAATCAGCTCGCCTCCTTCTACAAGGGATTCTTCATGGCTCCCGCAGCAGTTGCATCAACTCTCAAATCCATGTCGTTTGCGGCAAGGATGCTCGAACTTGCGGGATTTGCCGAGGTAGATCCTAAATATGACGAAAAGCGTACCGATATAGTTCAGACAGTCAATCTAAATTCTGCGGACAAGCTCATTAAATTCTGTAAGGGTATTCAGATGGGATCGCCCGTAGAAAGCTATTGTATACCCGAGCCGGGTGAGATGCCCGGATATCCTCATCCCGAGATCATGGCGGCAGGAACCTTTATCACAGGAGCAACCAATGAGCTTTCATGCGACGGTCCTCTTACTCCCCCCTACACCGCTTATATGCAAGGCGGACTTACCTACGAATACGGCAAGCTTGGCGTTATGAGAGCAATCGACGAGATGCTTGACCTTTCCGAAAAGCTATGAGCGTATGTTATATCGTAGGAGCGGGAGAATTTTACGGTTCCTTTGAAAAGAAGGCCGGAGATCTTGTAATAGCTGCCGACGGCGGTTACGATACGTTAAGAAAAGCCGGTATAACACCCGACCTGCTTATCGGAGATATGGACTCTATCGAAGGGGATATCGGTTGTGCAGAAATTCTTCGTTTCCCCGTAAGAAAAGATGAGACAGACAGCTTTCTTGCATACCGTGAGGGAGCAAAAAGAGGATACACTACCTTCGAGCTTTACGGCTGTGTCGGAGGGCGTGACGATCATACTTTTGCAAACTATTCTTTACTTATTTACGGCAAAGAGCATGGTCACAGCATAAAACTCATCGGCAAGGTTTGTGATGCTTTTGCAATAAAGAACGAAAAGATAAGTCTTTCGGGCATACCGAATAAGCACGTATCGGCATTTGCCTTTGGAGCAGAGGCAGTCGGTGTTTCGATTTACGGGCTTGAATACTGTGCCGAGGATATTACACTCACCCCGAGTTTCCCCCTTGCGGTTTCTAACCGATTTACCGAGGACATAGCATCTATCGAGGTCAAATCCGGCACTCTCATCATCATGACCGAAAAATAATTTTCTTTTCGGCTTGACAAGACGGGAAAAATGTGCTATACTTTTTCTCGAACCGAACAGAATATACATCAGGGGTGCGTTTTTTGCTGAGACGGTGCTTTGCATCGAACCCTTTAACCTGATACGGATAATGCCGGCGTAGGGAGATTATTTTAGGCACTTGCCTAAAAATACCGCACGGATGTTTTCCTGTGCGGTATTTTATTTTTTTGGAGGTTTCTTATGAAAACCAAATCAAGCACAAACGTCTTCATTCTTACCGAATGTGCGATAATGATCGCACTCTCATCGGTCCTATCGGTATTCAAACTGTTTGAGATGCCATACGGTGGTTCGATCACCCTCGCCTCATTTCTGCCGATAGTTGTTCTTGCGTACAGACACGGGGCAAAGGCAGGACTGTCCTCGGCTCTCGCCGCATCTCTTATTCAACTTCTTCTCGGACTTAAGAATTTCTCTTATTTTACCACCTGGCAATCCATCGTTGCTCTTGCCGTGTTCGACTACATACTTGCATTTGCAATATTCGGTCTTGCGGGAATCTTCAGAAGGCTAATTAAGAATCAGAGCCTTTCCCTAGCAACCGGTGCCCTTTTCGCCAGCGTAATAAGGTATATTTGTCACGTAATTTCCGGCGCTACGATCTGGGCAGGACTTTCCATCCCTACCGAGGCGGCTCTTCTCTACTCCATCAGCTATAACGCTACTTATATGCTCCCCGAATCGATAATTCTTGTGCTTACCTGCGCATATCTCGGCTCAGCCCTGGATCTTAGCCGTAAGGTTCCTTCGAGAATCAAATCAGAAAAGTCCGATCCCGTATGTGCATATCTGATTATCGGAGCAGGACTTGCAATCCTCGCCGCACTTATTGCCGATACCGTGCTCGTTTTCTCAAAGCTCCAGGATGCTTTGAGCGGAGAATTTGCCATCACTGCCCTTGCAGACGTTAATTGGCTTGCAGTCGTAATAATCACGGCATCGGGAGCACTTATCGCCACCGCTCTCCTTCTTCTTGCAAGAAAAAGAGCAAGCAAGGCAATCGACATCGTAGCCAAGGAATAAGCCGTCAACTGTAAAATCTCAGCAAGAAAATAGAGAACGTCGGATTTCAACGTAACCAAAAAACAGGACAGAGTACCGTTAAATTTTAGTACTCCGTCCTGTTTTATATTTTAGTTTTTGTTAAAATGCTAAGATATGGGGTTGAACGGCTATTGTTAATAGCCTTAAATTCCTTACATACTTTCCATGCCGGGGAAATAATCAACACGAATATTTATAAATCCGGCAGGCTGGAGCTCGGAACCGTTAAAACGAGGTACGACCATGAACGAATAGTCTCCTGCATAATCATGTCCAAAGGTGAAGCTATACACATAGCCGCAGTATTTCTCATCGTACTCGCCGCCTTCTCCGAGTATCTCGCCATCCACCGCTCCGTAAAGAACAACCTCCTCTGCACTGAGGGTAAGCACTACGACAAGCTCGTATGGACCGGCCTCCCAAACTGCATCAGCATTCTCCACACCGTCTACATAGTAGGAGAGCATGGTTATCATCTCACGTCTTACGACTAAGAAAAGATTGGGAAGCATATCTCCGGATTCCATACCGAGATAGACATATCTTATCATAAGATTCTGCTCATAGTACTCAGACGACGAGCCGTCATCGTAAAGAATCACGGTACAACGGTACGCACCGTCTTCCTCGGAATACTCGCATCCAAGGAACTTAAATCCGAGCTCATAGCTACCTTCGCCATAAGAGAGTGACGTAATCTCGATGGGCTGGGAAACGAGGAAGCTTACCTCGTTTTCGATTCCTGCAATTACAACAGGTGCCATTTCACTCACGCCCACAATCTCGGGCAATGCCTCAATATGTGTACTGAACAATCCCTCAAAGTTAATAAAGCTCTCTCCGGATTTACACTCGAAGTACAATATCACCTCACCGGGCATAAACAGCTTCTCGGGGTAATATACGAAGCTGACTACGTATCTTTCATCATTGTTTTCAACGACCTCGAACTTATACTCCTCCTTGTTGATCATGAAGGTAATGAACTCGACCTCTTTACTGAAGCAAAGGTAAACGATGTTTTCCTCAAAAGGCTTAAGGTTAATCTCGTTGAAGGGATCGGGTTCTCCGTCTCCCATGTACCAACCAAGGAACTCCGCGGGAATCTGCTCCTCGTAATCATCACTGGGGATGTCGGGAACGACAATGTCCTCACCATCTCCGATGCCGGTATCGTCATCATAATTCACCACGCTAACGTTGAATACCAGCTCGGCGTTCTCTATATTGCTGCTGGATTCATAGCTGTAATAGCTGTATACGAGAGTGGCGGTATCTTCACCGACGGTCGTCCACGTGTTGCCGCAGTAAACTATCGTCATTCCGGGAACGGATCCGGTATCGTTACTGTATACATCCCACTTTGATCCGTTAATTAAGAAATGATCAGCATTGACGTAGCCCTTGAACGCTATTACGAAGAGTGCGTTCTGATCAACGGTTACCTTAACGCTTGTGTCGGGGTTAAGATACGCGGTCTCGTCAAATACGTAGTCGTAATTGTAATCGATTACGTAATATCCAACGAATTCCGGTTCGACGTTGACTTCGGGGGGAGCAACAGTTGCGTAGGCAATCATTCCAATATCCTGAGTGAATATCTGATCTCCCACCGCATAATCAACGATAAGAGTAAGCTCAATATTGGTGGTGCCGTCGGTATCTAAGGGAGATACGGTCACGGGAAGAATGTAGTATCCGCTGTATTCATCAATGAACGCCTTTTCCTCGGCATAACCGACAAGATCCTCACGTCCCCAGTTGTTAGTTATTCCGACTATCTTTACCTGGGTAGTGAAAACGATGTATATCTCGGTGGAGTCGGTGACAGAGATCTCCACTTTCTCGGCAAGCTCTCCGTCTTCCTGCCAAACGCCGACGAAAGCAGCTTCGGTCTCGACGGGAGGATCCTCCTTGTCATCTGTGGGATCATCGCCGGAGCCGGGTTTATCCTCTCCATCATCCTTGGGAGGATCAACCTCACCGGAGCCGTCATCACCGGAGCCGTCATCATCCTTTGCCTCCACAGCTATAATGGTCAGCTGGGTGTAGCGAGAAACGCCGCCAATATGATAATATACAGTAAGGGTATGCTTACCTATTTCAAGTGCGTCAAGAAGGAAGCTTGCGCCGTCCTTACCTTCAGCCATCACAAGGTTCTTGAAATCGTAAGAGGTAAACATGATCTTAACAGAGGATACGTCAAAATCGATCTCGCTGTTAAATATCACAGACGCCTCGATATCCTCGCCAGCGGTTACAGTTATTTCCTTGGCGGGTTCTTTGCCGTCCACAACAATTCCCGCAACGGTAGGCTCGCTTACTCCGCTGAGAATGCAAGCGGTGAAGGTCTTTGTCCTCTTGCCCTCCTTGCCGTGGAGATACTCAACCTCAAATGTAATAGTGTCGACTCCCTTTTCCGAAGAAGCCTTGTAATCAAAGAACACATACAAGGTGCTGTCGTCCTTTTCGGTGGTGAAGGAAATCTTATTACCCTCGGAATCGGTTATGCTCTTAAGCTCTGCAAAGCTGTTACACTTCGCAACGAGCTTAAGCTCCTCACCAAGATTTGCCGATATCACGCTTTTTACAAGTCCTGTATCGCCCGCCCTGAGAATACCAAAATACGTGGGCTCTGCCCATACGGTTACCTTCTGGGAAAGCTTGCCCACAAGACCGGGACCGTAATAGTATTCACCGGTGACCTCATACTCACCGGGAGAAACGTTGTCAGATGCGCTCATGGAGAGAATATACTTTTCTCCGAACTTTGAAACGTTTCCTCTGTTGAAGCCTTTACCGTTTATGTAGAACATCAAGGGAGTAACGGGTGCATCAAAAACATAGTAGAGCTGAGTGGACGAGCCGGGACCGCCAATAACGAAAAGCTCACCTTCAATCTCATCCTCCCACATTTTTTCAGCAGGGCCAAGGTACTCGGGTACCACCTTGCCGTCGGGAACGATATACACATTCATAAGGTAAGATACGTCTATACCGTCGGTATTCTTGTAATCAACGAAGAATGTGTAATGGAGGTAGGAATCATCGAAGCGATCGTATGTATACTCAGCGATAAATCTGCCATCCTGCTCAAACGTTCTGTTAAGCTTGAGATCAGGGAAATAGCCCGAAAGGTCCCGGATACCCGTAAGCTCGACCTCCGCATCAAAGGCAACGTAGATCGGAGCACCGCTACCGGCAACGATAAACAAGGGATCGTCCATAGTAAATTCACCGTCAAGATCGGTAGAGCTGCCTATTATATTGAAGATTATATCGGAGCCACCGCCGTTAGTGCCGTCATCGGTGTTGCCGTCATCAGTGTTACCGTCATCAGTGTTGCCATCGTCAGTGTTACCGTCGTCGGTGTTACCGTCATCGGTGTTACCGTCGTCGGTGTTTCCGTCATCGGTGTTTCCGTCATCGGTGTTGCCATCGTCGGTGTTGCCATCGTCAGTGTTACCGTCGTCGGTGTTGCCGTCATCGGTGTTTCCGTCATCGGTGTTGCCATCGTCGGTGTTGCCATCGTCAGTGTTACCGTCGTCGGTGTTGCCATCGTCGGTGTTTCCGTCATCTTCGTCGGTTTTGTCGTCAGTGTCACCCGTCGTTCCTCCGCCGCCACACGAAACTACCGTAAACATCATTGTAACGGTAATCATCATTGCCAAAAGTGCCAAAAACAATTTTTTCATAGCTCATCTTCCTTTTATAAATTATTCGTTAACCGTTGTAGCAACGGTAGTATGACGCTTGGATTTATTTTTTCTTCTTCTGGTAGTCTTTCTTCGGATATTGGCACGTTCAAGACCTTCACGATACTCTTTTATAGCTTCCTCATCCGCCTTTTTGATTATTCTCTTAGCACGCCAGGTTTCGTTAAAGTTGCGATGAAGCTTGACAGAGAGTAGCATATCTCCATCCTTCTTACAGCAGTAATGAAGAGTATATTTCTGCCCCTTTGAATGAAGCAGCTTATCCTTTGCTGTCAGTGGAGCCTTGCAAATAGGACAGATAGGATTCTTGATAAGATCATCGTCCAAAAGCTCGCCTATCGTCACGTAACCGTCATCTCCTGCGTCGGCATCTCCGATCACCGATTCCTCAAGATTATCTCCGCTTGCAGTAGAATAATTCTTTACCCCCTCGGGAACGTTAAGTGCTTTAGCAACGAGGGCGGTAAAATAAGCATCGTTGAGTGCATCGTGAGCAGGAAGATTCATCGGTATCTCAAAGTAGTCCATTGCATATTCAAGCGAACGTTGTTTGGAGGCGCCATCGGTCTGCTTATTGAATATCTGCTGTAAATCATAAGTCTTTTCAAGCCAGGCTGAGGGCAGATCGTGAATATGAAAATTCTCCTTGAGCATAGGGATATCATCAGGGCCCCAAGTGAGAAAGGCGAAATCCTTGCCGCACCACTTTTTAAAGCGTTCGGCTGCCTCGGGAAGGGGCGTTCCCTCATCCATCTGCTCCTGTGTTATGCCCGTCAACTCCGAAACGTGACGGTGAAGCTTTTTGAAATGCTTCGGCTTAACGATGATCTGATACGAACCGCAAATGTTCATATCCTTATCCATTTTAACCGCACCGATCTGTATTACCTCACCGCGAAGACGGCAGGCCAGACGCTTCTGAACGGCAAGCGCCTTTTGCGCATATGCCTGATTCCATTCAAGGTCAAGTGTTATGTAAAACATTAAAAAATCCTTTTCCAATCTATTAACGATATAATTATATCATTACCAAATAAAAAAGTCAATAGAATAAGATCAAGCAGTAGATTTCAGATTTTTTCTTTCTGTTTTCAAAAAACTGTGCAAAACCTAGTTTTTTGCCATTGAATTGTCTTAATGTTTATGGTATCATAAAAACAAAACATTACACGGTCAAAAAAATGACAAAATGGAGATGAGTATGAAAAACGGACAAATTTGGAAAGATATCCAAGGCAACGATATTCAGGCACACGGCGGTTGCATAATCAATCACAAGGGAGTTTATTATTGGTACGGCGAGCACAAGGGAGGAGAAACCTACACTACACACCTTGTTTCGGGTGCGGAGGTTAACCGAGTTGACGTTATCGGCATCTCCTGCTATTCCTCGGGAGATCTTATCAATTGGAAATACGAGGGGCTTGCTCTTGAAGCGAACAAGGACGATCCGGAAAGCTTCATTCACACCTCGAAGGTTGTGGAAAGACCAAAGGTTATTTATAACGAGAAAAACAACAACTTCGTTATGTGGATGCATCTTGACAGAGGGGATTACTCTTATGCCGGCGTAGGCATTGCGGTTTCGGATTCTCCGAAGGGCCCCTTCAAGCTGATAACGGCAAAGGTACCGAACAAGCAGGATTCCAGAGATATGACGATTTACAAGGATAAAGACGGCGCCGCCTATCTCTTCCATTCCAAGGATCGCAACAAAACGATGAATATCGCAAGACTGAACGAGGATTACACAGACGTTGACGGCTTCTACGTTTCGGTTCTTCCCGATCAGGAGAGAGAGGCACCCGCTCTGTTTTATAAGAACGGCCTTTACTATATGATCTCCTCGGGCTGTACCGGCTGGGCTGCTAATGCAGCCTTATACGCTACCTGCCCTCACCTGCTCGGCAAGTGGAAGCTTATCGACAACCCTTGCACAGGAAAGAATTCAAGGAAGACCTTCTTTGGGCAGTCGAGCTACGTCTTCGAAGCAGAGGGCGAGTTCTATCTCATGCTCGACCACTGGAAGCCCGAGGATCTGAAAGCATCGGGATATAGTATCCTAAAGATAACCGTAGAGGAGGACGGTGAGATAACGATTCCTTGGACAGATGAGTGGCAAGGAATTTAAATCTAGGTCAGAATAAATTATCTTCATATAACAAAGGGGCAGTGACGATCTGCCTCTTTTTTATTTTGTAAAGCCCGGGTTCTCTTCAAATTCCCTTGACAAGTAAAAAAAAATGTTGTATAATGTATGCTAGTAAAATATTAATTTTAAGCTTTTGCTTCGACTGTAAGAGGATAAAAAATGGAAAGAACAGAGAGAATTCCGGATATATTTGCGTCCAGAGTATTCAGTGAGGACGTAATGAGAGAAAGACTGCCCAAGGAGGTATACAAGTCTCTTCTCAATACGATGGCAAACGGTAACGAGATCGACCCGGGTATTGCCGATATTGTTGCGAGTGCTATGAAGGACTGGGCGATAGAGCATGGTGCAACCCACTTCACCCATTGGTTCCAGCCCTTGACCGGTGTAACCGCCGAAAAGCATGATGCTTTCCTTACGCCCGTAGGTCAGGGCAAGGCTATTATGGAATTCTCTGGTAAGGAGCTTATTAAGGGAGAGCCCGATGCGTCTTCCTTCCCCTCCGGCGGACTCAGAGCCACCTTTGAGGCAAGAGGCTATACGGCGTGGGATCCTGCATCGTACGCTTTTATTAAGGACAACTCACTCTATATTCCCACCGCCTTCTGCTCCTACGGTGGCGAGGCACTCGACACAAAGACTCCTCTGCTCCGTTCAATGGACGTTATTTCTACCGAGGGCTTGAGAATACTTAAGCTGTTCGGAGACGATACTACAAAAAGAATAGTTACCACAGTTGGTGCAGAGCAGGAGTACTTCCTTATTGATGAAAAGGATTTCCTTGCCCGCCGTGACCTTCGCTATTGCGGAAGAACGCTCTTCGGTGCTCCGGGAGTCAAGGGCCAGGAGCTGGAGGATCATTACTTCGGTGCGATCCCCGGCAGAGTCAGCGAGTTTATGAAGGAGCTTGACACAGAGCTTTGGAAGCTGGGTATTTCATCGAAGACAAAGCACAACGAGGCCGCTCCCGCTCAGCACGAGCTTGCTCCGATTTTCTCCACCACCAATATTGCAGTAGACCAGAATCTTCTGACAATGGAATATATGAAGAAGCTTGCCGCAAAGCACGGTATGGCATGTCTACTTGCCGAGAAGCCCTTCGAGGGAATTAACGGCTCGGGTAAGCATAATAACTGGTCGCTCGGAACCGATTCGGGAAAGAACCTTCTTAAGCCCGGTAAGAACCCTGCGGAAAATAAGCAGTTCCTTCTCTTCCTCGCCGCCGTCATTCGTGCGGTTGACGAATATCAGGATCTCCTCCGAATTTCTGCGGCTACACCTGCTAACGATTGCCGTCTAGGCGGTCACGAGGCACCTCCGGCAATTATTTCCATATTCCTCGGAGAGGAGCTGGACGAGCTTGTAGGCGCCATTGCCAACGGCACTCATTACGATAAGAAAGATACGATATACATGTCTCTCGGTGTTCGTTCCGTGCCTACCATAAGGCAGGACACTACCGACAGGAACAGAACCTCACCCTTCGCCTTCACCGGTAACAAGTTCGAGTTCAGAATGGTCGGCTCGTCTCAGAACATTGCTCTTGCTAACATCGTTCTTAACACTGCGGTGGCAGAGTCTCTCGCTATATTTGCCGACAGACTTGAGGCTGCCGAGAGCTTTGAATCAGAGCTTGACGCTCTTATCTCGGAGACTTTCAAGCAGCATTCCAGAATACTCTTCTCCGGAAACTCATATTCCGCGGAATGGGAGAAGGAGGCAGAACGCCGCGGACTTTCCTCCTTCAAGACCTCTCCCGAGGCATACGCTCACTTCACAGACAAGAAAAACGTGGAGCTGTTTGGTAAATTCGCCGTTATGAGCGAAACCGAAATGAACTCCAGACGTGAGATACTCTTTGAAAATTACAGAAAAATAAAGAATATCGAGGCAAAGGTAATGCTTGAGATGACGGTGAGAGATATCATCCCCGCCGTATCAAACTATCTCGGAGTTCTCACCGATAGAATCAATGCGAGATCGAATATCTCAAAAACTGCATCGGCAGGTGCGGAGAGGGCAATACTCGAGAAGCTTACCGAGCTGCTCGACTCTACCTATGAAGCATATCTTGCACTTGAAAGAGCAGAAAAAACCGCCGTCAGCAAGCAGAACGACGAGGAGAGCGCATTCTATTACAAAAATAACGTTATCCCCAAGATGGATGCTCTAAGAAAGCTGGTTGACAGCATGGAAATGCTTTGCTCCCGAGAGTATTGGCCTATGCCCACTTACGGAGATATACTTTTTAGAATCTAGTTGATCGCCCAGCTTCCCGATAAGAAGCTGGGCAATTTTATTATTAATACAATTAGAGCGAAACTACCATATTTTTTGTGATAATTTCGCTCTTTTCGGTTAGCCTCGAATGAAGCAGCCCTTAATTCTTATATTTTATTTTCCATAGCATCCTTCAGGACGGGATAAATCCCCTGTGCCATAAAGTAGAATCCAAGGTCGGTGGGGTGGACTGTGTCTGCACAGAATTCATTAGTGCCGAAGGGGAGAAGATCTGCGCCGTTTATGTAGTAAACTCTTTTATCGCCCTCGGCTATCGCTCTGTCGTAGGTAGTCTTGATTATTTCACGGCGGATGCGATTGGTTTCCAGCTTTTTCTTACATGGACGGGTTATGAAAATAATAGGAATATTCGGGTGTTTATTTCTGACAATCTTGTAGAAAGGATAATGCGTTGCCAGAAGATGCTCGGGGGTAGGAGCATTATAGTCGTAGTCCATAACAAAAACGCTCATATCAAGGGAAGCGATATACTCAGCCATTTCCTTCTCTCCCTTTGCCGAGCCGCCGAAGCCGAGATTGTGATAGTCCATATCAAGCATTCTCGAAAGCATGGCCTCATAGGTCATTCCCGGGCGGGATGCCGCCGCACCGTTAGTGATCGACGATCCGTAAAATACTACCGGAGTTGAGTAACGGTATGGCTTGGCAGGTATAATCTGCCTGTCCTTCTCAATCCCTATATACAGCTCGGTAACCGCAGCGTAAAGCGGGAAATCAATCGTAATCTCTCTCATTCCGCCTCCGCCAAGGCTAACAGAAGAGCTGAACTCCCCCTCTTTAAGAGCATAAGGCGGGATAAATACGGATACGTATTCACCGTCCGCATAAAGATCGAAGCCCTTCACAGCGATAGTCGTCATTACCGATACCTCTTCAACGTTGCGAAGCGATGCCCGAAGAACGATTTTTGCACTATCAGTGGCAAATCTCACCCTGCCGCCGGCAGTCATATCGCACATATCGTGAATATTTTTGCTGACCGAAAGAGCCGTGGCTCTCGGTATTCTGTAAAAGGAGTCGGTATCGTACCATACTCCGTGCAGAGAAAACGGCGGCTTTCTTACGTCAAAAAAGCATAGATCGTCGGTTATCTCTGCCGGCTTTACTACCATATTTTCGTCAATCGGCTTTTTCATTTATCAAGAGCCTCCCTAAGTACGGGATATATTCCTTTTGCCATAAAATAAAATCCAAGGTCGGTGGGATGACAGCCCTCAACCGTTCCCTCGTCTCCGTCAAAGGGCATGGCCTCTGCCATATCAAGGAAGTAGACGTTTTTGTCGCCTTCGGAAATAGCGGTATCATAGGTCTTTTTAATTATTTCCTTCCTTACGACACGGTCACTTGAAAGAATACCATTGGGACGTGTCATAAAGATGATAGGTATGTCGGGATGAGCGGCTCTCATCTTACGGTAAAGGGGAAGATGGGTTGCTTCAAGGTGCTCAGGTGTCGGAGCGTTATGATCGTAGTCGCAAACGAAAACGCTCATATCGAGAGATGCCATATAGTCTACGATCGCATCCTCTCCCTTGGCTGAGCCCGAGAAGCCGAGATTAATATGATCGCAATCAAGCCAACGTGTCAGATGTGCCTGGTAGGCACTGCCGGGACGGCTGGCACAACCGCCCTGAGTAATTGAGGAGCCGTAATAAAGCACAGGTTTCTCGTATTTATATTCCTTCGGAGCTTTGAGGGTAGCCCCCTCCTCAAGTCCTATGTAAAGCTCGATAAGATCGGAATAGAGGGGAAGGTTAATAGTAAGCTCCCTCTCCCTTTTCTCACCGCTGACACTGACTACCGCCTCATATGCCTTATTTGGCATATCGTAGGGGGGAACAAAGCCGCCGAGGAAGGTCTTGCCCTCGTAAAGGTCAAGTCCTACCGAACCGGTTATCGGAAAATGAGAGCCGTGATAGATATCCTCTCCATACTTCGCAATTATTGCAACCCTTGCACTATCCGTACGGAATTTTACTCTGCCGCCTGCGGTGTTGGTGCATAAGGCAAGTACGCCTGGATTGGTTTTTTCAGCGATCTCACGGGGTACTCTGTAAAATCTGCCATCCTCTCCCCTCTCAAGCTTACCGTAAATCTTGAAGGGCTCCTCCTCAAAGTTATAAAACACAAGTCCTGTTTTATCTATGGTCTTATCAACCTTCAGGTTCTTGTCTACGTCTTCTACTCTCATTTTTTTAAAGCTCCTTGCAGTATTTTAATAAACAAGTACATTAAAACAAGTACATTATAAGTTAGAAGAAAATAAAAGTCAAGTATTTTATTGCTATTGACAAAAAAATAAAAATAGGGTATACTGTTTTCAGTAAATTTCAGGAGAAAAAAATGGCAGACGTAAACGAAAAAAGCTTCTATTCCCTACTTACAAAAACCTTTTCGGACAACGGACTCGGTTCTATGCTCAACAAGGAGGTCTCGGAGAAATTCTACCGTTTGACGGTCAGGATGCTTGAGGAAAACGAAAAATACAATCTTACGGCTATTACAGAACCCGAGAAGATAATACTTAACCATTATGCAGACTGTGCCGTTCTTGCCAAGAGGTTAAAAAAGAACGCGAAGGTGATCGACGTTGGCTGCGGAGCGGGCTTCCCTACCCTTCCTGTCGCCATATTGCGTGATGACGTTACCATTCTTGCCGTTGATTCTACCGCAAAAAGGATAAACTACGTTAACGAGACGGCAGAAATGCTCGGTCTTAGCGGTGTAACGGCAGTGGCAATGCGTGCCGAGGACGGCGGAAAGGATCCCGAATACCGCGAGAAATTTGACTACGCCACAGCAAGAGCGGTTGCGGAAATGCGAGTCCTCTCCGAATTATGCCTGCCTTACGTAAAGCTCGGGGGCGAATTCATTGCCATGAAGGGCAAGAACGCCGAGTTTGAGCTGACGGCGGCAAAAAAGGCTATCGCAACTCTCGGAGGAAGAAACACCAAGGTCGAAGAGGTAAAATTGACCGATACTCACGGCGAGGTATTCTCTCATCCGCTCATCTCGGTAGAGAAAAAAGAAAAAACACCCATAGCTTATCCAAGAGTGTTTGCGCAGATATCAAAAAAGCCTTTATAAGGCTGATTTAATTATAAAATAAAGCAAGCGGATGCTCAATTCCATTCGGGAAAGAACATCCGCTTATTTTATTTGTTGAGTTTCTTATCAAAATATTCCGAGAGCTTCCTTACATTGTCTTCAAACATAGCACACGTAATTCCTTCGGGGCAAAATGAATCCATGCCGTATATTTCGGAATGTGGTAAGTAGTCAACATGTATTTCA
>JAZRMT010000083.1:0-12031 GCA_045647805.1 Eubacteriales bacterium | reverse complement strand
CACAGAGGCAAGAATATAGTTCTTATATTCGAGAAGACCAGTACCCGTACCCGTTGCTCGTTTGAGGTCGCGGCTCACGATCTCGGCATCTCCACCACCTATCTTGATCCCGCGGGCTCGCAGGTAGGAAAGAAGGAGAGCATTGCCGACACCGCAAGAGTTCTTGCTTCTATTTACGACGGTATTGAGTACCGCGGTTACGGACAAGAGATCGTTGAGGAGCTTGCAAAGTACTCCAAGGTTCCTGTTTGGAACGGTCTTACCAACGAGTTCCACCCCACACAGATTCTTGCCGACTTCCTTACTATCAAGGAGAAATTCGGAAAGCTCAAGGGAATCAAGTTCGTTTACATGGGCGATGCCCGCTACAATATGGGTAATTCGCTTATGGTAGGCTGTGCTAAAATGGGTATGGACTTCGTTGCCTGCGCACCTAAAAAGTACTTCCCTGCCGATGAGCTTGTTGCACAGTGCCGTGAAATTGCAAAGGAGACCGGTGCGACTATCACCCTTGAGGAATGTCCCCAAAAGGCACTTAAGGATGCCGACGTTATTTACACCGACGTTTGGGTATCTATGGGCGAGCCCGCCGAGGTATGGGAGGAGCGTATCAAGGAGCTTACCCCTTATCAGGTAAATTCGGCGGCTATGAAGATGGCGAAGGATACCGCAGTATTTATGCATTGCCTTCCCTCCTTCCACGACCTTAATACCAAGATCGGAAAGGAAATGGGCGAAAAGTTCGGTATCACCGCTATGGAGGTTACCGACGAGGTCTTCGAAAGCGAGGCTTCTATCGTGTTCGAGGAAGCCGAGAACAGAATGCACACTATCAAAGCAGTAATGGCCGCAACCCTTTAATATGGTTAAAATCATCTTAGTCCGACACGGCTATTCGGTCACCAACAAATCGGGATGCCTAACCGGGCGGCTCGACGTTCCCTTAGACGAGATCGGTAAAAAGCAAGCGGTGCTTCTCTCGGAATATTTAAGAGAGAATTTCAAAATTGATGCTATTTATTCAAGCGATCTTATTAGAGTTACCGAAACGGTACGTCCGCTCTCGGAGGCACTGAAAATTGAAATAAGGACTCTTGAGCTGCTTCGTGAAACTAATATCGGGAGATGGCAAGGAAAGTGCTTAAGTCAGCTTTCGCTAAGCGAGCCCGAGCTTGTAACCGAAATGCGAAATGATCCTTACAATTTTAGATTTCCCGAGGGAGAGTGCGAAAACGACGTTTATACGAGAGCTATCGAGGCAATTCGTCTGATAGTGTCGGAAAACGAGGGTAAAACCGTGGTCGTTGCCACTCACGGCGGAGTAATAAGAAGCCTTTTGCGTAATTTTTTGAATGTTCCTCCCGAAAGAACCGATTTATTACCGCTGGCAAACAATGCTTCTGTTTCGGTTATTGAATACGAAAACGGAGTGTTTACCCCAAAGGAGATCGGACTTGATCATTTTCTCGCGGATCTTTCCACCGCATACAAATTTAAATAAAAAAGACTCTGATGTAACCCGAGCTTATACGGCAACGGTCATCAGAGCCTTTTTATTATGTAGAAATTATATTACCAATAAAGCTTCCAATCGGGATCAAGCATTCTGTGAAGAGCCTCCATATAGAAGTAATCGCCCCAAATGTTATGCTCGTCAACCGCAAGATTAATGGGCTTGGAGTATACCTGGTGAAGAAGAAGTCCGTTGGACTCGGGAATATCGGTGGAAAGATAGCCGTCGATAAGCGAGTTCATCATTCTGGCACAAGCATTTTCGTAAATCTTCTTAAGAGGATCGGAATCAGCCATATACTTCATACCCTCAAGCATACCGCACATTGCGATAGCAGGTGCAGAGGAGTCCTTGGGCTCACCGTCACCGTCGGTAAAGGAGAGATCCCAATATGCAACATAGTCCTCGGGAAGATGGTTAAGGAAGTAGTTGGTGGTAGCCTTGAATGTCTGCATAGCCTTCTCATCCTTCTTATAAATATAGGTAAGAAGAGGACCGTAGATGCCCCAAGTCTGACCTCTTGCCCATGCGGAATCGTCTGCTGCCCCCTGAGCGGTTACCCCCTTCTTGGGCAGACCGGTCTCGGGATCAAAGTAATAGGTGTGATAGGTGCTGGCATCATCACGGCAGCAAACCTCGATTGTGGTCTTGAAGTGATTATATGCCATCTCGTCAAATTTCTTGTCACCCGTAACCTCAGCAGTCCAATAAAGAAGAGGAATGTTAAGAAGGCAGTCAATTATAAGACGGTAGGAGTTGGGATCGTTGACGTTTCCCCACGCCTGAATGAACTTGCCCTTATCGTGGTATCTTGTGCAAAGATGCTCTGCCGCCATAATAGCAGCATTCTTCGCCTCCTCATTACCCGCAAGCTTATATGCCGCAACACAGGAAGGGGTGAAAACAAATCCCATATCGTGATGGTTTACGCCGATCTTCTCGACAATTCTCTTGGTATAGGAGGGAATCTGAGCAAGAGCTGCGTTCTTGTACTTCTCATTGCCAGAAAGCTCGTATGCGTGCCAGAGAATGCCCGTCCAGAAGCCTGTTCCCCAACCCCCGGTGTTAGTTGTGGGACTATAGACGTTGCTCTTACTGTACTCAGTAGGAAAAAGCCCCTTATAGCAGTCAAGAGCGTAGTCGATCTTCTTGAGTGCCTCGGCAAGAGCATACTCAAGTTTCTCACGCGGAATAGAAAAATCAGAATATCTTTCGGGATTTGCTATCTTGGGAATATTAGGAATCATTATTTTTTCCTCTCTTTTTTATTATCAAGGTAATTCTAACATAAATATCCAACCCTGTCAACCCTTTCTTAATTTTTTCTGATTTTTTGAATAAAACCTATACTTTCGGAAAATACTGAAGAGAATAAATTGGGAGGAAAGAAATGAAACAAGGTTTATTATTTTCAACCGTTCTGCTACTTGCAACACTGATAGTTGCACTTATCCCGACAGAGGCAGAGGCGGAAATCTACGA
The DNA here is from genome assembly GCA_045647805.1 of Eubacteriales bacterium. Classification (GTDB taxonomy): domain Bacteria; phylum Bacillota; class Clostridia; order Oscillospirales; family CAG-272; genus UBA1740. The sequence goes on along the minus strand of JAZRMT010000083.1, from coordinate 9,036 downwards.
GGATACGGTAAGATTACATATTCTCGCCAATTCAGACAGCGCAGAGGATCAGAATCTAAAGCTGAATATCAGGGACAAAGTACTTCTTAAATACGGAAAGATCTTAAGCGAGGCGGAGAGTGCCGAGGGGGCGCTAGAGCTTACCTCGTCGGTTCTTTCGGATATCGAAAAAGACTGCGAAAAATGGATATCCGAGCTGGGATACAGCTACGGGGTACGTGCAACCCTTACCGAGGAGTGGTACGACACAAGAGAATACGAGGAATTCACCCTACCGTCGGGTATTTATCAATCTCTAAGGATAATTATCGGAGAGGGTAAGGGAAAAAATTGGTGGTGCGTAATGTATCCGCCGCTCTGCACAGACATAGCCACCGAGCCTGCTCCCCGCGATGACGGAATTATAGGCTACTCCGACAGAGAGGTTTCCTTGATCTCGGGACGAGGCTATAACGTAAAATTTAAAAGTCTTGAACTACTTTCAAAACTCTTTTACAAAAAATGATTGATTTCTCGGTTCGGTTATGGTACAATAGATAAAAATACTGTGAAGCGAAACGAGAAAAATATGGCGAAAACAGACGGAAAAACGATTGCCGATAACCGAAAGGCTCGGCACGATTATTTTGTAATAGAAACCTATGAGGCTGGCATTGAGTTGTTTGGCACAGAGGTCAAATCTCTTAGGGCGGGAACCGTAAACATGAAGGATTCCTATGCTGAGATCGACAAGGGCGAGCTTTTTGCACTCGGAGTACACATAAGCCCCTACGAGCAGGGCAACATTTTTAATAAAGATCCGCTCAGGCCGAAAAAGCTTTTGATGCACAAAAGAGAAATAATGAAGCTTGCAGGCCTTGTTTCAAGGGAGGGCTACACGCTTGTTCCGCTCTCGCTCTACTTCAAGGGCTCAAACGTTAAGATGTGTCTTGGGCTTTGTAAGGGTAAAAAGCTTTATGACAAGAGAGACGATGCGGCAAGACGTGATGCTGACAGAACCATAGAAAAGGCAATGAAAAACAGATTTTAAAGAATAAACGGACTTCGTAGGAAGGCAAATTACGCCTATACGAAATCCGTTTTTTTATTTTTTAAGAAGAGCTATTTCCTCTTCGGTCAGAGGACGGTACTTCCCCTTCGGAAGATTTTCATCAAGAGTAAGCGTAGACATTGAAACACGCTTTAAATATACGACCTTCGGACCTGTATATCTCACCATTCGCTTAACCTGGTGCTTTTTTCCCTCGGTTATGGTTATAAAACCGCCAACGACGGGCAGATCGCCCTTTTTGACCGCCAGCATTTTATTCTCATCGGACAAAAGTTCCTTTATTTCCTTAAGAGATCTTTTTTCAGTTATCCTTACCTCGGCGGGAGCTGTAAGCCAATCGCTTTCCGAGTAGATCGGTACGCCTGATGAAAGCTTCTTCAGCTTTTCTTCGTCGGGTATGCCCTTGGCGTAGAAGAAATAGGTCTTTTTAACCGAATAGGAGGGTGAAAGGAGCTTGAAGGTAAGCTCGCCGTCATCGGTAATCAGCAAAAGTCCCTCGGTATCCTTATCGAGCCTGCCGACGGGAAAAAGTCTGTCACGCAGCTCCTCGGGAAAATAATCCATTACCGTTTTATGTCTGGGATCTCTTCTTGCGGTAATGCAATCACCCGGCTTATGAAACATATAGTAGCTTGGCATATCACTTCTCTTTTCTGCTATATGCAAGAGTACGCATTGAGTTTAGTATGGCAAGGACAGCAACCCCAACGTCGGCAAATACCGCAAGCCACATATTTGCAATTCCGAGAGCACCGAGAACCATAACAGAAAGCTTTACTCCGAGTGCAAAAACGATGTTTTCCTTGGCTATGGCAAGAGTTTTTTTAGCATTCTTGATTGCCTCGGGGATTTTGGAAAGCTCATCACTCATAAGAACAACGTCGGATGCCTCGATCGCACTGTCCTGCCCAACGCCGCCCATCGCAACACCAACGCTTGCCAATGCAAGAGAGGGGGCATCGTTTATTCCGTCACCAACGTATATTACACCGCCATCGGAATGCTCGGTCACTTGCTTCAGACGTTCGTACTTCTGCTCGGGAGAAAGCTCGGCATAAAATTCATCAATACCCACGCTCATCGCAACGTTCTTCACGTTTTCAGCCTTATCACCCGAAAGAATGAGTGTTCTTTTTACTCCCGCTGACCGTAGGCTGGCAATCGCCTTTTCCGCTCCCGACTTGATACTGTCGGAAATAACGAATGCACCGATAAATACTCCGTTCTTTGCAACATACACTGAAGCAGAAATATTCTCGGGCACAGTAGCACCCACTCTTTTCATAAGTACATGATTTCCAACCGCAACAGTAGCACCGTCCACCGTCGCAACAGTTCCCTCGCCTGCATATTCAAGAGCATTCTCGGGCAATGAGGCACCCGAGTATAAAGCATTGATACACTTAGCTATCGGATGATTGGAGGCACATTCACAGGAGGCGGCAAGACGGCAAAGCTCCGTCTCCTCAACACCGCGGGTAATTACCGAGCTGACAGAAAAGCTGCCCGAGGTAATAGTTCCCGTTTTGTCAAGAGCAATGGAATCAGCTTTTGCAAGACGTGAAAAAACGTTGCCTCCCTTAAACAGTATTCCTCGGGATGCCGAGCCGCCTATTCCGCCAAAGAATGCCATAGGGACCGATATTACCAATGCACAGGGGCAGGAAATTACAAGGAAAATAAGTGCTCTGTATACAGAATCACCGATTGTCGTCAGCCTAAATATGGGAGGAACAAAGGCGAGAAGCAGCGCAAGAATTACCACGATAGGTGTATAGAAATGAGAAAACTTGGTTATAAAGGCCTCCTCCTTAGATTTGTTTTCGGAGGCATTTTCGACAAGCTCAAGAATTCTTTGCACAGAGGATTCATCGGCACTTTTCAGAGTTTTTGCAGTGAGAAGTCCCGAAAGGACCACCACACCGCTTTCAAGAGAGCTGCCAACAGAAACCGATCTCGGTATCGCCTCGCCCGTCATAGATGAGGTGTCAATATCCGCACTTCCCGAAAGCACGGTACAGTCAACCGGTACTTTTTCTCCCGGTCTGATTATGATACGGCTTCCTACCTCAAGCTCATCGGCATCCACTCGTTCCTCACCGTCATCGGTAAGAAGATTTGCCTCGTCGGGGCAAAAATCCATAAGTGCCTTTATCGAATTTCTCGACCGCTTTACTGCAATATGCTCAAAGGTTTCACCCACAAGGAAGAAAAGCATAACTGCGGCTCCCTCGGAAAACTCACCTACGATCATGGCACCAACAGATGCTATCGACATAAGGAATTTTTCATCGAGCAAATCCTTTCTTAAGAGACCTCTTACCGCATCTGCAAAAACCCTTCCGCCGGACACAAGAACAGAGGCTATGTAAAGAATGAGCGAAGGTACAAAACCGCCAAACTGCTCAACAATAACTGCCGATATCAATAAAACAGCAGCTAAAATTATCCTTGATATTTCATTACTTAAGGTTTTATAAAGCTTCTTCATTTCCCTTTATTTTTCGACCTTGATATCCTTGGAAAATGCCTTTGACTCCGCCTTGATGAGCTCATAGGCTTTCTCTTCATCCAAAGAAGTTTCAACCGTCAGCTTCTCGGTAAGGAAGTTGATCTTTGCGCTTTCAATACCGTCCTTCGATGAGATGTTTGCCGCAAGCTTTGCGGCACAGTTGGGACAGTCAAGTCCCGTAATAGTGTACTTGATCTTCATAATAACCTCGTGATTTTTATTCTTTTATATGCTCGAGAGCCTTCTCGATTATATCCTTGACGTGGCCGTCAGCAAGAGTGTAAAAAACGTTCTTTCCGGACTTACGGTAGGTAATAAGGTCGGACTGCCTCAAAACCTTAAGCTGATGTGATACGGCAGATTTAGTCATTCCGAGAAGCTCAGCAATATCGCACACGCACATAGGCTCTCCGTCAATAGCAAACAAAATGCTCATTCTTGTAGAGTCTCCGAATATTTTAAAGAAGTCCGCAAGATCGTACAGCTCGGATAGCTCGGGCATCTCCGCCCTTTTCTTCTCTATTACGTCCTTGTGTAGCTCCTCGCACTCGCAGGAAGGGAGATTCTTTTCAAAAACTGCCATTTTTACATCCTTTCGCTTATTACAGTTGAACGGTTGTTCAACCGTTTGCTTTGATTATATCATTTAATCGTCGCTTTGTCAATAGTTTACCAAAAAATATTGACTTTTCCGCCAATGTAAGATAAAATTATAAAGTAAGGATTGATTGGAGTAAATTTATGATTAATAAATCACGTTTTATGAGCGGAAACGCTCTTAAAATACTTGCCGCTTTATCTATGTTGATCGACCACGTCGGGCTTATGTTTTTCCCGAATGAGATCATTTTTCGCATCATCGGCAGACTTGCTTTCCCCATTTTTGCCTTTATGATCTCTGAGGGAGCAAGATACACAAAAAATAAGCTGCGTTATTTTCTTCTTATGTTTTCGCTTGCGGCAGTATGCCAGGTGGTGTATTACTTTTTCGATGACGGAAACCTTTATATGTGTATTCTGGTTACGTTTTCGCTTTCAATTTTATTGATTTATGCATTGAGGCTGCTTAAGGTTGCGGTTTTTTCTATGGGAACAAGCATATTTAAAAAAATTCTGGCGCTTTTGTTCTTCCTTGCCTGCCTTAGCGGGGTTTGCTTGCTTAACATATTCTTTGAAATAGATTATGGTTTCGGCGGTATCGTTGTTCCTGTTTTTGCATCTTTATTTGATTTCAGAGGTATTGACGTACCCGACAGTATACGTTGGCTTGACTGTATCCCGATGCGTCTTGTTGCTCTTTCGGTAGGTCTTTTGCTCCTGGCACTTGGTACGGGTGTAATACAGTTCTTTTCGCTCCTTGCTCTTATTCCCCTGTTTCTATACTCGGGAAAGCGAGGAAAATATAAAATGAAGTACTTCTTCTATCTTTTCTACCCGCTTCATCTTGTCGCACTCGAGGCGATATACATCGTTCTTAACGTTCTGTAAAAAATTGAAAACGCCTATGCTTTTTCGGCATAAGCGTGTTTTCTTTAATATATTCTGACGTTTTCAGCAAAAACAATAAGCGGAGCAACCGCCCATGGGTGGAAGAGGCTGGTATTCCATTTCTGATCCTTGCCCCAGGCTTCATAGGTTGTTGTAGCACCCTCGTTTATCATATTCATCCAAGCCTCATCCGAGACGGCAAGCTTAAGTGCTGTTTCATCCTTACCTGCGGATTTCAGAGCGGCAAGGGCAAAATACGCCATATAAACGCCCATTGATCCAAGCCCCTTCTCCTCGATAAGATCGGATATTCTGTCGGTAAGACCATCTATTTCTTTTCCTATTCCGAAAAGGAGCGGAAGTATATTGGAATGAACCGCCGAGTGAGTTTTTTTACCGTAGTCGCAGAAAAGTCCGGTTGATTCGTTATAGAATTCTTTTACAAAGGCTGCCTTTGTACTCTCGAAAATACCCGTAGGTGCCATTCCGATGGTTAGGTAAAACTCATCCATTGCATCGAGGAAGCCACACCAGAAGGCATTAAGCACATTGTGCGCACCCTTTCCGATTCTCGGACGGACGAGCGGAAAATCATAGCCGTCACGAAGGTTATCCGGCCAATCAACAAGGTTCCATTTATCATTCACCTCATCGAGCAGACCGTCAGAATTTAGAAATCCACGGAAATGTTTATACAATTCGGTCATATATGGCTCAAGCTCGGCAATGTAATTCTTGTCCCCCTCTACCGAATACACCCAATTGACCACAGCGGGCAAAAGAAGCGAATAATCGGCTATTTCCTGCATTAACGAGGATGACGCAACCGCCATAAATCCGGGGCAGATCCTCGTTGTAAGACAAAAGTCCTTAATCGCTTTCTTTATCATCGTTAGGTCACCGGTGAGAATTGCGTGAGCCCTTGCAGAAATAGCAAGATCACCGAGATATTCGCCCTTTTCTCTCGTAGGACAGTCGAGAAACAGCTCCTGAGTGCCGTATTTTATCGTATCCTTGCAAAGAGCGATTACCTTGGTAAGTCTTTCGTTTTCTACGTGATATTTTGCCTTCTCGGTATACGGATAATGTCTCACACGCATAGCTATTCCCGAAATACTGACAGTGTCGGGGAAAAGAAGCTCCATATAGCGGAACGCCTTGTAATCAAACTGATCCAAAACGTCACATCCGCCGGAAAGTCTCCATTTTTCCTCATATCGGCAGTTGCAACGCATATCAAAGCGGACACCTCCGTCCTCACAAAGCTCTTCTCCGAGACGAATTATTATCTCGTCACCGGGATTACCGGAGGCGGTGAGCAAAGGATAGCCTACCATTTCTCTTCCGAAGTCGATAATCATTCGTTTATCGTTTTCCTTTACGCTCACGGGCTCTACGTCATAGATCTCCAGCTGACTTGTAGGCTGCTTTACAATATTATAATCGGCATTTATGTAAACAGAAGCATATTCAAAAGCAGAATCATCGAAATCAGGCCTCTCAAAGCCAACGGTCTGTGCCGAAGAATCATAGCCCTCAAGAAATGCGGTATCATAGCCCACACGCCCCATATCGGAATACGCCGTATGCTCACCGACACGCCAGCTTTCATCTGTGACGAGAGTTTTCTCACCGTCAACAGACATCTCCGCCCAAAGCATAAGACGAAGGTCGCCCGACACCCACACTCTGTTTATAAGTCCCTGGTAATAGACGTGAACGGCTATCGTATTTTCTCCGTCCGAGAGGTAGGCTGTAACGTCAAGCTCGTTATAATAGTAATGCTCGGGATAGGAAGATGCAGGGCCTTGGGTAACAAATTTGCCATTGATGTAAAGCTTGTAGTAATCGTCGGCAGTTATTTTAAGTAAGGCTCTTCCCTTTTTATCAAGCCTAAATTTCTTTCTGAAAATATAGTGCTTATTCAAAAGCTCTTTGGGATGAGAATATTCTCGCTCATCGAGCTCCTTGTGAAAAACATCTATCGGCGTAAGATCGGAAAAGGCTTTCGCTGTTATAAATTCAGCTCTCATACGTTTCTCCTTGAAAACAATGGCGGAACCGCCGTGGCAGCTCCGCCTAATGATTTATGCTACCGCAAACCTTGCAAGCTTAGCGAATAGTGCATCGGTGTTGTTGGAATGAGCAACAAGGGTAATGGGAGAGAGAAGATCGAGCGAGAAGATACCCATAATGGACTTAGCGTCAATGGTATATCTGGACTGAACAAGATCGACCTCATAATCAACAAGTATAACCTCGTTGACAAAATCCCTGATGTCGGCAACGTTAGTAAGCTTAATGATCATTTCTTTCATAATCAAGTCTCCTTTGAAATTTTTATCACTCGTATTATATCAAAAAACGCCACTAATGTCAACAGTATTCATTAATTTATTTTATTAAAAGGTGTTGACTTTTTTGTCAGATTATGATAATATATCTACATTGGAACATGTCTAAGGGACGAACCTTGCACAGAGAGCCGTCGTTTGCTGAAAGTACGGAGAAGGTTGCTTTTGGATACCGCCCATGCAGAATTAAATTTGGGTAAAGACTACCCACATACTGCCTAACAGAATATCAATGAGTTAATCGCTCGGGTGGAACCGTGCGGGACAAGACTTTATATTAAGCTAGTCCTCACCCCGAAAGACAGAATTGTCTTTCAGGGTGTTTTTTATTTGTAAAATATCCAAACAAGGAGAATATATTATGGTTAAGATCAAATTTGCAAGCGGAGAGATTTATGAATCCTCCGAAGCGATCTCGGTATACGAGGCAGCGAAGGCAGCCTTCGGTTCTGTATCGAGAGAGGTGCTTGCCGCTAAGGTAAACGGCGAGCCATGCGAGCTTTCCACGGTTATTAACTTTGATGCCGAGGTAAGCCTTCTTACCTTCAAGGACGAGGAGGGTAAGCAGATTTTCAGACACACCGCAGCCCACGTTATGGCTCAGGCGGTTAAGAGACTTTACCCCGAGACAAAGCAGACTATCGGCCCCGCAACCGAGACGGGATATTTCCAGGACTTTGACGCTCCCATATCCTTCACTCCCGATATTCTTAAGAATATTGAGGCAGAGATGAAGAAGATCGTTAAGGAAAATCTTCTTATCGAGCGTAAGGTTCTTTCCAAGGACGAGGCTATCGCTCTTATGAAGAAGCTTGACGAGCCCTATAAGGTTGAGAGAATTGAGGAGCTTCCCGCTGATGCGGAGATTTCCATCTATACTCAGGGTGAGTACACCGACCTTTGCTCCGGCCCTCATCTTCATTCTACCGGTGCTATTAAGGCGTTCAAGCTTACTCAGTGCACGGGTGCTTACTACAAGGGCGACCAGAATAACAAGATGCTCCAAAGAGTTTACGGTATCGCATTCCCCTCAAAGGACGAGCTTAATGCATACGTCCAGCAACAGGAGGAGGCTCTTAAGCGTGACCACAACAAGATCGGCCGTGAGCTTGAATACTTCACCACCGTTGACTCGATAGGTCAAGGTCTTCCTATTCTTCTTCCCAAGGGTGCAAGAACTATTCAGAGACTTCAGAGATGGATTGAGGACGAGGAGGAAAAGAGAGGCTACCTTCTTACCAAGACTCCCCTTATGGCAAAGAGAGAGCTTTACAAGATCTCAGGTCACTGGGATCACTATCTTGACGGTATGTTCGTAATGGGAGATCCCGACGATTACACCAAAGAGTGCTTTGCTCTCCGTCCTATGACCTGCCCCTTCCAGTACCAGGTATTCCTTAACAAGAAGCGTTCGTACAGAGAGCTTCCCATGAGACTTGGCGAGACCTCTACCCTCTTCCGTAACGATGATTCGGGTGAGATGCACGGTCTTATCAGAGTTCGTCAGTTCACTATTTCCGAGGGTCACCTTATCCTTCGTCCCGATCAGCTTGCTGAGGAGTTCAAGGGCTGTCTTGACCTTGCTGAGTACTGCCTTGAGACCGTTGGTCTTTGGGAGGACTGCTCCTTCC
>JAZRMT010000082.1:0-3392 GCA_045647805.1 Eubacteriales bacterium | reverse complement strand
TATCTCAATACAGTTTCAAAAGAAAGCTGGAAGTTAAAGCCGGAGAACGTATTCCGCAAAACATAGTGGATCAAGTAAAAAGTAAAAATAAAAAACGCATCCACTACTTCACAAAGGAGAAAACACAACGAATTAAAGCATGAAAGATTTATTAGAACTTTTCAAGGATGAAAATTGCAATTATGGCAAGTGTCGCGAGCTGATCGAAAAAATAGGCGGATGTACTCAAATTGTTGAAGGAGAATTTGGTCTTAAAACAACGCCACTGCACGAAGCGATTGATCACGGGCACTATGATTTTGCATTAGAACTTATCGAATCAACAAGCAATGCCGATTGGGACGTGCACACCGAAGACAATGGGGCTTTGATATGGGAGTTACAATATCTTTGGTCCGAAACCGAAGAATTACAGTGGATTGAAAGTGAAAATAAGCTGCGGTTGATTCGCACTTTGATAAAAGCAGGAGCAAATCCTAATCCGATCGAGGATAACAAGGAACTGATATACTGGATACGCTATGAAGTAAGTGATGGCGGGGGAACCGAGCCGCAGCGATATCATCGCTGGCAAATGGAACATATCATTGAAGCGCATACTTTCGGAGAAACGAAACGGTTCTTACGTAAATTAAAAGAACAAAACGTTAGACGTGTTATGCTATCCGATTGGGGATACTGGCTGATGGATGATAATTTGTGCGAGTGTGATCATGCTGTATTTGTATTAGAGGATGGAGAGCGAATGGCGTTGTCAAGCTATCAAGTGGCTGATGATGAGTGGGATTTTTATGCGGTTGCAGTTCGAGAGGATATTATTCTTAATCCGACTAAGCATCATACCATTGTAGCGGATAATAATGATTCTATAAAATACCTGTCTTGCTACGCCGGAGAGGATTGTTCCACGTCTCATTGGTTAGATCTTTCCATAGACGATGCGGTTTTGCGGATTCATGCTGACGATCCTAATATTATGGTGGGAATTGTCTGCCGTGATTCTAATGATTATGATAAAATGAAGCGAAAGAATCTGTTTTTAGACAGGGAATAAAATCTTATGAAAGGAGAATGCAATGTCATCTTATAGCGAGCTTATAAAAAACTTTGAAAAGATTCGCGCTTATATGCGTGAGTTCTATATTTATGGCTTTAAGAGTCGTGACGACTATAGCAAGAAAAGCGCTCGTTCTTATGATGACGAGCGTCGTAGGATTGAAAGCTGGCTTGGAGATCATATGAGCTTCGTCAGGACTCCCGAAGGTAAAAGCGTGTTCATCTCCATAGATAGCCGTTCAATCAGACATAATCCTTTCTATAACGCGTGGAAGGCAAAAAGCTTTACCGATGGGGACGTTACTCTTCATTTCATTATATTTGATATATTACACGAGCCTTCCGTGAAATGCACTCTTTCGGAAATCATGCATCTCATCGACGAGAAATATCTCTCGGGATTTGAAAACCCGATGATGTTTGACGAGTCTACGGTTAGAAAGAAGCTGAAAGAGTATACCGAAGCAGGAATTATAGTAACCGAAAAGGTCGGTCGAAAGGTTTCGTATAGACGAGCAGAAGACGCAGACGTGAAAGATCTGAACGAGGTTCTCCATTTTTACTCAGAGATTGCTCCGTGCGGAGTTATCGGCTCCTTTATATTAGATAAGGAAGAATTGGATACCGAAGCCTTCACCTTCAAGCATCACTACATAACCGGCGCGATAGATAGCGGAGTATTGGCGTATATATTTACTGCCATGAGAGAAAAGAGAATTATAAGCGTCTCAAACCTTAGTCGCAGAAAGGATACTCCGAGAAGAAACCGCATAATACCGCTAAGGGTATTCATCAGCGTTCAAAGCGGTAGGCAGCATCTGCTTGCATACCTGCCCGATTATAATAACTTCCAATCTTACCGTATTGATTATCTCTCGGGTATAAAGCTTGAAGAGGTAACTCCTCGTTTTGACGAGCTTCGCGCGCAGATTGACGAAATGAAAGACAAGATGTGGGGAGTTAGTACTAAGCGTAATAAGTGGGGAATTGAAAAGCTCGAGCACGTTGACTTCACGGTTAAGGTTGCCGATGATGAAGCACATATAGTAAGACGCTTGGAACGGGAAAAACGTGTAGGTAGTGTCGAAAAGATCGACGATAACACCTATCGTTTTACGGCTGACGTTTATGACGTGAGCGAGATGATTCCTTGGATCAGAACCTTTATTTGCCGTATTATAGATATCAACTTTTCAAGCAATACACTTGAAAACCGGTTCAAGTCGGATCTTGACGCGATGTACCGTATGTACGGAATCCGGGAGGTGAGCGAATGATATTCAGTGAGCTTTATTCTGCGTACTATAATGCAATAGCAGACATTCTCTCGGGGATTATTGACGGTGAGCATAATGAAAAGGAGCTTAGGCAAGCGGTTGTGAACAGAGCGTTTGGGGAAAGCGTCCTAACGATAATGCCTTCTCTCAAGAGCGAGAAATGGCAGCTTGTTCACTCGGATATGACTACCACTCTTGAGCACAAGCCGACAATGCCTCTGACAACCTTGCAAAAACAGTGGCTGAAAGCAATTTCTCTTGATCCAAGAATCAAGTTGTTTGGTGTAGAGTTAAAAGGCCTTGATGACGTCGAACCCTTGTTCACCTCTGAGGACTATCATATATACGATAAGTACAGTGACGGTGATCCGTATGAAGACGAGGAGTACGTAAAGAAATTCAGAGTCATACTTGAAGCGATTAGAAACGGTACTCAAATCAAGTTTGAAATGACGAACAGATTCGGCAAGCCTATGTTCGTAAGATGTCATCCAAAAAGACTTGAGTATTCCGAAAAGGACGATAAGTTCAGAGTCGTTACTGCGGGATGGCACGCGGTGTCAACGGTTAATATTGCGAAGATGCGTTCTTGCGTTCATTACACCGGACCGAAGACTCTCGAGGGCGAAGAGAGGGAAGTGGAGTATGACACCATGACTCTTAAGGTGCTTGATGAGAGAAATGCGCTTGAAAGAGTAATGCTCCATTTTGCTCACTTTGAAAAGCAAGCGGAGAAACTCGATAAGGAGCATTACCTAGTTAGAATTAAATACGCATTAGCTGACGAGACTGAAATGGTTATAAGAATACTGTCATTTGGCCCACTTGTCGAAGTGATAGGATCTGAAAATTTCCGAAATTTAGTCATAGAAAGGCTGAAAAAACAGAAAAACTGCGGACTTTTCTAAGAGTTCGCAGCTTTTTTGTATGACGGGCATATCAATGCTCTGTGGTGAAAGTCCACTGGGAGGTAGTTACCGACCAACCCGAAAGCGACTCCCAAGGTTTGTGTCGTGAGGCACAGGCGAGAAGAAGGGATAGCGAAATCGTAGCCTGACG
>JAZRMT010000081.1:0-27223 GCA_045647805.1 Eubacteriales bacterium | reverse complement strand
CGAAGGGGGTTCTGAATAATGGGGTAGAGAATAAAACCTACAATAATAAGCTGAACGAGAAGCGGCAGACAACCTGAGAAGGGGCTGAAGCCCTCCTTCTGCTGAAGTGCAAGGATCTCCTCCTGCTTTTTACGGAGGGTGACCTGGTCGGTACGGCCTGCGTACTTCTTCTCGATCTTAACGATCTGGGGGCGAAGCTTGGCCATTCCAATTGAATTCTTCTGCTGCTTTATTGCTACGGGAAGCATAAGTATCTCCACAACAACAGCGAAAAGAAGGATAGCCAGAACGTAGGAGTTTCCAACAATGGAGGTTATCCAACCGAGCGCCTTTCCGATTCCGGTAAGGATGGAGTCGAAGAAGCCGGGATCAGCATCAAGGTCGTAAGAGGAGCCGAGCTTGCTTGCTACGGCGTCGATGCTCTCCTCGGTGAGGCTGTCCTTAAAGTTGTTGGCGGCGTCCTTGTCCGAGGTGGAGGCAAACTTCTGTTCGTTGATAGCCGCACCGAGAATTTCCTTTGCGGCGTTGATATCTGCGGGAAGATTGGCATCAAGAGATACGTCGGAATCCTTGAAATTGCCGGAGTTCATGTTGTAACCGCGGGATGCGGCAACAAATTTTGTAATTGCACCTTCCTCGTCAAGCTTAAGGATGGCTGCCGCATAATCGGCATCACTCTCATAATCCTCTCGTGCGAGCTTGTCTTTTCCGCAGGAGGAAAGAGTAAGCATGAGAGAAAATGCGAGTAGAATTATGACAAACAAAGACAAAACTTTGTGTTGACTGCTTTTTTTAATCTTTGTCATTTTCTGATTCCTTTTCATCATTTGAAATAGTGGTGGTTTGTTCTCCCTGAGTGTTTCCTGCAATGTTTTTCGGGTTCCTCAAGCCCTTTTCCGGTACGGGATCATAGCCTCCCTTGCAGAAGGGATTGCAGCGAAGGATCCGCCATACGGTAAGGATAAGGCCCACGAAAAAGCCACGTTTATTAAACGCCTCAATGGCGTAGGCTGAGCAGGTCGGTGTAAACCTGCAGCAGGACGGTTTGATAGGAGAAATGAATTTTCGGTAAAGACCGACGAGCCATATCATTACGTGTTTCATGGCTCTTTAAACATACCGAGCTTGGTAAAAGCGATGCCTAACTCGGCTTCGATTTCGTTGCTTTTCTTTGATACAGCGGCACCTCTTGCGGCTATAACGATGAGAAAGCCTGTTTTCAATGGCTTCTCTCTCTCAAGCGCCGTCAGTCCTGCACGCAAAATCCGTCTTACACGGCTGCGCACCACTGCACCGCCAAGCTTTGTGGATACAGTGAGACCGATACGGTTCACCCTCGTCTTTAAAGGGTGTGCCTTCGCAAGCCTTGATGCGGCGTAATCGGGAAGGACGTAAACTGCGAGAGCCGATGTCACTGCTCTTTTGCCCTTTGAATACGCTTTGGAATAAAGATGATTTTCACATATTGCTCTGAATTTCATCCTAAATACCTCAAATTTACTAAAAACCCCCGATAATGCACGCAGCATATTCCGCGCTTTATCGGAGGTTTTTGGATTCGCTTCCTGCGAAGCGGCTGTCACATGTGCGTGACACAATTAGTAGGTGAGTTTAGCTCTACCCTTGGCGCGTCTTCTCTTAAGAACTTTTCTACCGTTAGCGGTTGCCATTCTTTTTCTGAAACCGTGTTCCTTTTTTCTCTGTCTCTTCTTGGGCTGATAGGTTCTCTTCATGGTTGCACCTCCTTCAAATTAATTGACATCAGGGCTGTTTTGCCCCGTTTCCTTCGCGTATTCATACGAAAGCAGAGTATATTATAGCCTAATTTCTTCCTTTTGTCAAGATGGTTTTTGAAAAAAATACATTTTATTTAAAAGAACATTCTTTAATCCTTGACTTTTTATTTTGTTTCTGCTACAATATATAAAGTTAAATCTTAAAATGGGGAGATGTTTTTATGCTTACTAAAGACATTGATAAAATACTCATTTCCGAGGAAGAGATTGATAAAACAGTATCAAGGCTTGCAGACGAGATCAACAGGGATTATTGCCGTCCCGATAAGAGACTTGTACTTCTCTGCATCCTTAAGGGATCTATCGTTTTTATGGGTGATCTTATGAAAAAGCTTAAGGTGCCTGTCGAGATAGATTGTATGAAGGTTTCTTCATACGGCTCCGGAACGAAATCCGGTGGAAACGTAAAGATCGTTCTTGATATTGACCGCCCTGACATTGCGGATTGCGATTTTCTTATCGTTGAGGATATTATTGATTCAGGAAACACTCTTTCCTATCTTACAGGATATCTTGCTCATAAGGGCGCAAGAAGTGTTAAGACCTGCACTCTTATTGACAAGCCCTCAAGACGTGTGGTAGAGTTTGAGCCCGATTATAAGGGAATCGAGATTCCCGATGAGTTTGTCGTAGGCTACGGACTTGACTTTGCAGAAAAATACCGCGCACTTCCTTACGTGGGAGTTCTTAAGGCGGAAGTTTACCTTAATTACTGAGCTGTGGCAGAAGGACGGTATAAGGTCGGGCTGTATACTCTCGGATGTAAGGTATCGCTTTATGAGACTGAGGCTATTGCCGAGCGTTTTGCGGAGGAGGGGTTTGATATCTGCTCCTTTGACGAGGTCTGCGACGTATACGTCATTAATACGTGTACCGTTACTGCGGAAAGCGATGCTAAATCGAGAAAATACATACGCCGTGCCCACAGAAGAAATCCGAAGGCTGTCGTTATAGTTGTCGGCTGTTACAGTCAGCGTTCACCCGATGAGGTAGCTCGTATCGAGGGGGTTGATGTTGTAATCGGAACCAAGGACAAGATGTCGGCGGTAAAGATAGCTGTCGAGCTTTTGGAAAAAAAGACGGATGAGGTGAAAATCCTTTCAGGGCCGCTTCAGGATGCTGAATTCGAGCCGATGCAGGTTAAGCTGCCGGACAGAACACGTGCGTTTGTAAAAATAGAAGATGGCTGTGAGTGTAAATGCACCTATTGTGCTATTTCGGATGCCAGAGGGCCGGTACGCTCAAAGCGTCGTGAGGACGTTATTGAAGAGGTTGAGTATCTCTCGGCGAGCGGGGTTAAAGAGGTTGTTCTTACGGGAATTGAAACCGGCTCATACGGCAGAGATTTTAAGGAAAAATACGGTCTTGCCGATCTTATGGAGGAGCTTGACCGAAGAGGGAGCGTTGGCAGAATTCGCCTCGGCTCCATGGCGCCTGAGCTTCTTGGACGAGAGTTTGCCGAGAGGGTAATGCCGCTTGGGATAATGGTGCCGCATATTCATATTTCGATGCAATCGGCATCGGACCGCATCCTAAACTTGATGAAAAGAAGATACGTGCTTGACACCGCTCTTGAAAACATTGACAGAATAAGAGAAAAGAGACCGGATTGCACGTTTACTGCCGACCTTATGGTAGGCTTCCCGGGAGAGAGTGAGGAGGACTTTATTAAGACCTTTGAGTTCGTTTCCAGAGCGGGACTTCTCGATGCTCACGTCTTCGCTTATTCAAAAAGAGAGGGAACTCCCGCAAAGGATTTTCCCGATCAGGTGCCCGAGGCGGTGAAGAAGGAACGCAGCGCTGTGCTGATATCCGAGTGCAGGCGTGTAAGAGGAGAAATTCTTGACGGGATAGTCGCTCGGAATAAGCCCCTTTGTTGCATCCTTGAAAGTCTTGATGAGGGGTATTATACCGCTCATTCGGATTCCTATGTGGAGGTAAGATGCAAGTCCGAAGAAGATCTTTCGGGAGAACTTGTTTCTGTTATTCCTCTTTATCACAAAGATGGAATAGTTTATGGTGAAATTGTAAAATGACCATAAAATCCAAACAATTGTTTACAAATACCTAACTTGAAAGGCTAAAAATATGGAAAACAGTAAAAAGACAATGGACAAAATCGTTGCACTCTGTAAAACCAGAGGCTTCATCTTCCCCGGCTCCGAGATCTACGGTGGTCTTGCCAATTCTTGGGACTACGGACCTCTCGGCGTTGAGTTTAAGAATAACGTAAAGCGTGCTTGGTGGAAGAAGTTCGTTCAGGAGTCCAGATACAACGTTGGACTCGACTCGGCTATCATAATGAACCCCGAGGCATGGGTAGCATCCGGTCACGTAGGAGGCTTCTCCGATCCTCTTATGGACTGTAAGGGATGTAAGGCTCGTCACAGAGCGGACAAGCTCATCGAGGAGTATGCTTTCCAAAACGGAACCAATGATAATCCCGCAGGCTGGAGCTTTGAGGAGATGGCGAAGTTCATCAAGGAGAAGGAAATCGTTTGCCCTGACTGCGGCGGCAATGACTTCACCGATATCAAAAAGTTCAATCTTATGTTCAAGACCTTCATTGGTGTAACCGAGGATTCTACCAACACCGTTTATCTTCGTCCCGAGACTGCGCAGGGTATATTCGTAAACTTCAATTCTGTTCAGAGATCCACCAGAAAGAAGCTGCCCTTCGGTGTTTGCCAGATCGGTAAGTCCTTCAGAAACGAGATCACTCCCGGTAACTTTGTGTTCAGAACCAGAGAGTTTGAGCAGATGGAGCTTGAGTTCTTCTGCAAGCCCGGCACCGATCTTGAGTGGTTCAATTATTGGAAGGATTTCTGTCATCAGTGGCTTCTTAACCTTGGTATGAGAGAGGAGAATCTTCGTCTTCGTGACCACGATCCCGAGGAGCTTTGCTTCTACTCCAAGGCTACTACCGACTTTGAGTTCCTTTTCCCCTTCGGATGGGGCGAGCTTTGGGGCGTTGCCGACAGAGCCGACTACGACCTCGGTCAGCATCAGAATCATTCCGGCAAGGATTGCACCTACTTCGATCAGGAGACCGGAGAGCATTACATTCCTTATGTTGTTGAGCCCTCTCTCGGTGCTGACAGAGTTGCTCTTGCTTTCCTTGTTGATGCGTATGACGAGGAGGAGCTTGCTGAGGGCGACGTAAGAGTTGTTCTCCATCTTCATCCCGCTCTTGCACCCGTTAAGGCGGCAGTGCTGCCTCTTTCCAAGAAGCTTTCGGACAAGGCTCTTGAGCTTTACGATGAGCTTGCAAAGGAATGGAACGTTGACTTTGACGAGACCGGTTCGATCGGTAAGAGATATCGCCGTGAGGATGAGATCGGAACTCCCTTCTGCATCACTTACGACTTCGAAACCGAGAATGACGGTTGCGTTACCGTTCGTGACAGAGATACCATGGAGCAGGTAAGAATTCCTCTTGCAGAGGTTAAAGCATATATTGCTGAAAAACTTAAGTTCTGATAAAAAACAACACAACGGGCTATGCGTTTTTACGTATAGTCCGTTAATTGAATCTTTGAAAAAACGCACAATATGTAAACAATAGAAAACATTTTCGTGCCAAGATGCTGATTTTTGGATAAAAATGCTACTTGGCTTTGTAAAAGTCATTTTGTTTTTTATATTTGATTTGTGCAATGGTTTTGGAGAAATATTAATGAAAAAAGTAGAGAAAATTGCATCCTTTACAGTGGATCACGACCTTCTTACTGAAGGAATTTACGTGTCTAGGATCGATGGAGATATTACGACCTACGACCTTCGCACAAGAGTTCCCAACGGCGGTGACTATATGGATAACTTGACTATGCACTCTGTTGAGCATATGTTTGCTACATATATCCGATCTTCGTCAATTTCGGATAAGGTTATCTATTTTGGCCCTATGGGATGTCAGACAGGATTTTATCTTCTGGTCAGAGGCGAGGATAATAATGAGGTGCTTCGGGTTGTTAAAGAAACGCTCGAAAAAATAATTGTCCACGATGGCGAGATGTTTGGTGCTGTTCGGAGAGAATGTGGCAATTATAAAAATCTCGATCTTGATTGTGCAAAAATCGAGTGCCGCCGTTATCTTGAAGTGCTTAATTCTGGGGAAAACGATTTCCTTTATAAAGGAGAAAAAATATGAAGGTAGATATTGGGATAATCGGAGCGATGGAGCCGGAGGTCAATGCACTTATTGGACTGCTGGATAAAAAGAACTGTGAGACGGTAAGTGGGGTTGATTATTATAGCGGCGAGATCTACGGTAAAAGTGTTGTGATTGCAAAATGCGGTATAGGTAAGGTTTTTGCAGCTATCTGTGCCGAGGTGATGATTCTTAAGTACTCTCCCGCTCTTGTAGTTAATACGGGTGTTGGCGGAGCACTTGCCTCCGGACTGTCTACCGGAGATATAGTGATTGCTGACAGATTGTGCCAGCACGATATGGACACCTCGGCAATCGGAGATCCGGTAGGACTTGTATCGGGAATAAACAAGGTGTATTTTGATGCCGATTCCAAGGCTGTATCCGCACTTACGTCGGCGGCACAGAGCCTCGGCTTGAATTGTAAGGTAGGCGTTATTGCATCGGGGGATAAGTTTATTGCTTCTCGAGAGGACAAGGAAAGAATTATTAATGCATTCGGTGCTTCTGCGTGCGAGATGGAGGGAGCGGCAATCGCCCAGGTTTGCTTTGTTAACGACACTCCTTTTGCGGTAGTCCGTGCAATTTCTGATTCTGCCGATGGCGAGGCAACGATGGATTATCCCACCTTCCTGCCCATCGCCGCGGCAAATTCGACTAAAATGATGCTTGCACTGGTTAGAGACATGATGTAACGCAAAAAGTGGTCAAAAATATAATAAAACAAACAAACTGACTCATCATGAGCGGTTTTATTAGAAAAAATCCTTGGCAACATCTCATACGTGGATAAGCCAAGGATTTTTTATTTAATTTATCTTGAAGGTTTTCTTTACGATTTTATCATCAAGACCGAATAACTCGCTGACCTCGACGTCGATATCTGTAGTAGTATCGTTCAAAACGTAAGCAACCTCTACCTCAAGCGTGGCACCGGGCTTAATCTCCTTCATCTGGTTGTCACCTGAATAATTGGCTGAATCGTCTGCAAAGTAGCATTCATTTAAGCCGATTCCATCCTGATATACAGTTTCGTCAAACGCAAGATAGAAGGCTTCAGATTCGTCGCTGTTGTTGGTAAACTCATACTTAACTATTACGATTGATTTTCCTTCAAAATCTGTCGCCAGTCTGCAGCTTTTGATCAGTATTTCATAATCTCCAAGCTGCGATGCTCCATTTTCCGGTTTGTCAGCTGTACCATCTCCCTGATCCGAATCGTCATCCGAGCCGCCCGAAGCTATTGCTATGATTCCGATCACAACAACTACAATTATCACCCAAAACCACCATTTTTTAAACATAATAAATCCTCCTTGTTAATTAATATGATGGAATAAAATTATTATAACACATTTGTATTCAATTGTCAACATATGTATTCAAAAAAATCCTCTGATAATAATATAATGTTATCAAGGAGGATGAAAATATGCTTGACGCTGTTACAGTTGGAAGAGTGATTCAAAACTATCGTGAAAAAAGAGGACTTTCGCAAGAGGTGGTAAGCGGACTTGCCGATATTGGCAGAACCCATTTGAGTGCCATTGAAAGAGGATTAAGAAAACCTACGCTTGAAACCTTTTTCAAACTATCGGAAGCACTTGATATTTTGCCTAGTGAGCTTATGAGGATGATAGAGAAGGAATGCTTTGATTGACTATAAGCTTCTTATTTTTTAGATAGTGCAAAATGCAAGAAAACAAAGATAATCTTATATAAAAACATCTAAAAATATAAAAAAGTCTGTTTCTTTAGGAAATATAAAACAGACTTTTTTTGTATTTTGCTATCCTCGCCAGAACTCGTCCAGCTCTTCTTTGAGCTCTTTGGCGTCGCCATGGAATTTTACTCCCTCCCAAAGATCGGGGAGGCTTTTTTTGTATATTGGATCGTCAAAGCGGTCGTCTATCAGAACGATGACGCCCTTGTCATCCTCTCGACGTATAACTCTTCCCGCCGCCTGGAATACACGGTTCATTCCGGGGTAGATATAAGCGTATTGCTTTCCTTCTTCGTACTTTTCCTCGTAGTAAGCGGCTATTGCCTCTCTTTCGTAAGAAAGTCCCGGCAGGCCGATGCCGACTATGACTGCACCTATAAGCTTTTCTCCTGCCAGGTCTATTCCTTCGGCGTATATACCTCCCATGACACAAAAGGCTATTAGGTAGGATTTGTCATCCTTTTCAAATTCGGCAAGGAATTCCTGCTTTTGCTTTACGGTCATATCCTTGGTTTGGGAAATGACACGAAGCTTCGGGTATTTTGCCGTAAATCTTTTTGCAAGAGCCTCGGAATAGGCAAAAGAGGGGGAGAAGATCATGTAATTTCCTCTCTTGGCAGAAATTGTCGCAGATATCACCCTCATTACAGCCGAGAGAGTATCATCTCTTTCGGAAAATCTTGTGCTGATTCTATCCATTATATTTACCGAAAGCTGTGAGGGATCAAAGGGGGAGCTTACCTCTAATGCCTCGTCGGAACGGTCTCCTCCGAGGGTTGCCTTGTAATAATTAAGTGGCGTGAGAGTTGCGGAGAAGAGGACTGCCGAATGTCCCTTGGCAAGTCTTTCTTTTATAATTGCACCGGTGTCCAGACAGAATAGCTTCAGCCTGAGTTCTCCCTGCTCGTAAAACACGAACATTTCATAGGATTCGTCAAAACGGGCTATGCTCTCTGCAAATCGTGCAATCTTGTAGTAATGCTCGTTAAGATAATTGAGCCTTAAATCTTTCTCCTCGTCGTCTGCTCTGAAATTCTGAAAAATTTCCTCTTCTATCGTATCAGTAAGCTCACTAAACAAAGTATAAAGCCTGTCCGGTATTGTTTTGAAATGTGATGCTCCCGCCTTGCCACCGTTTCCTATGTCTCTGATCTCGTCCTTCACAAGAGGCATCATCTCGCTTTCAAAAACCGCTCCTGCCGATTCGGAGAGCTTTTTTGTCATCGAGAATTCTCCGAGAAATTCCGCATCCTTTGGAGCTGTTATATCGGAGAGCGATATTTCGGCGGAGTAGGCAGTGCGTATTCTTTCGGGAAGGTTGTGAGCCTCGTCAACAAGAAAGGCGAATTTTCCACCCTGACTGAAATATCTTTTGATATACACAAACGGATCAAAGAGGTAGTTGAAGTCGCATATAATAACGTCACATAGCTGCGAATAGGTCAAGCTGAGCTCATAGGGGCAAACCGAGTATTTTTTTGATACGGGTACGAGGTTTTTATCATCTACAACCGTATATCCAAGCTCGTAAAGCTCGAGCGTCGCTTCTGCTATTTTGTTGCAGGAGGCATTTTTGCAAAGTTTTCTTGACATTTTGCAAATCCTGCCCTCGGTGCAGCACTTGTCCTTTGCCGTCAGTACGACGGCTCGGATCTTTGCTCCTTGACTTGCCATAAGCTCTATGCAGTCACAAGCGGCTCTTGCGGTCGTGGTTTTCGGAGTTAGATAAAACACCTTATCGTATTTTTCGTCACCGAGCCCACGCAAAGCGGGGTACAGTGCCGATACGGTTTTTCCTGTGCCGGTGGGGGCTGAGGCGTAAAGCTTACCGCCTCTTGCCAGTGCCTTATATGCCGAGCTTATAAATTCCTTTTGCGATTCCCTGACTGATTTGTAGGGGAATTTCAGTGACGAAAGGGAGGGAAGCCTCTCGGTAACTCTCTCGATCTCGGGCTCGGCATAAACGGCAAGTGCATGCGAGCATTTTGCGAAGAAAAGCTCGAGCTTGCCAAGAAGAGCGGTCTCTCGTTTTTGCACGCTTTCACCGGAGATTTTGCTGATATAATTGAATATGATCTCTACCGAGGAAAGCCCATTACTTTTAGCAAGAAGATAGGCTGTAACGTAGCCCTCGCCCCTTATTTGGCTGATTTCCTCCTTCTTCGGTCTGGATGCCGAGGTGCTGACAATACGGTCGAGGACGAGCTCACCGTTTTCGGTGACGGTATACGGGGCTCTGATTTCATAATTATGCCCCTCGGCTTCAAAACTGAGAGAAAGCTCGTTGAAGCCCCCTTTTACTGCTATATCTCTGCATTCGGGCTCATCTATATCGTAGGTAGGTATGGGAGACATTCTGCGTCTGGCGGTGGCAACGAATTCGTATAGACCGACTATTATTTTTTTGCTTTCTCTGTCGTAACGCATAAAAAATCCCCTTTCCTTTTATTCTATTTAATTTTACCACATAAAAAGGGCAAAGTCAAGTTTTTATCGGCTAATAAACCGACAAAATCCCAACCTTGCCCTCCCGTAAAACGGTTCGAAAATAGGTAAATTATTATTTACATTATATTTTCTGCATTTTTTGAGATAATTTTACCACGTATTTCAAAAATTATGCTTTTTTGACAGAAATTCCTCTAAAATTTCGGTTTTTATACCTATCCAATTGGATTTTACGTTCTTGACGAAAGAATATCCGGAGGTGTACCCCTTGAAGCCGATCATAGGAAGAGCGGATAGCTTTACTATTCCCTCGATGACCGTTGCCATGGTAAGCTCGCTTTTGGCGGTGAGCATTATTGATACTGTAAAGAAGGTTCCGAGGGTAGTAGGAAGAAGTCCTAAAAGAATTGAAATTATACGGGTGCGTTCCGGGCCTGACAGCTCACACCTTGAACTAAGTCTTTCTTTGCTTAGAAGCAAAGACGGTGTAAGTCTTGCCGGCTTTATCCGATCGCATTTGTATAATAGTCTTTGAGTAGGCTTCTCAAAAAACTTTCCTTTTTTGTAATCCTCATATTCATCCGTTGTCAGCCCGGATTCCGCAAGGAATATCTTTCTGCGGTAGTCGGCTTCGCTTGCAGTGTATTTAAGACAGAATTCTCTTAAATTACCTATATCATCTGCGGATATTTTAGCTCTTACCGATTTGTAACGGTTCAGTGCCTCCAAGAACTCTTCGGTGCTCTCACCAAGCCTCTCTCCGCTACTCTCAAGTGCGAAATACATAACGTAGGAGGCACAGAGCATTATTATCAGGCTCACCGTAAAGCTTTCACCGGTGAAGGCTGAAAAGCTTACGTTGGTAAAGGTGACCAGCGTGGCGACAATGACGGTGATAAATGCGATTATCCTACCGGCGTTGTTGATGATATATCCATAGCCGCTCTTAGTTAATGCATCAAGCCTTGAAAGCTCTTTACCGAGGTCATTCTTCATTGTTTTTATCTCCTCGCTTATTCAGCCAAAAGCAAATAGCTCCCAATAGGTTTCCCGCAAATCCGAAGAATGAAATAACCGTCATTTCGTCGGCTACTCTTGAAAGAAAGAGGAAAAGCAGAAACATAATAAGCCACAGCACGTAGCTTGCCGCCGATGACAAACGACGCTTCATATCCTTGTAAAGAGGCAGAGCACACAGTATTAAAAGCAGTATTGCTCCGCCGCATACGGTTTTTTCGCTACTGTTTTTCCATAACGGAAAATAACAGAGCGTGCATATCATCGGAGGCAGAATGCAGAGTAAAATTCCCAGTATATGTAAACAATAATTCGCAAAACTTGGTTTTTTACTGTTCTTTTCCATTTTTGTTCAGTGCCTCTTTCATCTCGGTTACCTTTGCTTGTACTGCCTCCTTTTGGTGGTGGGGCAGGGAAGAAGAAAGAAATACGTCGCGTAAGAGCTCTATCTGAGTGTCGAGAAGTGTTCCTATCATTTTTCTTTCGTTCGATATGCTGTCGCTCTCGATTTCATTGGAAAGCCGCTTAAACTCCTCTGTAAGTCGGCTTAACCCCTCTGTGCAAGCCGTGATCAGTTCTCCCTGACCTTCGGTTTGTCTGACGCACTTCTCGTTTTCTTCGTTCATTTTCTTTAGGGAGTCGCTTATCATACGAGCGGCATTTGTGACCGTCGGTAAAAGTCCCTTTTTATAAACAAGCGCAATAATCAGAGTTCCCGCAAAGGCTAAGAGTGAGAAGATGTTATCGCTGTTATCAAGCACAGTTTCGTAAATCGCTTCAAAAAAGCCGATACCGCTGTTTTCGTTGGAAACTGAATCCTCGGGAGGATCTGCTTCGGTCTCGACGGAGCTTTCCTCTTCGCTTATAGCCTCGGGCTCGTCAGCGAATGATACGATTGAGAACAGAGCTGCCGTTAAAAGAAGCAATAGGGTAATAGCGGCAATTGTTTTTGTAATTTTTTTCATCCTTTATCCTTTCTAAAAAATTGTAGTTGTGTTTAAACGCAGAAGAAGGGCGCCAAGCTCCTTTTCGAGAAGCTCTACTCTTTTTCTGAGACGTCTTTCTCTCAGAGAAATGCTCCTTGTGTAGTCGTCACCGCATACTGCAGGAGAAACCCTTCTCTGAGATTTGACTATCCCGGGAAGCTTCACCACGGTGTTTTTAATTATTAGTATCGGCTCGTGCATTCCCGGCTCGATAAGCCTTGCGTCAAAGCTGCATTTTCCTTTTACAACTCGGGCGACTACTCCCTCAATCGAGAGAAGCCCCTCGTTCTCCTCTGTGAAGGAAAGCTCTAATCTGTCGCTGTCATCGGTGGCGAATTCGAGAATTTCCGCTTCGTTACCGAAGATCTCATATCTTATTCTGCTCATCTTATTTCATTCCTTCCTCGAGAAGCGAAAGCCTCTCGTATATTTCTGCCAGATGTACCGTAAGCGATTTTTCAAGAACGGTCATGTAGGAGGCAAAGGAGCCGTTGGCAATGTCTGTGAAAAGGTTGTATAGGCTGTGTCCGTCGGATAATCCGGTTTTTATTGCTCCGGAAAGCGACTCTGCACCCAATGCTCCGATGTCGTCGAGAAGGGCGTTGAAACGTTCAATTATGAAGAGGGGAAGCTTATCGAACGCTTCCTTCATTTCGGTGGAGGAATAGCCTCTTCCCCCGAGCGAAACCGATGCGGTAGGTCTGGTAGGCAGAGATGCAACAGTGAGATCGCTTATCTCCTCGGTCAGTATTTTTGTTGCGTTCATTGGTTTTCCTTTCTTATTGTCTTATTTTCCCTTTGATTTTGTACCGATAGCTTATTGAATAAATTCCGAATGGTGAACAGAAGCCATCCGAGCGGATCAGGTATCTTTTTTCCGTCCAGCCTCGCTCTTTCTCGGGAATTATGACACTTGTAAAGTCCGAAAGCGATGCTGTAAGCTCTGAAAAGCCTATTCCGTCAAAGGAAGGGGATGAAAGAGGTATCTCGGCAAGCCTTCGCTTTTGCCCCAGTTCGGTCTCTACGTCAACACTTACACGGCTTTGCTCAAAGACCTTGAATTTGATGACGGTCGAATCTCTTACCGTGTTTTTTGACATATGGGGACTCTCGCAATCGTCAAATGCCGTCACGACGCCGTAATTCACTCTGTGAGAGGCGAAGGAATAGTAAGATGGGTGAATCCTGCTTCCCATTGCCTTTTGGTATTCCTCGGCGGAAAAATCGGGCTTCTCGGATATCTCCTTGGGAGGGATACCTCTCAAATCGCTGTTGAATAGGCAAAGCTCTCCGCTTGCGGTTCCAAAATAAAGAAGCTCACCGTCGCTGAAAACTAAGACGGCGGGATCAAATTCGCCACCCTCGAATTCCTCGGTGGGATAAACTGCCAGCTTTACTCCGTTCTCATTGGTGAAGTATACCGTTTCCTCGCCAAGCGGCTCGCTGAATACGGTTCCCATCACCCTTTGGTCGGGTGTATTCGAAAGACCGTATCCGCTTATCGGTGTTGATGAATATCTGTATACCCGTCTGTCGTCATTGTACGTACCCACGTCGGTCAGTCTGTACCATTCATATTGCAGAACACCTTCCTCGTTGTATGTGTCTCTGGAGTCGGCAAGGTAAAAGCGTTCTCCGACCGCAAGCACAAGATAGCCCTGCCATTCGGTGACCGATGCATCCGAAAGACTTTCTCTCAGAAGAAGAGAGGATATTGCCTCAGAGCGGCATCTTACCTCTTTGTAGTCGCTTCCGCTTACCTTTTCGAGCGCACAAACGCCTCTGTCGGTGAGGAATACCGCCTCGTCAAAAAAATTGACGGCACAGCCGTACACCGGAATGCTTCCGTGAACGTAGCTTACCGGATAAGATGTTCTGCCCGAGACGCTTTTTGGCTCATGATAGAAAATGGTTCCCGATCCGTCGTCTCCCGATTTGAATACGGCAAGCCGCCCGTGAGTGGAAAGGAGATCGGACACAGTGTCATTTGCCACTCCGTCTGTGAAGAAGTTACGTACACCGAAATACAACGGCTGGAAATTGGAGTTTTTATCCTTTTCAGAATAAAATACCACACCCGGAAGAGAGGGATGCCCCGATAAGAAAATCCTTCCGTCAAAGCTTTCGCATATTTTACATCCGAGTATTGCGTTTAGACCGCCGATCTTTATTCCGCCATCGGTGGTAAGAAAGCTTTCGATCGGATCATAGGTGCTTTTATCTGCAGGATAAAGCTTTTCTCTTATCATGATTTCCTTGTCCTTGATTTCAGACTCGCTGTCGAATGATAGCTTGAGTATTCTGTTCGTGCTGTCAAAATCGAAATCATGAGTATGGATGCCTACGATAACCTTCTCTACGTTCATTGCCGCTCTTGAAAGAGGCAATCCGAGCGTTAGTGCCGAGTAGGCGGGCGAGGTTTCGGGAGTCTTAGTTTCAAGTCCGCTGCCATTCGTAGTTTCTGAAAATGCAGAGATGTCTCCTGCACATTTTACCGATAAAAGAGCATCGCATCCGCGGAAGGCATTCTCGCCTATTTCTATGGGGAAATAGTTCAGCGTAAGCTCGTTCATTGCCGAGCAGCCCGAGAAGCATTCGCTATCTATTGCAGTGACGGTGTAGGAAATAACCGCTTTTTGAAGGGCACTGCAGCCTGAGAAGGCGCCGATGCCTATGAGCGATAGCCCGGGATTGGTGAACAGTGCGGTTATGCCGGTGTTGTTTTTGAATGCGTAGGGTGATATTTCGGTTACACGGTAGGAATAGGCACCTATTTTAACGTACGAAGGAATATGAAGCTCATCCTTTATTCCGTTTCCTCCGATCACACTGCAGCATTTGTTCTTTTCGTCTGTTATGACACATTTCAGACCTGCCGAGCCGAAAAGGTGCTCGGTGTAATCGCTGATATGAAAGATTTCTCTGCCCTTGTCGCACAAAAGATTTCTGTCCTCGTATACCACGCCGTCTTTGTATAAGATCGGAACATAGGGCTCCGCTCCCTCTTCACCGACGAAAACCGCAGTGCCGTTCTTGTCGATTCGAAGTATCTGTTTTCCGTCCATAAGGTATATCTCGTTTCCAAAGGAAAACGCAGAGCTTCTTACGTCCTCTATTACAGCCAGCGTTTTTATCTTCGGAGAGCCACTTCTGTCGTTTTTATCTATCCTAAAAACGTATTTTCCCGCATGAACGATAAGGTATGCCTCGGAGGAGGATATTTTCTGCTCGAAAATCCCGTTTGTAGGATTTTTGAACGAGGCGATCTTGCGGAATCCGGGAATACTCTCTACGGAATCGCCACCGTTGCTGTAATCGACGTACATATTATCGAGAAGCTGAAATCTCGCTATGTTTTTCGACGGTGTTGCCTTCGACGAGATGCCTCTCATCTGCTCAAATCTTCTGGTGTATTCGGTTTGTGAGCCAAGACTTTTCTTTGAATTGCTGATCATTATGCCCACCCATTGGTAACGATCAGGTCACTGACCGTCCTTTCCGGGGAATTCTTTTTGTGAGACTGAAGTATCGAATTGTAAAGCTCTCTGTAACGCTCGGCACTCTCCCTATCATCCTCAAGGCAGATAAAATATGCACATAAAACGGTAAGAAGGTCTGAATATTCTTCGGAAAGGTCGATCTGACTGTCGGGGAAGTCGATGTATATTTTTTTCGGAAGCCTTCTGTAAGTGATGATGATTTTATCTCCCGTGTAATCGGGAATGGTAAGGATGCCGTCCGAAAAAACGGCTCCCGGTATCTCTTTTCCGTTTCCGTCCTTGGGCGGAAGGAGGAAGGATTGAAAATCGTTGACCATATCACGCATGTTATAGGTATGAGAACGGCTGATAAGCGGAATATCGTTCTCAAATTCCGAGACGATTTCGGAAAATACGGCAAGCGAAAATACGGTAAAGGAGTAATCACCCGTAAGCGTAAGTTTGCCCTCGGAGTGAAGGAAACCGCGAAATGCGGTTCCCTCCGTATCAAAGTCCCTTGTAAATTCGGAATATCCGTCGCTGACGGTGATACTGCCCTTTCCAACGGCAAGGAAGCTGTATGCCTTGCCTAAAAGCGGTACAGATTCACTTTCTCCTCCCTTATGAAGGATCCTTTCGGTGTAGTGAGAGGGGCGGATACCGCCGATGTAAACAGTATGAGTCCCGATGAACGTAAGCTCCTTGTAAATCGTTCTGAGAGCGAGGTTAGCGTATGCGGTAAACCGTCCGTCCTTTTCGCCTATGTCACAAAAGCTGAGTGCTGAAACGTCGTTTCGCAGTTCTCTTGTTGTCATATGTTAAATCCTTTCAAATGAGAGTTTTTGTAAAATATTATTTACAAAGCGGCGGCGTTTGTAACCTTAGTGGCACTGTCTACTGCGAGAAGTATGTGCTTGTAGGTGCCGAAGCCAACGCCAAATCGGCATCTGCCGTTCCAAATGTAATTACCGGTGTGGTGGTCAACCCAGTTGGAGACGGTGAGGGGGATTCGATTGAAGAACATATTGCCCGAAAGGCTCTTGTTTGCCTCGGAGGACATTATCATAACTCGCATATCCGTAGGCTGCCAGGTGGGAAGAACGATCAGGTTCCAGTTGCCGTAGTGAAGGTTGATATCGTTGTAGCCGTTGCCGAGAGCTCCGGGGCTTCCGCATACCTTCTTTGCGATCATCTCTGCCTGGGGAGTATTGCCAGGAAGAATGATGGTATCGGCGGTATAGCCGAGAGGCTCGCCGTTCTCATCCTTCATGTTTCTGATCTTTATTGCCAGCTCGGAAAGTGCTTCCTCAAAGACTTGGGCAGAGGGGGTTCTCGACTCTCCGCTTGCAAAAATATCGCCGTAGAAATAGTTAGCCTGAGTTCCGCTCTTGGCAGTGTTGTCAGAGCCCCAGACGTGGGAATCGCAGAACAGAGGCATTCCGTCGGGCGCGGTGAGGTCGAGGGCGGTGTGGGCAAAGTAGCCTCTGTTTGCTGTTGCACCGGAAAGTGCCGCCTCGCATATCTTGTTTATGGTCTTGTAATATGCTCTTACGAAGTTCTCGGCTCTGCGTCTTGCATCTGCGGCAATGCCGTACTGAGCATCCTCCATCATCTGTGCGGAGATGGTGAATTCCTTCATAAACTGAATGTGCTCAATGAACTTCTTGTAGGTCTCGCAGACGGTGTCGTTTTCTGCGGTTCCTCCCTCCTCGGTAGCTTTAAATACGTCAAATTCGTTGCCGCCGACTATGGTTTCGCCAAAGCGGTTGCTCTTCTCAACGTTGAAGAGGCTTTTGCAAGCACCGCCCTGTCTTGTAAGCATATCGCTCTCGTGCTCGATTATCATTTTGATGGGTGTCTCGAGTCTGCCGATGGCGGCATTGTTGATTCCGGATGATTTAGAATAAATTATCATTGCTGTTCCTTTCTATTAATAATTTTCTTCGGCGGTTATGCGAACGTATACTGTGTCGCCCTGCTTTTTAGCACCGTTTGGATCGTGTATCATGGCAACACCGCTCGTAGAGGAATTCTTGATACCGATAGCGGCACCGTCGGCAGTGACCTCAAGGGCGTATTTGATACCGACCGTATATTCGCCGTTACCGCCGTAGGTGGGAAGCTCGAATATCATGTTATCCTGAATTCTGTAGCATAGAACGGTATCCTTCGTGTTTGCCTCCAGATTTTCTAAAGCGACGTGAGTAGGCATCATGGTGCTGTCTGCCTGCATAAGACTGCCGCTGTAAAGAGTGTAGGCACATCCTGCACGGTAGGCAAGGTCTTCAATGGTCTTGATTCTTATGGGCTCGGGCTGATTGGTGCCGGAGCCTTCGATTTTAACTAATTTGAACATATTTTATCCTTTCTTATTTTGTGACTTTTTTGTAGAGCCGTCTTATTTCACTGTCATCAAGGCCCTCAAATATCGAGCGAGCCATATTAAGCTGCTGTCTTGACATAGTATCTCTCGGTGCGGTGGCACTTCTGGGAACGGCTCTTGTAAGATGTGAGCGGTTATCCTCCGCTCTTCTTACGGTTCTTGTGGCAAGATAAGCCTCGGTGGGGGTAAGTCCGAGAGCTCTGAGCTCGGAATACCTTTCGTTTTCGGCAAGGTCGTCTATACCCGCCTTGAGCTCGGGGAGCTCCTCTGTTATAGAGGCAAGCTCGGTTTCGAGGTCAAGTGTAACATCGTCGGCATTTTCTTCGTCAAAGATTTCTTCCGCTTCGATTTCGCTGCCTTTATCGTCGAGCTCTTCGGTTTCATCGATCATTGCTATCTCGTTTTCCTCCACCTTATTTTCCTCCCGAACACTTTTTATCAGAGATCACCGTTTTCTTCGCACGGGGCTCGTTCTTGAGCTTAGGTGAAGGAGCCTTGATAGGCTTAAGATCAAGGGTTCTGTAAGGGTTGTTATTATTCTTGGTCATTGCTTTTCTCACTTTCTTTTTTGTTTTTGTCTATCAGTGCCTTAAAATACTCGACGTTTTCCTTGGCATAGGGGTAATGTGCCCGCTCCTGAGCCTCCCAGTAGCGAAGCAGAGTAAGAGGATCGTCCTTGCTACCGAGCGTTCCCGATTCGAGATTTGAGAGATTTCTCTCCCAAAGTGCCTCTCTTGTATACTCGTTTCCTGAATTCAGATCTACCGAGAAAAGGTAATCGTCGCAGTAATAATAGCCTGAGCCATCACACTCGATGAAATCCTTTTTATTAAATTCGGATACCTTTACAGTACCCAGCCCGTCTCTGTAAGAAAGCGGACGTCCCTCGTCGGCGAATGCAAGATAATGCTCGAAGATCAGTCTGTATATCTCGGAGTAGGCAAGATATTTCATTCTTCTTTTGGTTTCAAGACGGCTTGATGCCTGCGAGATCTTAAGCTGTCTTGCATAGCCTGATTCTGCTTGGGTATTGTCCGTACCCTGGAGAGCGTCGGAAATGCCCAGCACTCTTTTTGCCATGTCGTAAAGCCTGTCAGCCTCAAGTATATCCTGCGATATATCGGGAGTGGTGTCGAGCTTTCCGTAATTGTCGAGGCTCTCACCCGGTCGCATCCTTATGACTTGACCGAACACCGCATTGCTGAGAGTTACCGACGAGCCCTCCGGAATGACCGGAGTAACTCCCGCACGCAGTAGCTTCTCAAGGATCCTAGATTCTACCTTGTTGATAGCCTGCTGCTGAGGTCTTATTCGTTCACAGTCGGAGCCCCCGAGACAAGAGGGCTTGCCGGGAGTGTTTCTGCGTATGACTATGGGGAATCTCTTCGGTGTGTAATAGGGAAGAGTTATAGGCTCGCCGTTAAGATCGACGTTCTCGTACTCAAGATCCACCGATTCAAAGTCGCCCGATGGGCAAAGACACTTTTCGGGTGGCATTTCGCAGCATCGGCAGACCTTTGACTTTCTTTTGTAGTAATTCGGAACGTTAGAGAGGACCAGCTCACCGGAAAAAACAAGCTTTCCGATCTCGCCCCTGTCATCCTTATAGAAAACGGTGACAAGGCTTACTGTGTCCGTTTCGGGATCCGAGTCCTCAAATTCGTATTCACATTCTGCAAGAGACAGCATCTCCTCTTTAATTCCGTATTTGCTCCGAAGCTCTCCTCTTGTGGTGGTGAATTTAAGGAAGCAATAATCCATATCCTCGATGTTGTTTATGCCGGGCTGAGGAATAAACGAACTCGGCGGGATACAACGTACGCTGATGCCGCCTGTAACTCCTCCGTCGTTCAATTCGCTGTCCCACTCCACAAGCCAGATGCTTCCGCCGTATACGTAGGTGTACCTTTCGTCAAGGTCGTTTTCACGCTCGAAGGGAAGTCTATCCTTTGCGGCGGCACACAGACGCTCGATGGTTTTGGCGTTTTCTCCTCTACGCAGACTGTACGATCCCGGCTCTGCCTTGGGAAGCGGAATATCCGCAGATATCTCGCATTCAATAACCTCGTAGGTAATGTTTCTTACAGCCTTTGCCCTTTCCGTAGAGCCGTCGATCTCGTCCGAGCCGAGATATTGCTCCATGCTCTTTTCGAGTGACTCAAGGGTGTCCGAATAAGCAAGAAGAGCCGCTTCGTAAAGCCTTCGCCAGTGCTCAAGAAGAGCGTCTTTTCCTTTTTCTTGGTTTTTCAAATTGGTTCTCCGTATTTTTTCTTTAAATATTTTTTTCCTGCTTCATCAGCGGCTAAGTAATCCTCCCACATATCCTTGCTCCAATGGGCTCCGATGCTGCGTTCCCTTTCGGCAGGACGGACGTGAAATACGGCGAATCCTCGAAGAGCATCGGGGGCGTGGGTTATTTCGTGCGGCTCGGTAGAGCAGTCGGTTGGACGCAGCTTATCGGTTATCAGAGCGGGCAGACATTTTGCGATCTCCTTACAGGTAGAGAATATCCGCAGACGACCTCCCGTCTCCTTTTTTCTTAGCAGCTCCTTTACGCATAGCCAGCCGCTTTCTCTGTCATTTGAGGTTTTTGTGAAGCAGATACCGTAATCGGCAAAAAGCGACGCCTTTGTTTTTCCGGTTTCCTGGGTTCTCGAAAAAAGATCAGGCGGAGCAAGCGTTGCGTAAATATCCTCGCCTTTAGGGGTAAATTCAAGAATCTTTGCCGCCGCCTCGCTGATTGTGAGGTTAGATTCGCAGAATTCTCGGTAAACGTAGCAAGCACCGTCGGGTGCAACCGCAACCCAAAGACAGGCAAGTCTGTCAAGCCCGTAGTCTATCGTTCGGTATTTACGCCAATGAAAGGGTATCTCAAATGGCTCTATAACGTGGTATCTTCGGTCAAATTCGCTGAAATACTGACCTTCGAAGATGTTCCAATCTCCATATAGGAGAGCCTTTTTCTCTTTTTCGGGAAGAGCGAGTAGCCGCTTTTCATATTCGGGATCTCCAAGATAAAGAAATTTGTTGTCCTTGAGAAGAGATGGGATAAAAATCCGTCTCATACCGTCCTCTCCGATAAAGCCTTCGCCAAAGGGAGAGGGATCCACAAAGCGTGCCTTAACCCAGGAGTGCCCGACACCGCCGGGATTTGTGGTTGATTTTACCTGCTTGGGAAAGCCATTGGCTCCCCTCACTCGCGAGAGCAGATAAATGTACTGATTTTCGGTGAAATGTGTCAGCTCGTCAAAGCGGATGACGTCGTATTCCGCACTCTGGTACTGGTAGACGTCGTTTTCGGTTGCGCAGTAGCCAAAGTCGATGACCGAGCCGTTCTTGAATTTTCCCACGTGGGAGGATGAGTTGAAGGTGTAAAGCTCCTTGGGGAAAAGCCCCAGAGAGGTTCTGATAAGCGATTTGTCAAGCTCGGAGAAGGTTCTCCTGAGCACAAGCTGCTTTGAGCCGCTGTACCTTAGTGCAAACAGAAGGGCGTCAACCATCTGTCCGTAGGATTTTCCGCCACCGGCAGCTCCGCCAAACAAAACCTCTGCCTCATTGGCGTCAATGAAGGACTTCTGCTTTTTCGTAACAGACAGCCGAAAATCCATTATTCGCTAACCTCCAATCTGAGAGTCAGATCTCCGTTTTCAGAAGCATTTTCCGCTTCGCCGTACTCAATGGACAGAAGGTATTTAGTAAAGCTTGAATCGAATCTTTTGTTCAGCGCATTGTCAATAAGATAATCTCTTCGGATTTCGCTGCATTCACGATAAGCTCTGTCAAATTCCTTTCTGCTTCTGAAGCCTTCAAGCTCGGCAAGCGTTGCCCCGATGCTTCTTGCAAACTTGGAGAAGCTGGGTACCCCCGCATCGGAATAGGCGGTGAAGAAGCCGTACATTCTCCTTGGGAGGTCGCTTGAATATTTTGTTTTTCGTTTCTTATTCATTTTCCCTCCCTAAATATCGGCGAAAACGCACCTTCGCCGTGTTCCGAGTGCGGAGTGCGTTCCGCTCTCGGCAAAGCTATTATACAATGAAATTTGTGCCGTGTAAGTATAGTACCCTTCCAATAAAAAACGCCAAAAAAGAGAATTTGTTGTGCAAAATGCACAAAAATCCGCTCTAAAAAATTCAAAAAAATCCCTCGCCTTTATTACGCGCATATTATGGAAAGGGGTTTTGACAAAAAAACGAGCCGAAAAATAAAAAAATCTCCCTTGTCGGGAGACGAAAAAAATAAAAAATCCCTAAGCGGGAGACAATTAATGGGTTGTGGCGTTGAAAAAACGAACATAACCGAAAAAAGCAGAACGGAGGTACCGTAAAGCACCTCTGTTCTTTTTGTATTATGTCCAAACGATAGCCCGAAGGCTTAATTTTGTTTTTGCAGTCCCTTGACTACTCTTGTCAGCATTTCTATAACCTCGGGATCCTTTCCTCCGCCCTTGACGATATGGTCGGCAAATTTTTTGCTGGGCTCGACGTACAGATCGTGCATCGGCTTAACAGTGCGCTCAAATTGCAAAAGCACCGATTCAGGGCTTCTTCCACGCTTTTTGACGTCACGTCTTATTCGTCTTTCAAGTCTTTGATCCTCTGGGGTGTCAACGAATATTTTCAGGTCAAAAAGCTCTCTAAGTCTATCGTTCTCGAGAACGAGTATTCCCTCAAGTATTATGACGGGGCAAGGAAGTACCCTCCTTGTTATTTTGCTTCTTTTATGAGCGGTATAGTCGTATATCGGTGAATCTACACTTTTTCCCGCGCGAAGTGCCGAGAGGTGAGAAAACAGAAGCTTATTATCAAATGCCGAGGGGTGGTCGTAGTTGAAATCCGACGAAGCGGGGTTCTCTTCCTTATAATAATCGTCGTGAGTTATAAGTAAAGCACCGTCTAATGCGGCGAGAAGATTTTTTGCAAGGGTGGACTTGCCGCTTCCCGAGCCGCCTGCAATTCCTATAATTAACGGCATCATAATTCAGAGTCACCTATCCCGAGTAAGGTAAGAACCGTACTGCCCGCATAAGTAAATGAGTCCTTTGTACCGAGGTTTTTGGGCTCGATCTGTTTACCGAAAAGTAGAAACGGAACGTATTCTCTGGTATGGTCTGTACTGTCATCAGACGGATCACATCCGTGATCGGCAGTAATAATCAGAACGTCATCGTCCCCGAGCTTCGAAAGAAAATCTCCGAGCCATTTGTCAAAGTCTGCGATCGCTCTCGCATAGCCGTCGGCATCCTGGCGGTGTCCGTAGCTCGAGTCGAATTCTACGAGATTAATGAATGCAAGTCCGTTGAATTCTTCATAAAGAAGCCTTTCGGTTGCCTCCATGCCCTCACGGTTTGAGTGGGTAAAAATACTTCTCGTTATGCCTTGCCCTGCGAAAATATCTTTTATTTTGCCTACCGAAATAACCTCCATTCCGGATTCTTTTATGCGATCAAGAACGGTTTCTTTGGGAGGAACAAGCGAAAAATCACGACGGTTTGCAGTTCTTGTAAAGCCGCCCTCCGTGCCTATAAACGGCCGGGCAATAACACGGCCTACCGAGTGCCTGCCCGTAAGTATTTCACGGGCAATTTTGCAATATCCGTACAGCTCCTCGATGTTCACGATCTCCTCATGTGCCGCAATCTGGAATACACTGTCGGCGGAGGTG
Source organism: Eubacteriales bacterium (assembly GCA_045647805.1). Taxonomy (GTDB): domain Bacteria; phylum Bacillota; class Clostridia; order Oscillospirales; family CAG-272; genus UBA1740. The sequence goes on along the minus strand of JAZRMT010000081.1, from coordinate 3,580 downwards.
TAGACGATAAGATCGCCGCTCTTCATATGCTCAGCTCCGTAGTCCTTGATCACCTCGATACCGGAGTATGGGCGATTGCATAAAACTCTTTTTTTAGTTCTTCCTTCAAATTCCGAAATAATCTCACTTGGAAATCCATCGGGATAGGTCGGAAGGGGAGAGTTCGAGACTATTCCCATAAGCTCCCAATGACCAATGGTTGTGTCCTTGCCTCGGCTCTTCTCGGTCAGTCTTGCATACGCTCCGATAGGCTCCCCTTCCGTCTTAACGCATTCAACACCGTCAATGCAGCCGAGTCCGAGCCTTGAAAGATTACTTATGGAAAAATGCCGAGAGCGCGAAATGCTTAATAAGGTATTAACGCATTTGTCACCGAAGTCGTTGGCGTCGGGAGCCTTTCCAATTCCGAATGAATCTAAAACTATCAAAAATACTCTTTTGGCTTTTTTCATAAAATCACCGTAAAATGTAAATTAAAGATTACTTATTAAACCTTATAGCCGTGTTGAGGGCGATCTCCATCATCTCCGTGAATGAGCTTTCCCTTTCATCGGATGACAGGCTTTCTCCGGTAACAAGGTGGTCGGAAACAGTACATATTGCAAGGGCGCGCTTGCCGGCTTTTGCCGCATTCATATAAAGCCCAGCCGCTTCCATCTCTACACCAAGTACTCCCATTTCAGCCCATTTTTTGCTTGCACCCTCGTTAGCGTTATAAAAGATGTCAGAGGAGAGAATATTGCCGACAGAGTATCTTACACCCAGCTTATCCGCCTCCTCTATGGCGGTCTTAAGAAGCTCGTAGTCGCAAATCGGAGCGAATGTGCCCTCCAGTCCGTACTGAACGGCAAAATTGCTGGTTGTGCAGGCACCCATACCGAAGATGATATCCCTGACATTGACGCTTTCGCTCATTCCGCCAACCGAGCCAACTCGTATGATGTTCTCCACACCAAAGAAATTATATAGCTCGTAAGAGTAAATACCGATAGATGGGATTCCCATTCCGCTTGCCATTACCGACACCCTTTCCCCCTTATAGCTGCCGGTGTAGCCGTTTATGCCTCGCACGTTGTTGACAAGGACGGCGTTTTCAAGATAATTCTCCGCAATGAACTTTGCTCTCAGAGGATCACCGGGCATAAGCACGGTTTTTGCAAAGTCCTCGGGGGTTGCTTTGATATGCGGTGTGTAATATTTCGACTTATCCATATTTTCCCTTAATATCCTTTAATATTTTTTTCGTTCTTAACGATCTTGACAACCCTGCTGGTGCCAAGTCTGTCTGCACCGAGTCTTATGAAATCCTCTGCGTCCTCAAGGCTTGAAATTCCTCCTGCCGCCTTGATGAGCTTTCCGCCTTTTATATGCTTTTTGAATAGGGCTATATCCTCTTTTGTAGCTCCTCCGGTAGAGAATCCGGTAGATGTCTTGATAAAATCGGCATCCGATGCTGAAACTATTTCGCACATCCTGATCTTTTCCTCTTCGGTAAGCAGGCAGGTCTCAATTATGACCTTGAGTATTTTTCCGTTTATTGCCGCCTTTACACTGTTTATTTCGGCAAGAATGTCATCGTATCTTTCGTCCTTAAGCATACCGACGTTGATCACCATATCTATTTCGTCAGCTCCCGCTTCGGCAGCAACCTTTGCCTCGTATGCCTTGACTGCCGTTTCCGAATAACCGTTAGGGAAGCCGATTACGGTACAAATTTTCAGCCTGTCACCGACGTATTCTTTAGCCGACGAAACGTAACACGGGGGAATACACGCAGAAGCCACTCCGTATTTTATACCGTCATCAAGAATTTTGAAAATCTCTGCCCTCGTCGCCGTAACGCCAAGAAGCGTATGATCGCATTTTGAAAGAATATCTTTTATGTTCATCTGCCTATCCTCACTTTCGTTTAATTACATTATAACATAAAAAGAAGCAAAATAAAAGTCCTTGCGTAAATAAACGGCAGAAAAACTTCCGATTATTTGTTATTCAAAATATTTTTCAAAAACAGGTGGAAATTTGCCTTGAAATATGATACAATATATAAGTACTGCTTTTGAAGGGAGGGAGAAAATATGGTTCTTATCATTGCTGAGAAGCCGAGCCTGGCGAGGAATATTATCGCGGGAATCGACGAGAAGATGACTAAGAAGGACGGCTATTATATTGGCGAGAATTATATCGTTTCGTGGGCTTTCGGACACTTGTTCTCCCTTGCAGATATTGAAACCTACAATAAGGGCTCTGACGGCAGATGGACTCTTGATAATTTGCCCTGTTTCCCTAAGCAGTTCATTTTTGAGCTTCGCCGTGACAACGGTAAGAAGGTGGATTCCGGGGTTAAAAAGCAGTTCGGAATAATAAAGACGCTTTGCAACCGTCCCGATGTTGATACCATAGTAAATGCAGGAGACGCTGACCGAGAGGGTGAGATCATAGTCCGGCTTTGCGTTGACAATTCCTTAACAGAAAAGAAGGCGCAAAAACGCCTTTGGCTCCCTGACCAGACGCCCGAGACGGTAAAGAAGGCTCTTCTTGAGATGAAGGATGAGAGTGAATATGATAACCTGGCGGGAGAGGGCTATGCAAGAACCTATATAGATTGGCTCTACGGTGTTAACCTTACCCGCTATGCGACAATCAAAACCGGTAAGCTCCTCCGAGTAGGAAGAGTAATAGCTCCAATAGTCAGAGCTATCTACGACAGAGATCTTGAGATACGTAACTTCACTCCGGAAAAATATTTCGTGTTACAAAGTGCGGAAGAGACAAATGGCGAGAAAGTAGAGCTTATATGTAAAGAAAAATTTGCAAAAGACAAACTTTCTGATGCCGAAGAGCTTTCTCGCAGATATAACGAGGCGGGAGCTGTTGTTACGAGTGTTGAGAGTAAAAAGGATAATATTTTCCCCGGTAAGCTCTATTCTCTCTCTACACTGCAGAACGTACTCGGTGAGAAATACAAGATGTCCATGACCGACAGCCTTAAGATTATTCAGAAGCTTTACGAGGAGGGATATCTGACCTACCCGAGAACGAACTCGGAGTATCTTGCTACTGCCGAGAAGGATAAAATGAAATCAATAATATCTAACGTTTCAAAGCTCGGCTATCCCGTTAGATTCAAGGATTCTAAGTATATTTTTGACGATTCAAAGATAGAGGCACACTCGGCTCTGACTCCCACATATAAGATTCCTCCCAAGGATAAGCTTTCACCCGACGAGGCGAAGGTTTATTCTACCGTTTTCCGTCGTTTTGTTGCGGTGTTCTGTGCCGAGGACTGTGTTGCGGAAAAGTCGGAGATCAAGATCAAGGTTGGAGAGTTTGAGGAGTTCTCTCTTAAGGGGACGGTAATTCTCGAAAAGGGCTGGACGAAGTACGACGATTATACTAAAAAGGATAAAATACTTCCAAGGCTTTCTGTTGGCGAGCAGGTCAATATTGACTTTAAGCCGCAGGAAAAGCAGACCACCCCTCCACGCCATTATACCATAACTACTTTAAATAATTATCTTAAGAATCCCTTTAAGGACGATAAGGCAAAGGCTAAGGAGCTTGAGGAATCCGGTGAGGT
>JAZRMT010000080.1:0-3334 GCA_045647805.1 Eubacteriales bacterium | reverse complement strand
GGAACCTGTTACCTCCAGACCGATCAACGCATCGCTCTCGCTTACGGTGTAAGAAACGAGTGTGGTTGCGGCAGAGTCGGTGTCCGCATCGGTGTTTTCGGAGCTGTCGTCGTCGGAATTTTCGTTGTCATTTCCGTCGTTGGTTCCGCTTTCGGTGTCGTTGCCCTTGTCGTCGGCTTTGTTTGTGAAAATGCTGCAACCGGACAAAATTGTAAATGCCAATATGCATACGAGTAAAAGCGCCAAAATTTTTGTTTTTTTCATTTTTTATTTCTCCTTTTCTGTAAATAAAGATTTTTATGCCTTAATTCCAAATTGTTGTATCTCCGGAACCGCAGAGTACATAACTTGTCATACACGTTGATTTATAATCAACAGCAGCTAAATAAGCGCAAGCTAATTCAACAGAGTATCCATCTTCAAGTAAATCGAAGAATTTTTCAGTCCAACTGTTGGCAGTCGCACAAGTAATATCTTCTGAGAATCCTATTGCAGTTTCAGCCCCCTGCTCTACCGCAACCGTCGGCAAATTCAGTCCCCCGGCACCGCCTACACCTGTTTTGCAGGCTACGAACATAACGAGTTTCATATTTGTCAAATCAAGATTTTTTATACTTGCGTAACTTCGATATCTAACGTAAGCGGTAGAATCGTCATTTAATATAATGTTTGTTGCTGTTTGAACACTTCCCGAGGTGGTAACACCTCCATGGCTTCGGCTGACGAAAATATTATTAATATCACTTGACAGATAACTGTCAACGTTTGCGGTTGTAAATGCACCTGTAACAGGTGTAGCATGACTGTACTTGCAATTCAGAATGTTAGTTTTAATAGTGGTTAATGCGGATGAATGATCGTGGTTTCCGGAGTTGGTAACACCCATTAAAATTGCTTTCGGATTTACAACGAGAGTAAAACTACTTTGCAAACCCGTTACCCTATGTGTTGCGGTTATCGTTGTACTATATCTCGTCGTTGAAGAAGAAGAGGTAAACTCACCTGTTACATCGTTATATGTTACGTAACTGTTAGTAGGTACCGTAAAGGTGAAGTTTTCTGCTCCGCCCCACATAACATTCTCATATTCACGAGCCAACTGCGGAGACCTACATTGATTGCTAAACATATAGAATGTTTTGAATTTATATCCGCTTGTGAGCTCTATGTATTCGTGAGCATCGGTATTTCCAAAATAGGAGGTGGATTCAGCGATTCTCCAAGTTACTCTTCTGAAATAACTAGTATTCACAGTAGGCAAAGAACTTGTTAATTGGAGCGAGCCGCTGCTTTCGTACAAATAAGAATTAGTTTGTACGTTTTTAAGCAGACACCCTCCGCCACTCGCGGTAGTTATTTGCCATCTGTATTGGTTGGGAATTGAACTATTACTGAGTGGAAGAAAATCAACATACGAAGTTCCCGAAACTGTTAGATAAAAATGCGGAGATGATACCGTTCTTATGGTATAGTTTCCATCGCTGAGCGGAGTTATTTCCCATTTTATCGTGTCACCGTGAGTGGCAATGAGTCCGTTTTCTAAAGCAAGCTCGTAATCCGCGTTCTTTAAGTATTGTCCCGTCCATGCGTTATTTATGTATGATACTTGGGCAGTATCATATATAGCTCTGGAAGAATAATTGTTGTTTTCGGTTTCTTCTGCTGAAATTGCCACGGGAAAAGCTGTTATAGTCATTATTAATACTAATGCTAACATAAAAGCTTTACTAATTTTTCTTGCCGATTTCATTTCTTATCTCCTATATTATTATATAACATTACTTTTAATCTGTCAAGCTCGGCTTTAAGTAGTCATAGCTCGACGAATCCTTGGACCTATTATCCTAATAAGTTCTTTCAATCTCATGAGTTATAACGTCGGCAGCACCGCCGTTACCGTTGATGGTGTAGGTGATTTCTGCCTTGTACGTACCGTGGTCGACTGATATATTAAAGGTATTAGAATAATTACTTGAGTAGGAATAATCTTCCCAATAATCCACCTCTGTCCAAGAAGTCGAAGAAGCCTTTTTGTGAAGAATGACTAAAATGTAGGCACTGGTTACCATCCCGGGAACACCTTCATAAGAAACTTTTATTTCTGCGTTACCGTCTTCTTCAATTGTGAAAAAACATTTAGCGTAATACACATTATTGTAATAAGGTGTAATATCAGATGATCCCGAGGCTGCCGATGCCGCAACGGTAAATACAGATACTAAAACCGCGAGAATAATTACGAATGATATTGTTTTTTTCATTTTTATTCCTTTCCTTTTTTACATTTTTGGGTTAAAAAACCTTGATGTGAATTGACATAGGGCTTAGTCAAGCACAAAACATACTATTCACACGAACCACCGCCCTTTCTTTTTTATACCGTTCTATATATAATACAAATAAAAAAAGGTTTTGGGTGACTGTTTTTTAAAAAAGTTCTAAGAAAATTCCAAAAACAAAAAAGGTTTGACATATCTTATAAAAAGGAGTACAATAGAAGAAAAACTTAGGAGAAAAACCTTGTTATCAATTTATCTTTCGATGATAGAGAGCGAAGAACAAAAATCCAAGTTCGAAATGCTCTACCGTCAGTACAACGGCTTTTTGCTGAAAGGAATAATGAATTATACAAAGAATATTCATGTTGCTGAGGACGTCCTGCAAGAAGCGTGGTATTCAATAGCGAATAATATTGACAGAATTATATTCGATAATACCGAAATGCTAAAGTCCTTCATCTATACGATAGCCAAGAATAAAGCGTTTAATCATATTGAGAAGAATAAAAGAGAGGCTTTTATAAGTCTTGATAGCCTAGGTGAAATGGAGAGCGATGAGGACGTAACTGCGGATGTGGAAGGAGATGAAATAAACAGCCTTATCGTAAAGAAGATTTTGTCACTTCCGGACATATATAAGGATGTTCTGCTTATGAATATTCTTCACAACGTGCCATGTTCAAGAATTTCTAAGATGTTTTCGATCAACGTTAATACCGTAAAAGCACGCCTGAAAAAAGGAAAATCCATACTGGTAGCCTGGATAAAGGAGAATAAGATCGATGAGCAGCTATAATTCGTTAATAAAAAAGGCTCTTTACTCCGCGGCTGTAATTGAGGTGAAGCGTGTAGAAGCTCTCCCGGATATACCCATGAAGCATTCGGAGGATTACAGCAATAGAGAAAAGCAACTCCTCGCGGATTGCAAGATGATAGAACGAGCCGCGCTCTTCAGCATAAAGAAACGCCGAATAATACTTATTGCCGCAGTAATAGCCTTAGTTCTTGCTACAACCGCTTGCGCCGTTGTTGAACCAATCAGAGAATTCTTCATA
>JAZRMT010000079.1:0-7528 GCA_045647805.1 Eubacteriales bacterium | reverse complement strand
CCTCTAGGTGCGAGAAATATCACTGATTCCATAGCAAGATGTGCAACACAGATCGCAGGAATGAGAGATAAGGTTGACGTATTCCTTGCCGAAACCGATACCTGTCCGCAGAACAGATACTCTACGGGAGCTCACAGCCTTCACACTCACTTTACCGCATCTATTATTGAGGGAGCATCGGGCTGCAAGCACTGGATAACAAGACTTGGGGCATACGAACCCGAGAGCGGTGAAGCATATAGAAAAATACTCGGTAAATATTATGGCTTCTATAATGAGCTTTCAAGGATAGTCCCCTCTCTTGAATGGCTAGGTTGCAGAATACCTCTTACGAAAAAGCTTTGGGAGCCTAAACCGCCGCTTTCCGGCTTTACTCATTCATCTAAAATCAACTCATGGGCAAGGTGCGTTCTTGAAAGACTCGGACTTCCTATGTATTATTCCGAAAAGGACGGTGGAGCTGTATTCCTCGACGGAAAAAGAGACGAATTCTTCTCGGACGAAGAGATCAAGGAAATGCTGTCGGGAACGGTATTCCTTGCGGCAGAGTCCGCCAAAAATCTGATTAAGCGCGGATTTGGTGAATTTATCGGTGTAAATATCGAGGAAATTCCCGAAAATGACAAGAGTGCAAGTCAGGAGATCATCTTTGATAACGGCAACACCTCTTCAAAGCAGATGAAGCTTCATAGGCTTATCCCCACAAAGCCGGGCGTATTCCCCCGCTCTATGGTTGTTGCTACACCTAACGGTGCGGGGAGCGATCCGAAACTTCCGCTCTTCCCCGGTGTTGTCTGCTACAAGAACGAAATTGGTGGTTTTGTAGTTAGCTTTGCGGGTACCCCCGAGGCAACATTCCACTATACTCAGGCATTCTCCTTCCTCAATCAGTCAAGAAAGCTGCAAATGATCAATTTGCTCAAAGAATCGGGAAACCTTCCCGTATATTATCCCGATGATGCCGAGGTTTATCTGAGGGCGGCAAATATGCCTGACAGTTCGCTCTTCGTTGGATTCTTTAACATTTCACTTGATCCGATTGATGAGATAACTCTCGTAGTAAATAGAGATGTCACTTCTATTGAATGTTTGCAGCACGACGGTAGCTACAAGAGTGTTGAGTTCACTGATAAAGACGGAAAAATTAGGGTTCAAACACCTGCAAATATTCTTACACCTGTTATTTTAATCATTAGATAATTTAAAAAGCTGATTTGACCTTTGCAAATCAGCTTTTATTTTTGCGATATGTACTTGGAGACTCACCTACAATATCCATAAATACTCTGTTAAAGCTTGATTGATTGTCAAAGCCCACGTCAAGCATTATATCGAGAACCTTTTCATCGGTAGATTCAAGCAGCTTTTTCGCTCTATTTATTCGCAGAAGATTGATATATTCACGAAAACCGTAACAAAGCTTATTTGAAAATATCTTTGAAACGTAGCTTTGGCTAATAAAAAGAGCCTTGGAAACGCTTTTTATACTGATATTTTCAGTAAAATGCTCAGAACAATATTCAAGTATTTTTTTAGATATATCGGTTTCAACCGCATCGCTTTTTTCAAGTGTGATTAAAGAAAGAATCTCTGCAATAATTCCGTTGAGATAGCCCCTCGCCCCTTTTGATACTTCCTTATTCTCGTTTTTAACAAGGCAGCAGACTCGCTCAATCATCGGAAAAAGCCGAGAAATATCGCTTATAAAGGGACACTTAGGCTTGCTTGTCAAGAAAAGCCTTTCGTAATAAGTAATTTTTGGATCAAAAAGCATCACCGCAAAGTCGGTATCAGCCGCCTTCATATAGCTATGGGTAACGTAAGGAAAAACTAATGCTCCCTGACCTGCACCGATTCTTTTTTCGTTACCGTCAATGGTTACAAAAAGCTCTCCGGATACAACATAAACAAACTCACAGTGTGGGTGAAAAAGCGGTGGATAAGCATGAAAGCCCTTGGAAATAAAAGCGATAAGATCGAAGCTTTCTTTTTTTTCAAAAATACCTTTCATAGACTAACGCTCCCCAAAGTGACAAAAATCATTATTATTTATTAGCTCACTGTATAGATTATAACTCATTTTGTGGTATAATTCAAGTAGAAACTTTTAAAAAAGGAGTTAATAATGTCAAAGTTTATTCCATATCCATTTTTCCACGATGACGTTCCTGTCGATATTTCCTTCGTTTTTGAATCCGAAAAACCCGCGGGAAACCACGGTTTTCTTAAAGTTTCGGGACGAGATTTTATTTTCGAGGACGGAACTAAAGTAAAATTCTGGGGTACAAATTTCAATGGAGCAGGTTGCTTCCCCGAGAAGGACTATGCAAAAAAGCTTGCGAGAAGGCTTGCCAAACTCGGACTTAACCTTGTTCGTATGCACCAGCTCGACTCAGAATGGCATACACCCAATATTTTTGCCTTTGACAAAGGTAAAAGAGTTACTGAGGCTCACCTCGATGAGAAGAGTATAGACAGACTCGACTACCTCATCTACTGCCTTAAGGAAGAAGGAATTTACGTCTATATGGATATGTTTACATATAGAAAATTCCGCTCGGAAGAGGGTGTCGAAAATGCTCGGGCATTAGCAGATGCGGCAAAGCCCTACTGCTGCTATAACAGAAAGCTTATTGAGCTTCAAAAGGAGTTTGCAACCGAGCTTTGGACACACGTAAACCCCTATACAGGTCTTAAGTATTGTGATGAGCCGACAATCGTTCTTGCGGAGATCGTAAATGAGTGCGAGCTGTTCTACAAGCCCGAGAATTTTGTTTACGACGAGCCTTACAGAACCGAGCTTCTCACCGGATTTGACGAGTGGCTCAAGAAAAAAGGTATCGAGAGAAATCTAGAAGAAGTAAACTTAAGTAGTCATACCGACGACGATCTCCTTGATTTTAAGCTTGAGGTACAAAAGGAGTACTTCAAGGAAATGTATGATCATATGAGAAGTATCGGCTTAAAAATTCCGATTACAGGCACTAACTGGGCATGTAGCATTGACTGCTACAAGTCACATGACGATATGGATTTCCTTGATACGCATCCTTATTTTTATGACTGGCATTGGGGCGAGTTTGAAAAATACTGCATGAACAAAAGCGTTACGGATGAAAGAAAGAGTTATCTTACCCGTTGCTCGGTAATGGCAGACAAGGATAGACCTATGTACGTTTCGGAATGGGATGCTCCTTGGCCTAACGAGTACAGAGCCGATTCAGTAATTTATTCCGCCGCAGTCGGAATGCTTCAGGGCTGGTCCGGCTTTGCGATTCATACCTACTCATACTCCGCCAAGCTTGATAACATGAATATGCTTGGTAAAGAGTTTTCCTGCGAGAAGATCGGAAATACTCCCTACCGTCAAGGCATATTCAGCGCATGGAACGATCCCGCGAAGTTCGGTCTCTTCTATCACGCTGCTCTTATTACAAGAAGAGGTGACGTTAAGGCAAGCAAGGATTTCCGCGCTATTGAGTACAACTCCAGAGCAAAGGGCGATGAGAAGGTCTACGAGATGGCTATTGACAAATATGCCCTTGTAAATCCTAAAGACGGAATTGAAGTATATAACGTAAAAGAAGAGGATTGTGTAAATTCCGTTACCTCAACCACCGGAGAGCTCTACCGTGACGTTGAGAAGAATTACGGCTATGTAAATACTCCAATGACCAAGTGTGCCTACGGATTCCTCGGAAAGAACGGCAAAATTGAGCTTAATGGAGTAAGCGTTAAGTCGGATACCGATTTTGCTGTGATTGCGCTCTCTTCACTTACCGACAAACCTATAACCGAAACCGATAATATCCTTCTAACAACCGTCGGAAGAGCAAGAAATACAAACGCAAAATTTGACGGAGAAAAAATGCTTGAATACGGTGAACCTCCCGTGCTTATCGAAAGCATTGAAGCAGATATTGAGATTGAGACGCCTCATAACGATTTAGTCGTTTGGGCTATTTCGGCAGAAGGCTATTATATCGGCAATCCCCCCTCGGAATACAAGGACGGAAAGCTGAAGATCAAGCTTGGAAAAGAATCAATGAGTATGTATTACCTAATTTTCAGAGCATAAGGAGAGAAAAAATGATTAAGATTGGTTGGGCTTCAAGAGACGTTTCTACCGACGCACCGGTAGTAATGACCGGTCAGTTTTACAGAAGAGTATCCGAGAAATGTATGGATGAAATTACCGTTACCGCTCTTGTTATTGAACGAGAGGATACCGTTATTATGGTATCGGGCGATTTTATCAGCGCCATGGATAATATAATCGTGGACATTAAAGCGGCGGTAAAAAGCAAAAACAAAGATATTCCCGTTGAAAATATTTTATACAGCGCGACTCATACTCATTCTTCCCCAAGATTTATGACCTATCATTTTAATTTTGACGATGAACCGTGCGAAACTCCTATCGAGCCTCCACAAATATACAGAAGCTTCCTTGTTGAAAATATTAGCGACGTGATAGTTGAAGCTTATGAAAAAAGAAGCGAAGGCTCGTATGCCTACGGTTACGGAACTGCTTCGGTTGGAGTTTCAAGACGCGTTACCTACTTTAACGATAGAGGCGCATTAAACGGACGAAAGGATTCTCTTGCCCCAAACGGACATGGAGTTATGTACGGAAGAACAAACGACGAGATGTTCTCGGGGTACGAGGGCTCTACCGATTCAAACGTCAATTTTCTTTTCACCTTTGATAAGGATGAGAAACTTACAGGTGCGATAATCAACGTTCCCTGTCCCGCGCAGTGCGGTGAAGAAGAGCGTTATCTTTCCTCGGATTATTGGCACTTTGCAAGAGAATTTATACGTGAAAAGTACGGTAATATTTACATTTTGCCTCAATGCGCTGCCGCAGGTGACCTTTCACCTCATATTCTTCATTACCAAACTGCGCGGGACAGAAGGCACAAGCTAAAGTACGGAGAGAATGCAAAGCATACCGAAATCGCCTCGGTCAGCTACCATCCTCACGAGTATTATAACAAGGTAGATCTTGGGGAAAGAATAGCTAACGCCTTCTTTGAGGTATATCCGTGGGCATCGAAGGAAAAGATCAAGGACGCTCCCGTCCTTCACAAGGTAGAAGCTATACCTCTTGAGGCTTGGAAGATTACGAAAGAACAGTACGAAGATTCGGTTAACGGTTATAACTCATATTTAAATTCCGATAAAGATGAAACTAACAGTCGAGGATTTTCTGTTAAGGGTTCTATTCTCGGTAGATACAAGGCGACCATTGACCGATATGAGAAAAATCAGGAATTTATTCCCACAGAGGTCCACACAATAAGAATCGGTGATATTGCCTTCGCTTCAAACCCGTTCGAGCTTTATATCGACTATCAGCACAGAATCCAAGGTAGAAGCCCCTTTGTTCAGACCTTCATAGTTCAGCTTGCGGCATTTGACTCAACTCAAGGCGGCAAGAGCGGATATCTATGTACCGAAAGAGCAAAAGAAAATATGGGTTACAGCGCAATAATTTATAGCTGTAACGTCTCGCCCGAGGGCGGTCAGACTCTTGTAAATAAAACACTTGAGTCACTAAATGAATTAAATAGCAAATAACGATAAAAAAACGACTCTCTCGAGTCGTTTTTTTCTTATACGTAAGGCGACATGGCTTTTATCAAATTGCGAGCAATTTCGTTTGCTCCGTCGGGAGAGGGGTGTACAAGGTCACCGGAAAGACCTTGAGGTCCGCCTAAAAGAGAAAGACCATTTATATAATGAAGGTTTTTACCGTTAAGTCGCTCGACCTCTTCTTTTATTACCGTTCTGAAGGTTGAAAGATTGGTTTTGCCTATCATATCATCTCTCGAATACACGGGAGAAATAGCGAAAACAGGCTTTTCCGGATTCGCTGATACAATAGTTTTAAGCATATATCTGACCTTTTCCCTGAATTCTTCGGCAGGAAGTGAGGAAATATTGATACCAAGGCAAAGGGTTGCAAAATTCCACTCACCACGCTTGCCCATTTCGGCAATTTTATCAGCAACTGCCGCTTCAAGTCTGCAGTTACCCGGAAGTCCAAGGTTAAGGTTATCGACCTTAAAGTATGTTGCTACCTGAGATACGAAATTCGTAGCCATGGCATAGGCTTGACTGCCGTGTGTTATGGATGAACCGTAAGCAAGGTAAGTCTTACTTGGAATATCTCCAGGTGACGGTGGTTCAATGTCACCTACGACATCAACAAAACGAACAAAGGATGAACTGAGAACTAGTCTGACTACGTCTGTGGAATAAGGATAGCCCGCTGCATCACTTACCTGCTTCAAAAGCTCGGGTTCGTCGTGTATTCTTATTTCCCTTTCAATCTCTTGACCAGCGGGAATAGATATAACGTAATTTTGCCAGGAGTCAAGAATCGAGCCTCTGTATTGATATATACTTGTCGATGTGTTGGCTTCACCGGCATTTTTAAGCCTGATTTTTACACTTCCGCTCCTTATTTTAAACCGGAGCTCAACACCGGTTGTAATCATGTTGGCTTTCTGACCGCCATCCATTTTTTCCTCTACGGAAAGTGGAAATCTGTGCATTATATACGAGCCGTCATCATCCCTCGCCAGCTCTGATACGTTATGAAAATCAATATTCTTAAAAATCATGTTAATACCTCCACTTTGGAAGTATTCTATCATAAAAAAACAATAATGTCAACAACTACATTCATTTTTTTGTATTATTAACTTAAATACTTCGCAAAACAAAAAGCCTCGCAAAAGCGAGACTCTTCTAAGCTTTAATTAATCTATTACAATGAACATATATATACAACATCTTCCCTAAAAGCTATGGCTATATGTACCGTGCTTCATATTCAAACAAAATCTTCCCTACAAGCTACGGTTAGAGGAACTGTGCTTCATACTAGCCCAAAATTTTGCAAGCAAAATTTTACAAGGCGGAGCCTTAAAAGGACGTAGTCCGAGGGGCGAAGTATATTCGCATTTTGCGCAAAATATACGGACTTTTGGGAGAAGCAAAATGCGAAACACCTGCCAAAAAGCACAGGTGATGGTATCCTGCCTTTTCCTTCGCTCCTATATACCGCAGAGCGGTAGAGGAAAGCCCTATGACGGCTTTGGCTGCTCGCAGACAAAAGACGGCATAGAAGGTCTTTACGCAGGAGCGAATGAAAAAGATCATGCTTAAATATTGTTATCGTCAACTCAAATCTTCATCCACCGTTACGCGGTCCCCCTTCTCGCTGCGGCTCGGTCACGCTCGAGGGAAAACAACACTCAGTTGTTTTCTAACACTCTCACGCCGATTCGCTACCCCAACAGGGAAGGCATTAAAAAAGCCTCGCAAAAGCGAGACTCCAATATAGAAAAGCATTCATGAGACAGTAAATATCTCTCAAGCAAATGCTCACAGAAAACCGAACAAGAAGAAACGAAGCTCAAGAAATTTGCTGCTTGAGTATTGTTTCATGCAAAACAACAGTTCAAGCCCTCGGTCAATTAGTATCGTTCAGCTGAACACATTACTGTGCTTACAC